>JBDHHP010000094.1:0-19367 GCA_039589275.1 Gemmatimonadota bacterium | reverse complement strand
TGAAAGACCATGCGGATCGTCAGAGCCGCCTCAATCGCGATGTTTCCGTAGATGCGTTGGCCGCCGGGTCTACCACTGGTTGGTGCCCGCCAGGATTTGATGGCGTCGTCGGAAAACCAGATGGTGAGGTCGCCGCGTCTGCGTAGGCCCGCTTCGTACTCAGGCCAATTGCGGATTCGGTATGGGGATTTTGCGTACTTGTACTGACTCCGTTTCGGATACTTCATCGGTGGCGACTCCGGATCAGGGCATCGCCTCAATGATGCACCGGAACCCAGAGCCATGCACCAACGCCCTTGATCGAGAACGCGATCTTTCGATACAAGATGATCATCGGCCTAGGCATGAGGAGTCGCACGCTGGCGGGCCAACAGGTTGAGGTGCAGCTTGCATGCAAGGTTCTCAACATGATCACGAGTCTCGGGATGCCTGACAGCTACCGAGTGGTGTGATTCTTTCCCGGGGAACGGGGAACGTGGGCTCAGCATCGAGCCATGCAACAAAGCCAGGTCGATTCACCAGCCTTGAAGATCTCGCTCGATCCCTGGGGGCTGCCGGTGAAGACTGCCGAGTACATTCTCCAGGCGGCGCGCGACGTCGGCCCGCTTCAGGTGCTGTGCCATTATGGTGGCGTGTACGAACGTGGACCGGACGGAGAAATAAAAGGTGAGAGCCACTTCCGGCCCTTCGTCGCCGCAATGAAGGGCATCGGCTACCAGGGATACATGAGCTACGAGCTATGCGGCCCGCCGCGGGAAGGTGAGATGCTCGGAATCGAACGCGCCGAAATGAACGCGCAGCCTGCGGCGGACTTCATGCGAGGGTTGATCGAGGAATAGGAGGACTGACTCACGACGGTGCAACTTACACGCGCCTCCGTGAGCCCGATTCTAACGCAGCCCTACCAGAAACCCTGCCGCACGAGCGAACGTGCAGACTCACCCACGCGGTACGGTCTGAGCCGAACGGAGTACGTGTAAGGCTGAGGCTGCGTTCGATACGCCGTCAGCACCGATACCGCCGTTCCCCCGACACCGCTCATGCGGTGGTCGAGGTTGAGCGTGATCCCCTCTTGTGGCGTTAGCTGGAAGGGATACCAGGCCCGCGACAGGTTATCGGTGCCGAAGTGCTGCGCGCTCACCTCGAGGAGCTGTTCGCCGGCCGCTAGCAGGCCGACACCATCCGCGTTCGCGATACTGACCCAGCGCACGTCGGACTTATTGCCGTAGTCCTGGGGTACGAGGTAGGGCAGGTACTGCTCTTCGACCGTGCTCTCGAACACACCGATGCGCGCTCCGGTCTTGCGGTCGGGATAGGTCTCGAACGGCCCCCGCCCGTTCCATGCGAGGTTGTCGAACTGCTCGTTCAGTACGAGCTGCAACCCCACCTTGGGCAGCCAATCTGGCTGGTTCCCCCGCGGGGTGATCGTGTGGTCCAACAGGATGTCCCCGCTCGCGAGCACCCGGTAGACATAGGTCAAGTCGAACGCTGTTGAGAACGCCCCCGGCGGAAGTCCTTTCGCAGCGGCGTGGGCCGCGATCTCGACAACGACCTGGCGGTCGTCTTCGAGCCACGCCTCGAAGCACTCCACGGTGTGCTCCAGCCGGTCGAGTCCGACGGCGCGCCATCCGTTGGCGATGTCGTTTCCCATGCCTTCCCGGTGCGTCGCCAGCATGCCCCGGTAGACTCCCCATGCATCCCGCTCGTTCGCGAGCGGAGCCCGCCACACGTTGGCCCGTGGTCCCTGCCGTAGTAGCTCCACGTCACCGACCTTGATCGACGAAAGCGTGCCCGCAGTCTCGTTGAAGGTGTAGCTGAAGCCCTCTCCCCGAACGATCGCCTGTCCACCGGACGTTTCCAGCTCGAGCGGCGCAAAGGCGTCGAGCTGCCCGACGGGTGCAGGCGGCGCTCCCGGCAGAAGGAACTGCTCCCAGGCTACCTCGTGCCCTCGTGGAGCCCAGGTCGTGTCACGGGGGAGGGTGAACCGCACCTCCAGCCAATGTTCCACTCCCGGAGATACGTTGGGGTTCTCGAAGGGGACGCTGACCGTCAAGCTCTCGGCGGGAGGAAGGGCGAACTCCAGCGCCCCCTCGTCGAGGACCTTCCCGTTCGCAGTCACCCGCCAACTCGTGTCGAGCTCGGACAGATTGGTGAAGTGGTGTCGGTTGATGATGCGGACGAGCCCCTGTGCGACATCGACCGCCTCGATCCCCACCGGCTGGGCGGACTTCTTGAGCTGCCACAGTTCCGGCTGCGGGGTACGGTCCGGCCAGATCACGCCATACGAGCGGCCGCCGATGCCGAGGCTCAGGAACTCACCTTTTTGCTCGATCGTCTCGAAGTCGAGCCGCAGTCGAGCCTCCTGCCTCAGCTCCGGCGAGTCGGCATCGAGCTCGCTCTCATCGAGCGCCCGAGCGAATACGCGCACGTCGTCGATGAGAGCGTTGGACAGCTGTCCCGGGTGCTCCATCCCGTGCAGTGCCGCGTTGCGGCCGATGTTCACCGGGAAGGGATTGTGATCGATCTCACCCGAGTGGGCCCGCGAGTCTACGACAACGCCGTCAACAATCAAGCGGGCCTCCACCCCGTCGTAGATGCCGGCCAGGTGGTGCCACCGTCCCTCCCAGCCGACCGGCGTGGATGCCGTGACTGAGATCCGCTCCCCGTCGTGGATGAAGAACTCGAGAGTGTCCGCCGCGATCTGCTGCAGGCCGTACTGGTGGTCGCCCTTGGTGAGCATGGGACCGTGCCCGTTCCAGCGTCGTGGATAGACCCACAGCTCCAGCGTGAGTTGATCACCGGTGACGTCCAGGCTGGGGTCGCGGTACAGCTCCACCCACTCGTCGTTACCGCTCAGGGCCAATGCGCGTCCCTCCGCGCGACCGCTAACGAGCAGCGCCCGGCCCATGAGCACCCCGTGGTTGCCGTGGGGTGAGGCATCGGGGGTGACGCGCCACGGCCACCGGATACCCGGGCTGACCCAATCCCATACCGCACCGCCGATGGTACGGGGGTAGGCGCGTATGACTTTCCAAAACTCGTCCGTTCCACCGAGGCTGTTACCCGTAGCGGCTGCGTACTCGTCCATGAACGAGGGGCGCGGCTCAACGGAGCGTCCGTACGAGGTCTTCAACTCGAACGGGATCGGATAACGGGGCCCGACGATGTCCTCGCAGTCGAGCGGGTCGATCGAGGGGAAGTAGTCGTTGTTTCCGCCGTAGAGCCAGGCGCGGGTGGGATCCAGCCGTTTCCCCTCGGCGATGATCGCACAGATGTTGTCGCCCGAGCCGCTCTCGTTACCCGCGCTCCAGATCACGACGCTGGGGTGGTTGCGGTCGCGGTGGACCATCTTGCTGCCCCGGTCCACGTAGGCCGCCCTCCACTCGGGGCGCTCTGACAGCCAGATCGTCGCGTGGGCCTCGTCTCCGGTTTCGTCGATCACGTAGATGCCCAGCTCGTCGGCCAGGTCCAGGTACTCCGGGTTCGGTGGGTAGTGGGACGTGCGCACCGCGTTGATGTTGAAGCGCTTCATGAGAACGAGGTCCTCGCGCATGGTCGCGACGTCCATCGTCCGCCCGGTGCCGGGGTGGTGCATGTGGCTGTTGACTGCGTTGAGCTTCACGGGCCGTCCGTTCACAACAAAGGCCTGATCGCGGATCTCCAGCTCCCGGAAGCCCAAAGAGGAGCCGAGGACCTCCACCACCTCCCCGTCCGGCCCCACCAGCTCCAGCACCAGGCGGTACAGGTTGGGGTGCTCGGCCGACCAGAGACGGGGAGAGGCGACGGACACGACGATCGTGTCCGTCACGGCGCCACCTGCGGGGATCGAAATAATCCGGCTCTCGAACTGTTCAACGGCGGGCGCCGTGTCGTCACTCAGGTAGAGTGTCGCGCGGACCCGGTATCCGTCGGCCTGCTCCCCACTGTAGTTGCTGACCTCGGCGGCGATTCTGAGTTGGGCGTCGCGGTACCCCGCGTCGAGGTCGGTCGTCACGAAGAAGTCGCGCACGTGGACCGTAGGCGTGGCCATCAGGTACACGTCGCGGTAGATGCCTGACAGGCGCCACATGTCCTGGTCTTCCAGGTAGGTCCCGTCCGAGAAGCGATAGACCTGCACCGCAATTGTATTAATGCCGGGTTGGAGATGGTCTGTCACGTCGTACTCCGCCGGCTCCATGCCTCCCTGGTTATAGCCGACTTCCTCCCCGTTCACCCAGACATAGGATGCTGATTTCACCCCCTCGAAGTGGAGGAATACCCTGCGATCAGCCCAGCTGCTCGGCAGTTCAAAGGTCCGCAGGTAGGACCCCACCGGGTTGTAGTCGGCGGGGACGGTAGGGGGTGTCGACGGGAAGGTATGCTCGATGTTGCGGAACATGGGGTGTCCGAAGCCCTGCATCTGCCAGTTGCTCGGGACCTCGATGTCGTCCCAGCCCGAGGCGTCGAAGCCTGGCCGGAAGAACGTCATCGGGGCCTCCCCCGGAACCTGGGCCCAGCGGAACTTCCAGCGACCGCCGAGTAGCAGACACCATGAGGATGCCTTCCGGTCACCATCGAGAGCGGCCACGACACTCTCGAACGGCATGAGCGTAGCGTGTGCTGCCACCTGCCCCCGCTCGTAGACGGCCGGGTTCTCCCAGTCCGGCACTTCCTGGGCCGGGGCCGCCATGGCGTTCAAGAACAGGAAGGCCGTCAGGCCGGGTGGGATCAGCTGTCTCGGGGTCATCGCCACCTCCGTACAGGCAAGAATGAGGTGCTCACTTGAGGTTGTCCAGCGGCCTGAGGGGCGCGGCATAACCTGATGGGGTTGTGTAGAGTGGGGTCATCGACTGGCTGTCGCGGTAGGTACAGCAGGTGTCCTGCAGCCTTCTGGGAACGACAAAAGCGGCGCCATGAAGCGACCGTACGCACTTGCCGCCTGGGTTAGCCTGCTGCTTACAGTCGGGACACTCGGGCTGCAGCTCACAGGCTCCGTCTACCGCGCAAATCATGACGATGAACGGCCCGATCGCACCGGAACAGATGGGACTACGTTGCCGCGCGAAGACGCGGAATCCGGAGCGGTGAGTCGATCTGCGCCTGCGTGTTGGTGGGAGCGAGGGAGTCGCCGCACTGCGGGCCGGGCTCCTCGCTAGCGCCTCACAGCAACGCACAATACGTTAGCCTAACAGACGCCCCACAGAGGTTTCCATGACGCTATCCCGCCGCACCCTCCTCAAGCTTGGTGCAGGAGTTGGAGCAACGCCGCTGCTGGTTCGCTTCCCACTCTTGGGACGGCGACCCGATCACGAGCCGGCCACATACGAGGGTGATGTAGTCCAAGCACGCCCTCTACCACTCCACGACGTTCACTTGCTCGGTGGGCCGCTGAAGCACGCACAGGACTTAAACGCGCGGTACCTATTACAGCTCGAACCCGACAGGATGCTGGCGTACTACCGCGAGCGAGCTGGCCTCACCCCCAAAGCGGAGCCGTACGGCGGCTGGGACGGTGGTGGCAGAAACCTCACCGGACACATCGGCGGTCATTATCTATCCGCCGTTAGTCTCATGTGGGCGGCAACCGGGGATGAGCGCTTCAAGCAGCGCGCGAACTACATCGTCGCGGAACTGAAGGTGGTACAGGAGAAACACGGCGATGGCTACTTGAGTGCATTGGAAGGAGGCCGCGACGCCTTTGGCCGACTCACGCACGGCGAAATCCGCTCGGCCTCCTTTGACTTGAACGGCGAGTGGTCGCCGTGGTATACGCTGCACAAGACTTACGCTGGATTGAGGGACGCCTACCGATACACCGGCAACCGCGCGGCGCTCGATGTGGAAATCAGATTCGCCGAGTGGGCCGAGGGAATCCTTGCGGGACTAAACGAGAGCCAGATCCAACAGATGCTGAACACCGAGTTCGGCGGCATGAACGAAGTGATGATCGATCTCTACGCGGACACCGGTGACGAACGCTGGCTGGATCTCTCCTACAAGTTCGAGCACATCGCTTTCATCCAGCCGCTGCAGAGACACCAGGACAACCTGGCCGGTAAGCACGGTAATACTCAAGTCCCTAAGCTGATTGGCTCAGCCGATCGTTTTGCCTACACCGGCAACCCCGCCGACCTGATGGCCGCGGGCTTCTTCTGGGACAGGGTGGTACAGCACCACAGCTTTGCAACCGGCGGCCACGGCAAAGATGAGTATTTCGGCCCACCCGATCGGTTGAGCGATCGCATCGATGGCCGCACCGCGGAGACCTGCAACATCTACAATATGTTGAAGCTCACGCGACGCATGTTCACCCTACAGCCCGACGCCCACTACGCAGACTTTCACGAGCGAGCCCTCTTCAATCACATCATGGCGTCCATCGATCCGGAAGATGGGCGCACGTGTTACATGGTGCCGGTCGGCCGTGGCGTGCAGCATGAGTACCAGAACATGCTGCGCAACTTCACCTGCTGCGTGGGCTCCGGCATGGAGAGTCATGCGCTGCACGGCGAAGGCATCTACTACGAATCGGGCGATCGACTGTGGGTGAATCTCTACGCGCCTTCGACCGCCGAATGGTCCAGTGGTGGCGTACGCCTCACTATGGACACGAACTTCCCGGAAGGTGAGAGCGCTAAACTCGAGTTGACCCTCGACGAGCCCAAGGAGTTCACTCTGCTACTGCGCCGTCCCTTTTGGACCGGTGACGGATTCTCGCTAGCGGTGAACGGCCAACCTGTGAGTGCGGGAGTCGATCGTGTGGAAGATGGACCAGATCCGCGGCAACGCCGCTACTACGACTGGCCGTATCCGGCGAGTTACTTCGTGGAGCTGAAGCGTGCCTGGAACACAGGTGACACGGTCTCGCTCACACTACCCAAGACACTCCGTCTAGAACCGTTGCCGGATAATCCGCAACGCGCATCGATCATGTGGGGGCCGCTGGTACTTGCGGGTGATCTCGGACCCGAACGGCGCCGTGGTAGAGAAGGTGAGGACGAGGGCGAACCAATAGTGGTGCCAGTGTTCGTAACGGACGATGAAGCGGTATCGTCGTGGGTGAAGCCTGTAAACGCCACCCCGGTCCAGTTCCGTTCCGACGGAGTTGGCCGCGACCCAAACGCTGACGCGCGCCCGCGCGATGTCGATCTCGTTCCTTTCTACCGTCTACATCGCCGCACGTACTCGACTTACTGGGACGTGTTCGATTCAGAGCAGTGGGAGTGGCAGCGAGAGCAATACGCCGCGGAAGAAGAACGTCAGCGGTTGCTCGAGGCGGCGACTGTCGCGTACCTGCAACCTGGTGAGACGGTGTTCGAGCGGGAGTTCAACTACCAGGGCGCTGGAGATGCAGTCGCGGCGAGAATGGAAGGGCGTCCGGGCAGACGGGGTCGGAGCTGGTTCTCGTACGACGTGCCCGTGGAACCCGACCATCCCATGACGTTGATCGTGACCTACAATAGCGGTGACCGCAGGGGGACGCCGGCGTTGTTCGACATCCTGGCAGACGGCAACCTGGTGCAACACGAGGAAATTCAATTAACGAATCCGACGCGCTTCTACGATGTCGAGTATCCGATTCCCGCTGATATCGTGGCCGGGAAGCAGCAAATCACTGTACGATTCCGAGCGGCGGAAGGCAGCCGGATCGCGACGCTGTTCGGTCTGCGATTGATTCGAGGCGACGCCGAGCGGTAACGCCCTAACCGTCGGCGCGAAGGACCACCTGTATGGCCCCTGCAGTCAGGGGGATCACAAACGCGCCGCGCTGCACTGGGAACGCCTCCACAGGTGCGAACGTGGCGGCCCCACTTATCCCAGCAGGCTGTTCCACCCGGAGGCGTGCTCGCGGAGTGGACGGCGTAGCGGGCGACAACGTTACGCTCACAGAGTCTCCGGAGATCTCTAACGTCTCGAACGTGCCAGCATCCAGCGTCAGCCACAGTCCAAACGGCGCCACGTAGAGTCGAGAGCGACCCGAGTCCAGTGGACGCACGCGAACAGCCGTTCCATCGACCTTGACGTTTCCACCAAACGACAGCCAGCCGAATTCCGAGTCGTGAGTGATATATGTGCCTACGTTGACGGCATGACCGAAAAAGCCGGGGCCGTAGTCCCCTGAGTAACCGTCGATCTCGAGTGTCGAGGGAAAAGAGTGGAACCCGCTCGGCCCGAAGCCCTCTTGTGTGACGTTTGCGATGGCACCCAACAGACCGCCGTAACCGATGCGTAACAGATACAGGTCGTCCGGGTTGTCACGAAACTCGGAGAGCATAGGAATCGCGTTCAGACCTGAGCCGTAGTGATGCAGTTGCCGCTCCAGCCGTCGCAGCTTGCCGGCATACCAGAAATCCCAGTAACGCCGCGCGCTACCGTTGTAGCCCCAATGAGGCACGGTTGGCATGTAGCCCAGGATGGCGTTGAGCGTAACCAACGCCTTTTCATCGTAGCCGAAGTACTTGCACCACGCGTATACCTCCTCTTGTCCGGTCGAGTCCCACGGCATCTCGCTGCCGAAGGGATAGCCCAACGCGCGCCACACTTCGGCACGCCGCTTCATCGTTTCTTGCAACTTAGTGGCCTGCTCCGTCCACCCTTCGCGTTGCAAGTCGAGCAGGATCAAGAGGAAGATCGTACCCTCCATTTGGCCGAACTGGGCGTAGCGTCCGGCATGGCGCACCATCGCTTCGCCTGTCTGATACGCCCGCTCGAGGTACCAGTCCCACTCATGATTGGTGACCAAGCCTTCGTGATTGCGTGCCAGCTGGTACGGCACCCAATGCGCCGCGGCCACATGCGTATAGTTGTACGAGCGGCCCACCGTCATCGAGTGTTCCTTGTTCCAGCTCGACCACCCGCCGTAACGCACATCGTCACTGTATGTGCCTTGCGGCATTGAGTCCGGCTCGTAGTAGAACAAGCTTTTACGCACGCCGTACATCAGCTCACCTTCGTCGTACTGCAGGCCGCCCCAGAGCACGCTGTCCATAAAGAGTTGGATCTTCATCAACTCTTCCGGATCCGGTTGCATCAGCTGTTTCATTATTGCCGCGAGCCACGAGCCCGAACCGCCTTCATCGCCCAGACCTGCGATCCAGGCACGGTCGTCTTCCGTGACCGGACGACGCTCGTCATAGTCGTAACTGATGATCGAGGGGCTGCGCCCGAACGGGTCGTCGGGCTGCTCGAACCACTGCTCGGTCGTTAGAAACCTCCCCACGTCAGCAACTACCTGTGCCTGCGGCTTAATGACTTTATAGTGGATCGTCTGTGCGGTACCGTCGTCGAAGGTGACCGTCAGGCGCGCGCGGCCCCACAGCAGACCGCGCACGTCGTAGGCTTGCCACCCATTCTCAGTAGTACCGCTGGCCGTGATTGCGAGAGCCCCGGCGGGTTCTACAGTGATCGACCGTATCGCCTGCGAGTGTTTGATGAACAAACGGCCATCTATATCCATCGGGAGTACGTAACCGGGCATGCCCACTGCAACTGGGCGGCCATTGGCCGAGAGCGTCGCTTCGATGTCACGAATCTCGTCCGCAACGAGAAACCGCACACCGTAGGACCTCGTCTCTCCGGGTAGCAGCGTCTCTGTTGTTGCAGCATTCCACGGTTCGGCGTCGCTCCATTCGTTGGTGGCGTAGGCGCCGCTCAGGGCCAACCACTCATGGAAGCCCTCGAACGTGATTCCGCGCCTGGTCGGGTCGCTCAGCAGTGGGCTGTAGGCTTCGAATGGCGAGCGACCGTGAGGCACCACCAGCAGCACATGGCTACTGCCGCTCAGCGGCGTGACCTGGAGGTACCCGGCGTCGCGACCGATGTACGGATCGTAGAACGAGCAGATGGCGTGTGCTTCGTCGAGCGATCTGTCCTGGAGGATGTTGTTGAACACCATCGGAATGCCGAGGGCACCGATCTCAACCGACAGATCGCCATCGTTGTGCAGCTCGAACCGGAGCGCCAGTATGTCACCATCCATCTCCCAGTACCGACGTACCTGCAGCGGGAAGTCGGGTGGCAGTGTTGGGGCCAGGTCGGCGGCGGCAAGCACCGGCGCCAAAACCATTAATGCTTCCACCGGCACACGTGCCTTCGCTGTCGAGGCATCTTGCCACTCTACCGATCCGTTGGTACGCCACCGCAGGTTGAGATCGCCGAGGTGGAAGAAGCCGTTTCCGTCTCGCCGGTCGAGCCAGTCGCCGGGCGTGAAGTCGAACGCTACGCCCGAGGGCTTCAGTGCAGCCACGGTCTGCGACGCGGTCACCAACTCCAGATCCAGCGAGGGCGTTGCGAAACTCAAGGTTCCCTGCTCCAAGCCCAGCGTCGGCACCGTGTCAGCACCGTTGCGACGCTGGCGTCGCTCATCCTGTGCTGCTCCTGCGGCTGGGGTGATCGCGGCAATGATCAATAGAAGTGAGCACGCGGGCAGGGTGGATGCATACCAGTGGTGGCAACGTTTCATGGATGTCCTCCCAAGCAGTTGAGCGGGCCGGTCCGGCCGGCGTCGGACCTGCGGTAGAAGATGATCGAACGGTCCCAATCGGTCGAGGTCTGCCTGCCGGTTTGCCGCGCCGCGTGCACAGCGTGATATTGGCGCGAGATCGAGAGGCCTTCGCGACCAAGTCACTATTCCCGGAGATCGGAGCTGACGCTATGCACAAGCTCACCAGGCGAGACTTTGTAGCTTCGACGCTGGCGGGTGGCGTCGCGATGACCGGTGCCGCTTTGCGCGCTGAAAGCGGCCGACGCACCTCATTGCTCGCCGACTCGCGCGTCGACGTGCTGCTCGAAGAGCCGATCGGAACCATCGCGCCGGAGATCTACGGCCACTTCGTGGAGCACCTTGGCGGCGTTGTATACGACGGGATCTGGGTGGGCGAGGATTCCGTTATTCCCAACATCGGCGGAATCCGGCGGGCGATTGTCGACGCGCTTCGGCCAGTTCGGCCCAGTGTGATACGCTGGCCCGGAGGCTGCTTTGCAGACTCATATGACTGGCGTGACGGAGTAGGTCCCCGCGAGCAGCGACCCAGACGCACCAACTTCTGGATCGACCAACAGGCCTTGCGCGAGCTCGGCAATGTGCCGGCCAAGTACGATACCAACCACTTCGGCACCGACGAGTTCATTAGGTTCTGTCGCCTGGTTGAAGCGCAACCCTACCTGGCGGTGAACCTGCGTTCGCTGCCGGCGCGCGTGTTTTTCGAATGGTTGGAGTACTGCAACTCGCCTGCAGGTAGCACGACACTTGCCGAACAGAGAGAAGCCGGAGGAGAGCGGAAACCGTTTGGCGTCAAGTATTGGGGAGTCGGCAACGAGTCGTGGGGCTGCGGCGGCAACTTCACACCGGAGGAGTACGCAGCCGAATATCGCCGCTTCGCCACGTGGGCAGTTCCTGATTACGGCGTCGAGCTCGCGTTCATAGGGTCGGGCCCGAGCGGACGGGACCTGGAGTGGACGCGGCGCTTCTTTCGCGCGCTCAACGAGCGGCGCAGCCTCAATCGCATGTGGGGCTGGGGACTGCACCACTACACCAACGCCCCAAACGGTGAGGCCGTTTCATTCGACGACACGGCGTGGTACGACCTGCTGTCGAGCGCGAACCGCATGGATTCGCTCATCACGGCCCAGTGGCAGGTGATGGGTGAACTGGATCGTGAGCACCGCATCAAGCTGGTGGTTGACGAGTGGGGTGCATGGCATCGCATGACGACGAACGTGGATCCGGCCCACCTGTTCGGGCAGCAGTCCACCATCCGAGATGCTCTTGTGGCCGGCCTGACTCTAGACACGTTCAACCGGCACGCCGACAAGGTTGCAATGGCGAACATCGCACAACTGGTCAACTGCATTCAGTCCTTGTTCCTCGCCGATGAGGAGCAATTCCTGCTAACACCGACTTACCACGTGTTCGCAATGTACGCCGCGCATCAGGGCGCGCGGGCGGTGCGCGTGGTATCCTCGGCGCCAATCGTTCAGTGGCGCGATGGGGAAGAACGGGACCGATCGCTGTGGGGACTGAACGGCTCGGCGTCTGTGCGCGACGACATACTCACTCTCACCGTCACCAACTCACACCTGACGGAACTCCGCGAGACTGAGATCACCGTGCGTGGTGCAACCGTCGGTTCCGTCACTGCAACGACTCTAGCCGCGCGCGACGTGCACGACCACAACACGTTCGAGGAACCTGACACCGTTGTGCCGACTACGGCAAACGTACGGGCAGGCGGATCACCGTTCGTCTACCGGTTCCCCGCGGCTTCGGTAACCAAACTGGAGATTGCGTTAGGGATGTAACGCAGCATCGGGACGTCGAACGGCTCATGCAATGCAATGGCCGAAAGTACAACCTCGCCCAAAGGCTTTCGGTCGTGGCGAATGCTGGAGTCAGACGAAACCTGATCGTCGTCCGGCCTCACCCCGTGAAGTAGAGATACGCCACCACGATCGCGACCAACACCGCCACTGAAGCCACGACGTCGTTCCACCCCCAACTGCGGCGTGATTCACTCCGCTGCGCATCGGTGATGGTCCCAAATGTCAGGCCACTGATTCTGGCATAGTCCGGTTCCCGGGTAGCGTGGCTCACCCCCACCATCACCGCCACGCACACCAGGAAGATGACGATGCTGTAGTACTGGAAGAACATGTTATTCACAATCCATAGGAACGAACCCTCGGTGTAGCCGCCCTCGAACCGGCCAAACTCCAGTTTGACCGGAGTGTCGATGGCTAGGCGAAACAGGCCGAGTAGGAAACCCACCACCAGTGTGGCCAGTGCGCCCTGCGCGTTGAGCCGCTTGAAAAAGACCCCCAGGAAGAACACGACGAAGATCGGCGGCGCCAGGTACGCCTGCACACCCTGCAAATAGTCGTACAGTCCCTTGCCGCCCTGGATGACCGGAATCCACGCCAATCCGATCAACACCATGACGGTAGTCGCTGTACGGCCGATCCATACGAGGCGGTGCTGTGAGACGTTGGGGCGCAGCTTGCTGTAGAAGTCCATCGTGAACAACGTAGCCGAAGCGTTGAACACGCCCGCCAGCGAGCTCATCAAGGCCGCCAACAGACCTGCCACCACAATGCCGCGCACACCCGCCGGAAGCACCGTCGCCACCAGTAGAGGGAACGCCTTCTGCGCTTCGTCAATGATTACTTCACCGTTAGCGTCCAGAATGGTTTGCTGGATTTCTGCAATCCCCCCGCTCTTCGCCAACGCGAAGGCGATTATACCAGGAATGATGAAAATGAACACCGGTAACAGCTTCAGGAACGCGGCGAAGATGCTGCCGCGGCGCGCCTGCTGCTCGTTGGGTGCGCCCAACGCGCGTTGCACTATGTACTGATCGGTGCACCAGTACCACAAGCCGATCACGGGTGCGCAGAACAGCATGCTGAGCCACGGGTAGTTGTCGTTGAAGTACCAGGCCATGCGCACGACCTGCCCACCGGCGTCGACCTCCCGCACCGGCTGCCACGTACCGGCAACTCCGTCGGGAACCAGCGGCTTCCACAGGTCGAACATCTCCGAGCCGGCTATTTCGCGCAGAGCCGACCAGCCACCGAGTGCCTCGAGTCCGAAGGCGGTAACGAGAACCGAGCCGAGGACGAGCACAACGGTTTGCAATGCTTCGGTGTAGGCGACGGCCCGGAGGCCACCGATGATGGTGTACAGCCCGGTCAGCACTATTACGAGGATCGACCCGATCCAGAAACTGTCGAGCGGACCGAAACGCAACTCTGGCAGCAACACGGAGAAGACTATCCCCCCTGCGAAGATGCCCACGGCGATCTTGGTGAGCACATAGGCCATCAACGAGATGATCGACAGTACCCAACGGCTCGACGGACTGAAGCGCTTCTCGAGGAACTCAGGCATCGTGAAGATCTTCGAGCGCATGTAGAACGGCACGAACACCCAGCCCAGGATGAGCAGGCACCAGGCATGAAGCTCGTAGTGTGCCATTGCCACGCCGTCGGTAGCGCCGGAGCCGGCCAGACCCACGAGGTGTTCGGAGCCGATGTTGGACGCGAATATCGAAGCGCCGACGATCCACCAGGCGAGGTTTCGCCCGGCCAAGAAGTAGTCGTCGGCCGTCTCCCTGTTCTTGCGTATCACCCACCACGCCAGCGCGAGGAGGGTGCCGAAGTAACCTGCTACTACCAACCAGTCCAACCAGTGCATAGGTTAGCTCACTTCGTTGTGGTAGTGTCCCGCCACGTCAGGACCTGTCGGCCCGCCCGTAGTAGCAGTCGTTCCAGCGTAGTTCCTTCTTGAACTCCGTGATCGACGTCGTGTCGTCAATCGTCAACAGCTCCACGCCTGCCATCTCCGCGAAATCCTCGATGTGGGCCGCGGTGAGCGCCTGACTGAAACCGGTGTGGTGAGCGCCACCCGCCAGAATCCAAGCGGCAGCAGCCGTCTTCAAGTCGGGGCGTGGCCACCATACCGCCCGGGCAACCGGCAACTTTGGCAACTCTTCATCCGGTGGCACGACCTCGACCTCGTTCACCACTATGCGGAAGCGATCTCCCATGTCTATCATCGTCGTGTTCACTGCCGCTCCGGTGCGGGCGTCAAACACCAGCCGCACGGGATCCTCCTTGCCGCCTATGGAGAGTGGATGGATTTCGAGTGACAGTTGTGCGCTATCGGCAATCGACGGACAAATCTCCAGCATGTGTGCTCCCAGCACCTTCATGCCGTCCGTATCCAAGTGATAGGTGTAGTCCTCCATGAACGAGGCGCCGCCAGGCAGACCGGCTGCCATCACCTTCATCGCCCTGACCAACGCCGCGGTCTTCCAGTCGCCTTCGGCACCGAACCCGTAGCCGTCCGCCATCAATCGCTGCACGGCGATTCCCGGCAGCTGCCGCAGCGCGGTGTGCGCCGGATGGACGCAATGATGAAACGACGTCATACCGATCGTCGTACTCCTGCACCAGACTGTCGACTGAACCATCACCCACACTGTCGACGCACGCCACCAGGTCACCTAGACCGTAGCCGTTGACGGCGTAGCCGAAGCGCATTTCGGCTGCGACCGTATCGCCTTCGGTTACGGCCACGTCGCGCATGTTGTCGCCGAAGCGTGCGATCCTTGCTCCCTGCGCATCATGTCGGGCGCTTGCAGCGCGGCTCCATGTGGCGAGTTCTCCGAGCACCTCCGAGTCTTGCCAATGCCCGACGATCACCTTGCGCGCCAATCCCATCCGCGTGCAGAGATACCCGAACTCGCGGTCGCCGTGCGCCGACTGGTTGAGATTCATGAAGTCCATATCGATCGTCGACCAGGGAATGTCGCGATTGAATTGGGTGTGCAGATGGACGAACGGCTTGTGCAGCGTGTGCAACCCACCGATCCACATTTTGGCCGGAGAGAACGTGTGCATCCACAGGATGACACCGACGCAATCCGCGGCGGCATTTGCCGCCGCGCACACTTGGCGGATGGCGTCACGTGTCGTCTGGACAGGTAGCGTAACCACCTTGACCGGCATCGAGTCCGCGGAGTCGAACGACTCGGCAATCTGCCGCGCGTTGTCTGCCACCTGCTGTAACACCTCGTCACCATATAGATGCTGACTGCCGGTAACGAACCATACTTCATATTGCTTGAGGTCGATCATCTATCAATCCTGTCCGTAGTACGCATTCTTGCCGTGTTTGCGCTCGTAATGTTTGTGGAGCACGTGTTGCTCGAGGTCGGGCGCATTTGCTTCGATCACACGAGTGCCGAAGGCCATCTCCGCCACCACTTCCAGCGCGACCGCGTTCAGCACCGACACGGCTGCATCTCTACCCCAGGTGAACGGCCCGTGCCCCGCAACGAGTACGGCCGGCATCGCGCCCGGGTCGAGTTGTGCGAACCGCTCCACGATCACGCGCGCCGTGTTGGCTTCGTAGGCCTGCTCGACCTCCGCCTGGCTGAGCGGGCGGGTGACCGGAACGGAACCATTGAAATGATCGGCGTGAGTAGTGCCGAGGCAGGGGATCTCCTGGCGCGCTTGCGCAAACATGGTAGCGAACCGGCTGTGCACGTGTGTGATGCCGCCAACCTCGTTGAAGTGCTGGTATAGCAACAGGTGAGTCGACGTGTCGGTGGAGGGCCGCAGGTCGCCCTCGACGACGTTGCCTTCCAGATCGACGACTACCATGTGGCCTGGCTCGAGTTCGGCGTAGGGAACACCGCTCGGTTTGATGATGACATGTGATCGTTCGACATCGATCCCACTGGCGTTTCCGAATGTGAGTGTTACGAGGCCATGCTCCACCAAGAGCCGATTGGCGCGACAAACTTGCTGTTTGAGTTCTTCCAGCATGGCCTATCCCTTACGAGTTCGGTCGCGAATTGCAATGAGTGATTTCATTACGTGGCCCAGCGCCTGCGCGTGCTCCGCCGTGCCGAACGAATCGTGTAGCTGCTTGTAGAGCTCATACAGCTCGGCGCAGACGGCTGCCGCGGCCTTGCGCGGTCGGTAGACCTTGCCAGGTGCGTGAACCATCTTGCGCTGCGCGCTCTCGATCCTACGATAGGCGCCACCGGCGACCGCCCCGAAAATGGCGGCTCCCAAGGCGCACGTCTGTGGCGAATGACTGACCTTCATTGGACGATTGCACGCGTCGGCATAGGTCTGCATGATGAACGGGTTCTTCTCAGCTATGCCACCGCAGTTCACCACATCCTTTACCGCGACGCCGTATTCCTCGAACCGATTGATGATGGTAAGGGCACCGAACGCTGTGGCCTCCACCAGGGCGCGATACACTTCCGGTGCGGATGTGCTGAGCGTTTGACCCACGAGCAGCCCGGTCAGCCTCGGGTCCACCAGCACCGTGCGGTTGCCGTTATTCCAGTCCAGCGCAAGCAGACCACTCGCGCCGGGCCGGATTCTTTCCGCCGCGCGGGACAGGCTCAAGTGTGAGTCACCTTTGGCCGTGTATTGCTGCGGAGCGAGTTGGTTCGCGAACCAATTGAAGATGTCCCCAACGGCCGACTGCCCCGCCTCCAGGCCGTACATACCCGGGATGATCGACCCAGGCACGATACCGCACAGGCCCGGGATGTCCGGTAGTGGCTCGTCCATGGGAGCGACCATCGTATCGCAGGTGCTGGTGCCGATGATCTTGACCAGAGTCCCCGGCTTGATGCCTGCGCCCACTGCACCCATGTGAGCATCGAACGCACCCACTGCCACGGGGACGCCGGCCGGCAAGCCGACTTTTCGCGCCACTTCCGCACTGAGTCCACCGGCTTTGCGATCTGCCGGCACGGCTCGCTCAGTGTAGCGTCTTCGCAGCGGGGCAAGGTCGGGATCCAGCGACGCCAAGAAGCGCTCGGAGGGTAACCCTCCCCAGTCGTCGTGGTACATAGCCTTGTGTCCGGCCGCGCAGATGCCCCGCTCCAGCATGTGGGGATCCGTGTTGCCCGTGATGAAGGCCGGCATGAAGTCCGCAAGCTCGACCCACCCGTAGGCTGCCTTGAAGACTCTCGGGGCGCTCCGCCTGCAGTGCAGGATCTTCGACCAGTACCACTCGCTGCTGTAGACTCCTCCGCATTTGGCCAGGTAGCGGTCGGGATTCTTGGCTGCCTTGGCAGTGATCTCGGCCGCCTCGGCAAAGGCGGTGTGGTCCCTCCACAGCCAGGCGTGCGCGGCAAGTTCTCGGCGAAACTCGCGGTGCAATGCGAGAGGCATCCCGTCGCGAGCCACAGGGATGGGTGTTGATCCCGTGGTGTCGATTCCGATGCCGACGACGTTCTCGACCAGGAACCGTCGCGTGCGCTTCGCGGCGGCGACGGCACGTTTCACCGAGGCATAAAACCCCTCGATGTAGTCAGCCGGGTTCTGGCGGGCGAGGTTTGGATTCTTGGTGTCGAGGAGGATGCCGGCCTCACCACTGGGGTACTTCCAGACGTGGGTAGCAACTTCGGATCCGTCTGCAACGTCAACGACAAGAGCACGCACGCTGTTGGTGCCGAAATCAACGCCGATGGCGAATCGTCTACGGTGAGCAGTCACTGCCCGGCCTCCGAATGCAAGACGTCCCGCACCACTGGAACCTCGGGTGGCGCTGTGTTGAATCCTGGTGCAGTATCATGCCGTCGGATCGGTACTGATGCTAGGGGAGGAACGCCAAGTGATCCAAGCAGTGGTCTTTGACATGGACGGGCTGCTCGTGGATAGCGAACCGGTGTGGTTCGAGGCCAGACGCGAGCTGCTCTCGCAATTCGGGAAGAGGTGGACCGATGCAGACCAGGAACGCCTGATGGGCGTCAGGACGTCGACGTGGGTCGACTACCTGAGTGGGAAGCTCGAGGGAGCTATGCGTTCGGAAGAGGTGTTGGACAACATCGTTGGCATCATGGCTGCATCGTACGAGCGTGGCGAGGTTCCTCTCCTTCCCGGAGCGACCCAAGCGCTGGACTACTGCGTCGCCAGATACCGAGTCGGGCTGGCCTCGGGTTCCCCCAGATTGCTGATCGACGCGGCGCTCACGGGAGCCGACTGGCACCGATACTTCGAGGAGGTCGTGTCGAGCGACGAATGTGCCCGTGGCAAGCCGGCCCCAGACGTCTATCTCGAGATTCTGAGCCGAATGAGCGTGAGTGCTGAGCAGGCCGTGGTAGTAGAGGACTCGTCGGCTGGCATCCTTGCCGGCAAGGCAGCCAACGCGAAGGTGATCGCGATCCCTCGTGGCTACACTTCATCCGACGATCCGGCGATCGGAAAAGCAGACGCACGAATTGCGTCCCTGCATTCGCTGCCGGAGACCCTCGAAGGGATGCAGAGTAACAACGTCGGTTGACGCCCATGGCGTCACTCCTTGCCTCCGGAGCCGAAGCTCTATGGCTCCACCGGAGGGTTGATTCGAGCGGGGCAGAATGGCTACCGTGAACAGGGAAGGGGGGTCAGCATCGATTGGCCGGCCTCCCCTCTTGGCTTCCAGGTCACGCGAGCAGTTCGGTTAGTGTGCCTTCAGTGTGCCGTACTGATCGTCATTCAATGTGACTCAGTGGGAAAGCGTTGCGTTGCTGCTCTCCGATAACGCCTTGTCTTTTCCCGATTTGTCACGATGAGTCACGATGAGTCCACCCAACGCGCCATAATCATAATCCACTTGTCGGCGCAGTTCGAACGGCGGCGAAGTGAGCTCGTCGGACCTTGTCCAAGTATTCCGTTAGGGGATCAACATCATCATCAACGGTCTCCTCGGCTGAAGACACCGCAGTTGCCAGGCTCTCAGTCCGTCTGGTATTGTCAACTTGAGCCGGTTCCCCCCAGACTTCCCTGATGAAAAGCAAAGTGAGTCGCTACCACAGATACCGGTTTCCTGCCCAGATCATCAGTCACGGGGTCTGGCTGTATCATCGATTCTGTCT
>JBDHHP010000093.1:0-15468 GCA_039589275.1 Gemmatimonadota bacterium | reverse complement strand
GCTCCCTTCTCTCTGGCTTGACGGGCCATGGCGTACATGTTGTAGATCCAGTCTTCCTTCAGTTCCGCACCGATGTCTGCCACCGCCATCGAGGCCGTGAACATGTAATCCACGGCATCTCCCAGCCGCCACCAGCCACCCTTCCAAGGGTTGGGATAGAACACGCTGGGCCGCTCACCGGAAACACCCTCGCGAAACGACTTGGGCAGGTCTTCCCATTCGTAATAGTGCGGTGTGGCGTAGCGGTACAGGTTGGTCTCGGTCAGGATGCCGACTTGGTTGTGGAAATAGGGCGCCGTACGCATGCCGCCGTTCCACCACACCGAGTACCTCACTCGCGAGATGGCGCCGGGTTTCCCCTCCTGCGCGAACCGCATACCCATGGCCGATCCCACCAGGTTTATTCCGCGCATCACCAGCGGTGGGATGTTGGGATTCATGGGATCCCTAAACGGTGGAATGAAGATCCGCGACGGGATCGGACCGGTCTGATGGTGGTTAAAGACGATCTGGGGGAACCACTCATGCCACAGTTGCTGCGCTATGGCCTTGGTCTCCGGCATCTGCATCATGAACCAGTCACGGTTGTTGTCGTGACCGACATACTTGTGGTACAAGATCGGTAGCGGCGCCGTCTCGAACTCCGTGCCCACGTTGCCGCGATACCAGTTGGTGACGATGTCCAATCCGTCCGGGTTCATCACCGGCATCAAGAGGACTACGGTGTTCTCCCGAATCTGCCGTGCCTCTTCGTCTTCGCTGGTAACTAGATGATATGCGAACAGCGGGGTATGCTGCGCTCCGGCCACCTCGGTACCGTGCAGGCCGCCGTCGATCCACACAATCGCCTTCCCCTCTCGCGCCAGCGCACGCGCCTCCGCCTCGGTCAGGCCATCGGCCATGGCCACGCGCCGAGAGATCTCCTTCCAATGATCGAGTCGGGCCAGGTTTGCCTCGCTGGAGATTGCCGCCAGCAGCATGGTGCGGCCTTCTGCCGTGGTGCCGATCTCGAACAGTTGCATGCGTTCGGTGGCAGCATCGAGTTGTCTGAAGTAGCCTGATATCTGGTCGTAGTCGGCCAGCTTGTGGTCGGTGCCAAGTTGCCAGCCTATGATTGATTCGGGAGTTGGGATTTGTGCGAGGGTGGGGGCTGTGATCAGGAGAACGAATGTCAGAACGATTCCTACGTGCTTTCGTAGCATTTTATCGAACCTCCGTAGAGAGGGACGGTGCCTCACCCCGTGCCACCCCACCCGGACGGTGGCCCACCCATGCCCTTTCTCACGCAGACGGTGGAGGACGGTGAGGGTTCTTATAGATGTACCCTCATCCTTCACCGTCGTCCACCGTCTTCCACCGTCTGTGCGTGGGGTGGAAAGGGGGGACCACCGTCCTTCACCGTCGGGTGGCTGGGGTGCAGGGGTAGGCCACCGTCTCTCACCAGCCGCGGGGGTGATGGGCTGGGCGGTGGCCACCGTCTTTGACCGTCTGTCGGGTGGAAGTCTGGGGGGCGGTTATCGCCTGAACCCCGGCACCGTCGCGAAGTATCGCTGCCAGCGCTCGTCCGGATCCGGATTGGGTGGCTCGGGAGTGCCGGGTTCGCCTCCGCGTAACACCTCTATGGTGACGAAGGTGACCCCGGTGGCCAACAAGGCACCGAGTCCGGCAGTTGCGTGCACATCCATCCGTCTGACGTCGACGCGCACGACATCGTCGCGCTCCACGTCTATGCGCTGGTAGAGTTCCTGGGCACCAAACTCGTTGACACCGCGACCGGTCTTTACAGACAGCAGCAGCCTGTCGCCATTGGTCTCAACGAGGGTCCCTTTGAGTTGACCGAGATCCACGCCGACGCGAGCCTCCAGGTCCTCTTGAGCCTCGGTCGAGATCACCGCACGGACGGTTGCGCCAGTGGGCAGGGCATCAAATGAGGCGGGAACGTACTTGTAGCACCCAGGCAGTGTGAGCCCACAGGCGCTGAGAACCAGGCATCGCATCGTGGCGAGTTGACCCCTCTTGGTTGGTCCCGGCATGCTTCCCTCCAAACCTAGAACGCCCCAAATCCGCGTACCATGGCAGGAAATTCCTTGGTAATGACTACCCTAGAATAAGCAAATCGCTCCTCGAGACAAATCCCCACTTCACCCAACGCAGTGGCCCGCCGAACATCCGGCGGGCCACGCAAGGTGAGTTCTTACGGGCGTGCTGCAGCAGCATCCCGTGAGGTACGACTGCGCTACGGAGTACAGCCGGCCGCAGCCTCTGCCTTGGTCACGTTCGGGTTGGTCTCTGCCTCGGACTCGCCAACGAAGAAGCCGCGAGCCCGACCCATCAGATCCTCCACCTTGACGGGGAACTGATTGTCCTGGTTTATATCCCTGTAGTTGCCGTCCACGAAATCACCAGGAATGGCGTTTTCAATCCAACGCCTCACGTCACCCATACGCCGCCCTTCGAGCCAAAGCTCGGCGGCTCGCTCGGTCTTGAGGGCGGTGTAGCCATCAGCAAGGCTAGCGAATGGCACGGGGAACAGGGTGAGTCCGAGGTCAGTACGGCGGACATTCATCTGGTTCGCCGCCTCCGTGAGGTCGTTGGCGGCAAGTGCCGCTTCGGCCCGGATCAACCGCATCTCCCAACCCGAGGCCACGTTAATCTTGCTGCTCTTCGAGTCGAACTTCATCTGCGGATACCAGGGTACGTTGCCGCCGAATTTCGCGACGCCCGCGTCCCCTGTGGTGTCGGTGGCAATGCGGAACGGCGTGCGCGGATCGGTCATGTTCTCCCAATACGTACCCCACGTGGTGTGGGCGCGGTACGGCTCGTTGCCGTTTGCCCAGTAGAACCAGTTGAACTGGCCATCGGTCTGATCCGAGCGAGGTGAGTCCAGTACGAAATCGTCTGGTACCGAGGCCGCCTGGGCCGCGGCGTCGGCCCAGCTTGCGAGTCCGTACGTTGCGAGGTAGGCCAGCGCCTGAGCGCGGCCCGCGTGGGCGGCGTTCACGTAGTCATCGTCACCAGCCGCTGTTGCGATCGCCAAGGCCTCCTGGAACAGAGAATCCGCCCGTTGCAACGCAGCCGTATGTGGCAGCAATCCGCTGCCGTCAAACACGACCTGGCAGAAGTTCTCGCCTAGCAGCCTATTCGCGAAGCCAGCCCAAGCCAACGCCTGTGCCGCCGGCGCGTAGCTGTTGAAATCCGGCAGGTCCGGCAGGTCGCTCTCGGTCAGGACTCTGTTGAACCTACGTACGGCGTCTTCTGCGGCCCAGCGGGCTTCCTGGGCCTCTTCCCAGTCGCCCGAGTCCTGAATCCTGAATCTGCCTGCCTGGATGTACGATTCGATGCCGTAGCTACCGGTGGAACCGGCCGGGTTGATCTCGAACGTCATCGCCGCGCCCCAGTAGCCGATGTTCTCCATCGCCTCAGCAAAACTCCGCTGTGCGCCGGTTACCAGAGCTTGATGAGCCGAGAGGCTGTCCAGGAACGCGTCCTGGGCCCCACCCGGATTTGTGATGTCCGTGTCGCACGCTGCCGCCACGCTGACCACTGCGAGGGACGCCAGCAGTACCCGGAAGCGGCGACGGACGCTCATTCTATTCTTCGTCGCTTGCATGATGTCGTTTCTCCCTGTCGAATCCGGATATTGATGAGAGTGCATTGGTTCCCTCGCCGTCTCAGAACGTAATCCGGAGGGAGGCGGTGAAGATCCCTGGTGGCGGATAGGCCTCCTGGAACGCAAGCACGCCTGACTCGGAGACCGTATTGCGCTCACCCATCTCGGGATCGAAGATCCGCATGTCATCGTTGAGCCACCTGGCCCAGTTCTGCACCGTCAGCGACAGCGTCGCGCTACTCGTCTTCGGAATCGCCCACTCCATCGGGACCCGCAGCGTCAAATCCCGCAGCTTGAAGAAGTCAGCCTTGAAGTACATGTAGTCGCTATCCGTGTTGTCCTGTATGCACTCAACCCGTTGACGCGCCGTGAGCCCGTCTTCGAGCGCACGACCGGCATCCCGGTTAGCATCGATGATGTCGTACGCTCCAGCCTCACGGCACGTCGGCCATATGACCGCACGGCTCAGTGCATTGAACGACGCACCATCTTGGATGTAGTAGCCGCCGCGGTACTCACCGCGGGCCGAGAGTTGGATCCCCATGGGCAGGCGGATAGTGACGCTGGGGTTGACCACCAGAGTTGGCTGCGAAGGGCCAAAGATCGTGTCCTGCACCACGATCGGGTCTGCGATCTCGTCGGGGTTCATGACCATGTAGCCCCGGGCCGCCATGATGGGCCAGCCCTCTTCGACCCAACCGTCGCCGGATTCGAACGGCACGGCTTCACCCAAGGCCAGGACCTCGGACTCGTTGGTGTAGAAGCTACCACCGAGTTCGATCCCCCAGTCAGGCGCATCCACTACCTGCGCATTGACGTTTACCTCGATGCCCCGGTTGCGGAGCACACCTACGTTCGCCGCCTGGGCATCCCAATTCCCCAACGACGGCAGCTGCTGCACGTCCATCAGGGCGTCGGTGGTTTTCTGCTCATACCAGGTGAACTCGAGCGAGACCCGCTGGTCGAACAGCCCTGCATCGAATCCGAACTCGAGCTCGCGAGTCCTCTCGGGACCGACATCGTCGTTACCGACGTTGCCCGGCTCGTACCCCGGTTGGCCACTGGTGGGCTCGGGATTCCAGATCCGGATGGCAGCGAACGTGCCCGGAGCCCGTCCGGAATATCCCAGCGCGCTGCGAAGCTTCAGCTCGCCCAGGGAGGCGGGGTAGAAGGACTCGTCCGAGATAACATAGGACAGGCTGAATTTGGGATATGCCTGCAGGCCCAGGTTCTTGCCGAACGCGCTGTGGCCGTCAACCCGCAGACCGGTTGTGAGAAACAGCTTGTTGTTGACGTCGAACATGTTCTGTAAGAAGAAGCCCGCGGTCACGTTGCGAACGCGATTCTCGCCTGCGACGTAGATGGAGCCGTCGTCCACTTCGGGCACGCCGGGACCGGCAAAGCTCTCGCCGTACGCCGAAGTGCGGACTTCCTTGGTCAAGATGCTCTGACCACCGAACGAGAACGTCCCCCTCAGGCTTCCGGTGAGGCCGTAGTTCATATTGCCGACGTAGTCGCTCGTGAGCGTCTGGTAGTAGATCTGGTCCTGTCCGAGGATGCCAGACGGAGCGCGCACGAAGCCAAACGGTCTCAGGTTACGCAACTCCTGGTGCGCAAAATCGTATCCCAGGGTGTAGCGATTGGTGAACCAGGAATACGGTGTGACGTTCACCGTGACACCGGTGACCAGTCGGTTGATGTCCGTGTCGATCTCCTGGTTGAGTAGCTTCCTAAGATCGCGCGGATCGTTGGACTGGAAGTAGTTCCGCTCCTGGCGATACACGTTCAGCGTGAGTCCGTGCGCATTGTTGCCCTGCGCCGTGTGGCCGACGTTCGAGCTGGTGTACTGGGTATTCCAGTCGATCCTGACGTTGTTCATCACGTCAAACGAGAAGTTGCCACGCGCCGAGTACTTGGACTCCGTATCGTTGGGCAGCACGCCGTCGTACTTCGAGTAGCTTCCCGCGATGAAGTAGCTCAGTCCTTCCACGCCGCCGCCGACCGAACCGGCGTACTTGGACCGGTAGCCGTTGCGCAACCAGGAGCAGTCCTGATTGGGCGCGACGTCGGCACAACTGCCGCCACCCAGGGTCGCCTCCGCGTCCGTCGCGAACACCGCGTAGCTGGCCGGCTTGAGGTTCAAATACGGATTACCTTCGGTTCCGAATGGCCGCATCCGGGCAAAGCCCTGGTCCATCTGGAAGGTCCAGCGCGGTGCGCCGACCCGTCCCTTCTTGGTGAAGATCTGGATCACGCCTGCCGAGGCTTCGGTGCCGTACAGGGTGGTCGCGGCCGACCCCTTGATGATCTCGATCCGCTCGATGTCGGCGGGGTCGATGTCGTTGATCGGGTTCTGCTGAACATTCGCGCTACGGCCGGTGTAGCCGGACACTGGCCGGTTCCTGCGATAGCCCTCGCTGCGAGTCCGCACCCCATCGATGTAGATGATGGGCTGGTTGCTCTGGCTCACGCTCACCGCGCCACGGAGCCGGATAGTGCCTCCCGCGCCGGAGGCGCCGCCACCCAGAGTCAGGTTCACGCCGGCTGCACGTCCCTGCAGCATGGTCTCGATGCTGGACGGGGGATCGGGAGCCTCGGCGATCTCGAGCTGAGCAATCGAGTTGCCAACCTCACGCCGTCGCGCTTGACCCGCGGTACCGGTCACCACCACCTCATCCAAGCGCAGCACAGTACGCGTGAGTTCGATGGTCTCGGCTGTGATTGCACCCATCTGCACATTGAGTCCAATCAGTCCGACCCGGTATCCGATCTGGGCCACTCTGATTTCCTGGCGACCCACCGGAACATTGACCAGCACAAATTGACCGTCTTCGCCGGTCGTGGTGCCGATGTTTGTGCCTACCACGGTCACCTGCGCGCCCGCGATAGGCCGGCCTGAGCCTGCCACGGTGACGCGTCCATTCACCGTGCCCTGCCCGGACGCCGGCGCCGCTATGAGCGCCAACCCGAGCCAAAGCGCGCCCACCGCGAGGGATCCCCGCGCCAGCAGCGCCGTGAGCGACGGCGGATTGCACCACCGAAGTGACAAACCGGATTTCGTCATCATCAACCTCCTGTCCAGGGTTGTCGATTACAACGATTGACGCCGAGCAGACTGCTCGACTGGTTCGAGACTACAGCCCCAGCCCTCGATCGGCAGCTAGGGTTTTCGGATCTGCTGCGTGCAGTCCGATCGCGGTACGGCTTGGTCCAAGAGCCGCTCACTGCCGCGCCGCGTGAATATCCGTATCACTCCATCGCTTGCGTCGGGGTATTGAATGGTTGCAGCCGGACCGCGCAGCACCTCAACTCTTACGATGTTACTCGGGTCAATCACCTCGAACAGCGCAGTCGCATGAAGACCGCGCCGCCCCTGATAGTTGAGCGGCGTTACCCGAATGTTGTCGATTATGAGAACTGGGTTCTTCGCGTGAAGGCTGCTGACACCGCGCATCCGGATTCCTCCGGCACCCACCGCGGCGCCCCCAACCTGATGCACCGTGACGCCCGCGACCTTTCCTTGCAGTAGGTCGCCGAACGTCGCCCTGGCGGACGCCAAGCGAGCGTCTCCGCACTCGGTCTCGGACTGGCTTTGTGCTGCAAGGGCCCCTTTGGCAGTTGAGCAAATGGCGGCTGCCAGGGTCAATGCGCACGCTGCACTAGTTGGACCTAAGGACACCATAAAATCCCCTCGCGGCTCCGAAACCTGACGGGCCTCGCAGGGCGAACGTCGCTAGGGACTGACACTGCTGGTGCGGGAATTCAACCCGCCGCTGCCAAAGGATCAATCTACACCGGACCGCTGTATTCGAAAGGGGTCGGCCCAGCCGTCGCCGCCCGTTCAGCCACGTTGTCAGCCTCCATCCGGTGGTATCCGTCGGTGCAAGTCAGGCTGTATCCTGAGTTCCAGTTCGTCTCCCTCGTCAACCGGCAGCGAATAGGTCTGAGTAGTCCCCACCGAGAGCAGCCGGATCTCCACGCTCAGGTCTATGCTAGACCACCTGAACCTGAACGTGTCCTCCTTGAGGCCGCCCACAACACCCAAGCGCCTGCGATACCCCTGATCGACCGCATAGATGGTTGCGTCATAGAAGTTGTCGTTGATGACACGCATCGTGATCTCCTGCGGCCGCTCTTCACGTGCCGGAGCGTCTCCCCCTCGTTGGCCCAGGAGGCCGCAGCCAACCAACACTAGTGGTATCGCCGCGACAGCGGTCAATCTGCCTTGTCGATTCATGGCTTCACTCCTCTCCCGAGCCGCGTCGCCGCAACAGCCCGAGCAATATAGCTATAACACATTGCTACTCGCAACATGCAATAGTGAGTTTATACTCGTGTGTGGTCCTGTGCTGCACTAGATGCTCACTGACTTGTCTCACCCCGGCTCTCGCCGCTTGTTCCTGCGCTCTCAGAATCGGCCCGGGCTGAGCGGTTCCAGGTCATTCGTATTGGTCTCTCCCGAGATCATCCCAGCGATGAGCTCTCCCGTGACCAGGCCCAACGTGAGACCCAGCGTCGCGTGTCCGGTGGCCAGGGACAAACCGTCATGACTCGGAAGGGGACCGTAGGCGAGCCCTCTCTTGCCGCTTCCGGTTGGAGTCCCCATGTTGAAGTGATTTGTGCCCTGAGGTGTAGGGTGTGCACACCGGACCGCAAAAACCATAGCGGCGACCCTGGCGACCGACGTTTCGCGCAGAGGGTCGCCGCTTGTCATTTACGCTAGCGGAGTTGGGGACGTCACTGGGCAACTGAGATCCAACAGGACTTAGAGGGGACCCTTCCCATGGCTTGCACTGATCGCACTGGAGGATCCGACTTGAATCGCCGGGGATTTCTGGCATTGGCGGGCACGGGGGCCGCGTCATTGGTAGGTACGTCGCTGCTGACCCGGCAGGGCTGGGCACAGCCTTCCCCGGTTACTGGCAACAACACCGTGACTATCCGGACGCATGAGCATTTTGGAGACATCGAGGAGCAGCTCGTGTTCCCGAGCAACTGGCAACTCGAGGTGCAGCGGATGAAGGGACACGGCCGAGCAGGACTGGAGTCGGAGCAGATCCGTGAACGATTGAACCAGCCTATCGAAACACAGCCACTGCGAGAGATCGCGGCCGGTAAGAAGACCGCGGTGATCACGTTCGACGACCTCACTCGGCCAACGCCGATCGAAAAAGTACTCCCGCTGCTGGTGGATGAACTGCGCGCGGCGGGGCTCAAGGACGAGAACATCGTCTTCTTGACCTCTTATGGCACCCATCGGCCCCTGACCCACGCAGAGGCCCGGGCGAAGCTGGGCGATTGGGTGGTGGAGAACTTCGCCTGGCTGAACCACAACATCTGGGAGAACGTGGTGGAAGTAGGTGTGACCTCACATGGCAACAGAATCAAGGTCAATTACCACTTCGCTCAGGCAGACGTCCGCATCGCCGTCAGTGGCATCAAGCCGCACGGGACGGCGGGTTACGGCGGCGGTGCAAAAGCGATACTGCCGGGAGTGGCCTGGGTAGAGTCAATCGACTTCTTCCACCGGACCATCACCGGCCTCGGCACCAATCCCAGCGTCGGTACAGCAAAGGTGTTCAACAACGACGTGCGAAAGGACATGGAAGAGGCGGCCCGGATGGCCCAGGTCCAGTTTTCGGTCCAGATCGTCTACAACGAGCGACGCGAGCCAACAGAGGTTTTCGCTGGTGACATCGTGGCAGCCCATCATGCCGCCTGCCGCATGGCCAACGGGTATCTACGTACGCCCACAGCACAGAATGCGGACATCGTGGTCATGAACGCCTATCCACAGAACCGGCAGGCGTCGAGCAGTCTGCGGTGGGCTCGCCGCAGCCTGCGTGACGGAGGTTCCGCAGTGTTGATTGCACAGCATCCGGATGCAATGAGCACCTTCCACTACATGCACGAGCGTTGGGATTATGAGGGACATCCCTACTGGGATCTCCTGGAATCGGATGACAAACCCGTTGATCAGGCAGCCCAGCTCATCGTGTTGTCGCAGTACATGCAGAAGAGGGACGTGAATCGAATCTCGCCCAGGCACGTCCACCTGGCACGGTCGTGGGACGACGTGCTGGCGCTGCTCGAGAGGCATCATCGGAGGGAGGCCCGGGTGGCGGTGTACCCCTATGCCGCCATACAGCACCGCGAAGTCGACTTGACTTAGCAGGCTGGTGTGCCACGGGGCGCGAACTCGCTCAAGACAGAGAGTGCGTCGCCGACGTCCGCGCGTTCCCACCCCACAAGTAGTGATCTCCCGCCATAGGAGCTATCCTATCCCTGCGGTAACACCGCCCACAGGTCCTGCACGTTGATATCCAAGAGAAATGGAGGTGTAACATGCCCAGGGTGCTCCGTACGGTGAAGTGTCTCTGGGTGCCTGCGCTGGTTGCTGCAACGGTTGTCGCCGCAGCCCCTGTTCAGGCACAGACGCGGGTCACGACTCCGATGCAGGAGTTGGGCTTCAACATCGGTGACGACTATCACCTCGTCACCTACACTCAGTTCGAGACATACTGGCGCAAGCTGGCAGAAGAGTCGCCCCGCATGGTGCTGGAGGAGATCGGCCAGACAGCCGAGGGGCGTACCCAGTTAATGGCCATCATCACGTCTGCCGAGAACCATCGGAACCTCGCCCGATACAAGGAGATCTCGCATCGGCTGGCATACGCCGAGGGACTGACAGATGAGGCCGCCCGCGCTATGGCGCAAGAAGGCAAGGCAGTTGTGTGGATCGACGGCGGCTTGCACGCCACCGAGATCGTGGGTCCGCACCAGCTCATGGAGTTGGTTTATCAGATGGTGAGCCGCACCGACGAGGAGACCATGCGGTTCCTCGACGACGTCGTTCTCCTCGCAACACATGCAAACCCTGACGGCATGGAGCTGGTGTCCAACTGGTACATGCGTGTAGAGGAACCGACCGAGCGATCGACGTCGGGCATCCCACGCCTGTACCACAAATACGTGGGTCACGACAACAACCGTGACGCCTACATGGTGAACATGCCCGAGACGGAGAACCAGGCTCGCATGCTCTACCGCGAGTGGAACCCTCAGATCATGTACAACCACCACCAGAGCGGCCCCGCAGGTACGGTCTTGTTCGCGCCACCCTTCCGTGATGGCATCGCTTATCACCTAGATCCGTTGGTTATCCTGGGTATTGAGGCGGTGGGTACGGCCATGCATGCGCGTTTCGTGGCCGAAGGCAAACCGGGTGCGGCAATGAAGAAGATAGCCAGCTACTCAACGACGTGGAGCGGTTGCCAGAGATGCACGCCCTACTGGTTCAACATGATCGGATTGCTGACCGAGATCAACGGGAACCCCACACCGATGGAGATTCCTCTGATCCCGGATCGTCAGCTGGCTAGCAATGATCTTCCCTACCCCATCGAACCGCAGCCATGGCATTTCCGACAGGCGATCGACTACTCGATCACAGCCGATCGCGCCGTACTGGATTATGCGTCGAGGAATCGGGATAACCTGCTGTATAACGTCTACCTCATGGGGAAGAACTCGATTGAGCGGGGTAGCCGGGACAACTGGACTGTCGAACCCCAAGACATAGAGACACTGAAGGCGGCGGCGGCCGGTCACGAGATAGATCTGGGTCGAGGTCGCAGGGGTGTGCCATCGCACCTTTACGGAGAGGTCATCAAGAAACCAGAGAGTCGCGATGCGCGGGGTTACATACTTCCGGCCGATCAGCCTGACTTTCCCACCGCCACGAAGTTCGTGAACGCGCTCATCAAGAACGGGATCACGATCCATCGGGCAACGAGCGATTTCACGGTGGCCGGAGAGCAGTACCCCGCGGGATCTTACGTCGTCAAGACAGCCCAGGCATTCCGCGCCCATATCATGGACAGTTTCGAGCCTCAGGATGTGCTCGACGAGTTCCTTTACCCGGGTGGACCGCCGGTCGCGCCGTACGATGTGACCGGATGGACCCTGGCGTTCCAGATGGGTATTGAGTTCGACCGGATCCTGGATGGATTCGATGGGCCATTCGAGAAGGTAGAGGGGTTCGCCACAGCGCCCAGTGGAACGGTCGCCAACGCTAGCGGTGCCGCAGGCTTCATGCTGAGCCATGAGCTGAACGACGCGTTCGTCGCGATGAATCGACTGGTTGCCGCAGGCGAGGACGTGTTCTGGCTTACCGAGGACGTTACGGTGGGTGGAGAGACCTATTCCGCCGGTACGATCTACATTCGCTCGAAGCGCTCGACGGCGGGCCGGCTCGAGCCGTTGGCGTCCGAGTTGGGCCTGAGCTTCACGGGTGTATCGGAGCGGCCGCGCAGCGAGGCGCTCAAGATGCAGCGCGTTCGGATTGGTCTGTGGGACCGGTATGGCGGATCGATGCCGTCAGGCTGGACCCGTTGGCTATTCGAGCAGTTCGAGTTCCCGTTTGAGGTGGTATACCCCCAGAGATTGAACCAGGGGAGATTGTCGCGGAACTTCGACGTGCTGGTATTCGTGGACGGAGCCATACCTGCAGCACGCGAGGCCGCAGGCGAGCCCTCCAGATACTCCCGGGGAGCGCCGGATCGTGCCAACATCCCAGCCGAGTACCACAGTTGGTTGGGTGGTGTCACGGCCGACACCACTATTCCGCAGCTCAGGGCGTTCTTGGAGGATGGTGGCACGATCATCACGATCGGGAGCTCTGCTTTCAATCTGGCAACGCACCTCGGTCTCCCCGTCGGGAACCACCTGGTGGACGGGACAGGTGACCCACTTCCGGAGGATCAGTACTACATCCCGGGTTCGCTGCTAGAGGCACGGGTAGACAACTCCAGGCCCGTGGCCTACGGCATGAACGATCGCGCCATTCTTAGTTTCAACCGCAGCCCCGTGTTCCGCTTGGAAGCTGGTGCGGAGGCACAGGGTATACGTCGGTTGGCATGGTATGATTCCGCCCATCCGCTCAAGAGCGGCTGGGCGGTGGGACAGGAGCATCTCAGCGGCGGCGCGGCCGCGCTTGAGGCGGATGTCGGCGACGGCAAGCTCTTCATGTTTGGTGCAAGCGTGGTTGAGCGGGCGCAGCCGCATGGGACGTTCAAGCTCTTGTTCAATGGGATCTGCCTGGCGAACGCTGAAGAACAGAGAATTCGGTAGGGCTTAGACGTGTAGTCCAGCCAGGTCGTTGGGCGGCAGACGTGGCAGACACCCCAAGGTGTCACTGCCGCATCCGCCGCCCAAATGAGCCGTGCTATGTCGTCGGCCGACGATCGAGAAGCTCCTGCAAACGAAGCATCAGTTGCGCGTACTTCTTTTTGGGAGAAAGCAGTCCACGATGCGGTCTAAGCCCTTGTAACAGACGATTCATAACTGGCTCACCTCTTCGTGAGCCTTGAAGAAACGTGAATGGGAGAAAGACATGCGACTGGCAACCATTAAGATCGGCAATGAAGAAGAAGCCTGCTTCATCACTGATCAGGGCCTTGTGCCAATTGCAGCTATCAACAGGACTCTCGATACTAACTGGCCCAAAGAGTTGCTCTCTCTCATTGGAGCAGGGTTGTTGGAGGTGCTGAACACCTGGTACAGGGATGAGGGGAAAGGGAAGCTCGACAAGATGAAGGACGAAGCAATACCGGCAACAAAGGCGGTGTTAGCGCCCCTCTATCGCAGGCCGAGGAAGATATGGGGCATAGGTCTCAACTACGTGGAGCACGCATCCGACCTTTCGGAAAAAGCACCGACCACCGCCCCGGCAAGCTTCATGAAACCTGACACGACAATCATAGGACATGGAGATAGAATCGAGATCCCGCTGCAGTCCGGCAGAACCACTGCCGAAGCAGAACTCGGGCTTGTGATCGGAAGACCATGCAAGAACGTGGAACGTCGAGATTGGCTTGAATCGGTTGCAGGCTTCACGACAATTATCGATATGACAGCCGAAGACATCCTCCGTCAGAATCCCAGATATCTCACCATGTCGAAGAGTTTTGATACGTTCTTTAGCTTCGGCCCGCAGCTAGTGACGCCGGATGAGATCGAGAATCCATTCAATCTCAGAGTCTCCACAGTGATAAACGGTCAGGTACATGCGGAGAATGTAGTGTCAAACATGACATTCCCGCCTGATCACCTGGTCTCTTTCCATTCAAGAGTGATGACTCTGCTGCCTGGAGATATCATATCCACGGGCACACCCGGAGCGGTTCCCATCAAGGACGGAGACACGGTTGAATGCAGAGTCACAGGTCTTGCGCCTCTGACAAATTCGGTGAGGGATCTGAAGATGTAACTCGGCAGTCAAGCGCAAAGACAGGCGGTTCAGAGATCGACAACGTTGGCGACCATTGTGTCGTCTGGAAGAGGGCGTCATGCAGATCGCAAATAGAATGGCCAACATCCCATTCTCCGGCATCCGGAAGGTTCTGGAGGCGGCGAACCGGATGGAGCAAGATGGCAGAAAGATCATCCGCCTGGAGATTGGCAGGCCCGATTTCGATACCCCGGCCCACATAAAGGCCGCAGCGGCAGCCGCTCTCACCGAGGGCAAGGTCCACTACACTTCAAACTACGGCATCGCGGAATTGCGTAATGCCCTCGCCCGAAAGCTGGCCCAGGAGAACGGCATCACCTGTGATCCCGCTAGCGAAGTCATCGTCACTGCCGGTGCAACCGAGGCAGTGTTCGTCACCGTTATGGGCCTGTTGAACCCGGGTGACGAGGTCCTCATTCCAGGTCCTTGCTGGCCCAGCTACCTCCCGTGTTGCCATATGGCTGGCGCAGTCCCCGTGTCGGTTCCGGCAAGATTCGAAAACAGATTCGTGCCAAGAATCGAAGATGTCACCGCGTGCCTGACCGCAAGAACCAGGATGATCATCGTCAACTCACCCAACAACCCGACTGGTTCGGTTTACGGCGCCGATATCCTGAAGAATATCGCTCAAGTGGCGATTGATAATGACTTATTCGTTCTGTCCGACGAGATCTACGAGCGAATCATCTACGACGGGATTGAGCATCAGAGTATCGGCAGTTACCCCGACATGAGAGAGCGGACCATCACCGTAAACGGCTTCTCCAAGGCTTTCTCCATGACAGGTTGGCGGCTCGGCTACGTCGCAGCCGACGAGTCGATAACAGCTGCGTTGATCCGAATCCACCAAAACACCATGGCGTGCGCAACAACCTTTGCGCAATGGGGTGGGCTTGCGGCGATCACGGGTTCCCAGACCGAGACCGAAAAGATGATTTCCGAATTCGACCGACGGCGCAACTTCATGTTCGCGGCCATGGAGAACCTGCCTGGTGTTCGCACCGTCAAGCCGGAAGGGGCGTTCTACCTGTTCGTTGACATAGACGAGCTGGGACGTTCTGCCGAAGAGGTAGCCATGTTCCTGTTGGAACAGGCGGGCGTAGCGGTGGTCCCCGGCCCCGCTTTCGGAACTCATGGAAAGAGCTGCATTCGCATTTCCTACGCCGCAGCGTACGAAACGCTGGAGATCGCCGCGCAGAAGATGGCTGACGCATTCGCAGCAATGTAGGTGAATGGGTGATGTGAGACAGTAGTTGTCCTCGGCTTCGTCGAGTATCTGCGGTCGGTGGCAACGGCGACGGCCAAAACTGTAAGTCCAACGCCCGCATGAACGGCTTGAGTCTGCCCAAGACGGCGTCCCGCATCCAATCCGAAGATTCTATATCAGACGGCCGATACGCGAGCCGTCGTAGATAGCATGGATTATGCGATTTGGCTCTCTGCAATCACCGATAGAATGGACCTCCGGGACCCTCTCCTTTATGCTCTCTTCAAGCTTGGTGTTCGCTGTCCATGGTAGGGCAACCAAAATGTTGTCCGCCTCAATGGTCTGCTTGTGGCCTTCCTT
>JBDHHP010000092.1:0-15987 GCA_039589275.1 Gemmatimonadota bacterium | reverse complement strand
CCGCATTGGGGACAGATCGGGAGGTCGTGTTCCACCTTTACCTCATCTACCTCAGCCCACACGCGGCCACACCTTTCACAATCCACAGGACACTGGTGCTCGAATACATCCGTCTCGTAATCGCGGTCTTCAGTCCGAGGCATGGGTCACCTCCGGGTGGGGTACGTCTCTCTGCAAGGTGCATGCATGTACGAGCCTGAGGAAGGTCCCGACTCTTAGCTACACGCTGTTGAGACTAGCCGCGATCCTGTTCCATCCGCTCCCCCGGCGTTGTCAACTTGAGCCGGTTCCCCCTGAGCGCCAGGTCGCCGTAGGTCCTCCGTCCAAGACTGGCAGCGGCATTGGGACCCGAGTTGCCCCTCCGCGATCACCCACCGTTTGCGCAGCGGTTGAGGCCGAAGGGGTAGGCGACAGCCCAGCGAAGGACCCATCAGACGAACTGAAGGAGTCCCTGACCTTCGCTGTTGGGTGACGGGTGTCCCGGAATCGACGCATGTTGCCCCACCAACGCCCTGGCGGGCAATTTTGCAGCGATAGAGATTACTGTCGGACTAGTCGCCCTTCTGAGCGCTGTTCATTTCATGATAGGGATTGTGGATGGAGAATATCATGGAGCGTGGCGTGCAGGCTGTGACGACCCACAGGTGCGCATCAAGCTGACGAGCGCAGTCATTTGATCGAGGGATGGTGATCCAGATGGTTTCGCAAGAGGAGTGGCCCGGTAGCCACACCCCAACGGTCTACTCGCGGGAGGAGGCAGAGCACGTCCGCACAATGGCCATGAATCCCGACTTAGAGCTTGTATGCCCGCGGTGCGACGAGGCTTTGACAATTGGTCCCGTCGTCTACCATAAGAGACATGGTGAGCGCTACATGATTCGGGCGCTGACGTGCCCGGTATGCCGCCGGTGCCTCTCGATCAAAGGCATGCCCGAAAGACGGGAGCGGGGGTAAGGTGATTATGCGACGGACAGTCAGCCAGTCGGCACACCGCAGTTCACTTTGGTGGGGTCCCGTAGGCACGCGCTAGGCAAGCACGCGCCTTGTCTCTGTCGGCCTTAGGGGATCGTTGTTGGTTGTGACGCTCGCCGTTAGCCGGAACCCGGACAAGCCGCGTCCCAAAGGGACGTTGGACAAGTGGTTATGCAAGACCGCAGAGCTTGCGGGCCTGGAGCTTCCGAAAGGTGCTCGATGGCACGCGTTGCGCCGCAAATTCGCGACCGAGATGCGCCACATGTCGCTCAAGGAACTCTGTCTGCTAGGTGGTTGGAAAGACCCGAAGACGTTGCTCGAGTGCTATCAGCATCCTGATGAAGACGCTCTTCGAGCTGCCCTACTAGCTCGTCAACCGCTCGGAATCGATCCGCTTACTGTCCCTTCAGAGGCTTCGAATGGACAGTAGTCCAGAATGGAACGGTTGACGGAATCCCGCAAGTCATTTTCTTTCATCCGCTTACAACTCTAGGACAGGTGGCCGAGTGGTCGAAGTCGGGCGCCTGGAGAGCTGGGCGGCTAAACACCAAATAGCGACAGAATGTCGCGATTTCAGAGATAGACCGCACGATCTGTCGTCATTTCCCTCCTTGAATGTCACAATCTGCCGCACTCTATAGACACCTTTGTCGACACTCGAGGGCCGATGTTGTGGGTGCGTGGATTCGACCGACAGTCGATCATCGTTCACTGGCACGTGGCGTAAAGAAGTGACAATGCCGACACCTGCCGTGAATCACCGCTTGCAGGACTGAGTGGGGACCTCGCGTCAACATATGGCAACGACTCTTGGCACCAGTACGAAAAATGACTATTCTAGATATCGAATTGTCACATGTCCTCCAACGACTCAGATCTCGATCTCTTGGCTCGCATTCGTGAGGGTGACGAACGAGCCCTGGGTATCGTCGCGGAACGCTATTGGATTCACGTGGTGCGCCATGCCGCAGCGATCCTCGGGAGCACCGCCAGAGCAGAGGACATAGCGCAGGAGACGTTTGTTCGAATCTGGGAGCGCCGCGAGACGTGGAAACTGGAGGGCTCCGTGCGCGGCCTGTTGTTCATGATCTCTCGCAATCTGAGCCTTGACGAGCGCAGGAGGGATGTAACTCGTGCTCGTGCCGTGAGACACAGCCCATGTGTATCGCGTTTCCCGTCACCAGAAGAGCATTCCATTGGGACTGAGCTTGACGAAGCGTACTCCCGTGCGCTCAAGATGCTTCCGGAGAGACGCCGGGAGGTCTACCTGCTGGTGCGTCACCACGGGCTCTCGCACCAAGAAGTATCTCAGGCACTCGCGCTGTCACCGCAGACCGTAGCGAATCATGTCAGGCTCGCACTCATTGATCTCCGCGAGGCGCTTTCAGCCCACCTCGCGAGTTCCCCCGCAGTCTTGTCAAACCACGAGGATGGGCCGACTAGACTCCACATGGCTTGAGTGAAGGCCGTCTCAGAATCTGCCCGATAGTCGTTCAACTCTCGGTTTGGGTCGTCCGGGCCGTTGGTAGCTGTCCAGCCAGCGTTCGTGTATTGGGTGACTATGAGTGATGCGACCGTGATCGAGGACTTGATCGTCCGCGTTCTCGAAGGGGTAGCTGGCGACCGCGAACAAGGCCGGCTCGAAGCCTGGCGTCGTGCCGAGCCCGGGAACGAACGCACCTTCCAGGAATTCGTTCGTGTGTGGGAATTCGGCGAGGACAGAATGCTTGCAGCGATCATATCGTCCCCACCGCCGCTCGAACGCATCACGGTCGAGGCAGAACGCCGCAGGACACAAGTGATTCCTCTGCTTGGGCCGCGCAATCCACGCCGGCTCCGGTTCGCATGGGCTGCAGCCGCGGTCATTGCGATAGCGGTAGGTCTTGGCGTGGCGAGAATGGTCCAGAAGCCGCTGTTGGTGCTGTCAACCGGTCCATCGGAGACGTCGACGACCCGGCTGGCCGACGGAAGCATAGTTCGTCTGGGTCCCGGGAGCAGGGCAGAAGTGGAGGGTCGGGACCAGCGCTCGGTGCGTCTCGAGGGGAGCGCGTTCTTTGCTGTGGCGACGGATTCCGCGAGTGCGTTCACCGTGTACAGCGAGCTTGGCCGTGCAGAGGTGATTGGCACGCGCTTCGAGGTTCGAGCCAATGCCGATTCGCTGCGCCTCGTGGTTGTCGAAGGGCGGGTGAACCTCTCAGCCGCCGGGAGCAGTGTGGAAGTGGATCATGGAGCGGTCAGCAGGATTGTCGCCGGGTTGGCACCTTCCTCTCCTGAGCAGGTTGATGTGTGGCAGCTCCTCAAGTGGCCCAGAGGCCTCCTGATCTACCAGGCCACTCCGCTCGATCAGGTCGTCGAGGAAGTCTCTGCGTTCTTCGATAGGCCGATCATCTTGCGGAATGCCCAGCTGTCAGAGACGAGGGTAACGGCTTGGTTCGAAGCTCAGTCGTTCGAGCAAGTCTTGACGACCATATGCGCGGTATTGGGAGTCGGTTGTAGACTCGGTGCTACAGCTGAGGTGGGTACGTGAGGACGTCTGCACTAGTCGCCGCCATCGTTGTTATGCTCGCCGCGAGTGCATCTGGTCAGACACAGGGCGCTGACAGCTCCTTGCTGAACCGCCAGGCCAACCTCTATGTCCACGCGGTGCCGCTCGAGATTGCCCTACGGGATCTCTCACTCCGATCAGGGATACGGATTGCCTTCAGTCCTGACATTGTGAGGGGTCCAGCACTGGTAAGCTGTGCGTGCCCGGACGTAACCGTTCGCGACGCTCTCGATTCACTGCTCCACAGCACCGGGCTGGTGTACGCGGAGATGGCTGGCAATGTAGTCGTGGGTCCACCTGTCGCCGCACCAGGATTTGGCAGCTCCATTTCTGTCGCGGGTGCGGCCGAGGCTCAGCAGCTGCGGCAGGTGTCGGGACGGATTGTCGCAGGTGAAAATGGCCCTCCAGTTGTCAGCGCGCTCGTGCGCGGTCTCGAGTTCGGCAGTCGAGCGAACACGGACCAACTGGGGCAGTTCGTGCTCCACGATGTCCCACCAAGGCAGGTCCAGTTGGTTGTGGAGGCCACTGGATTCGTGACGGACACTGTAACTGCCACGCCGATTCAGCACGACATGACGGTGGTCCTGAATCGGGCGGCGGTAGAGCTGGAACCTGTCATGATCACTGCCGATGCACTAGGCCCACCGGATCGGTCACGGTTCGACAGCACCACCCAGATAAGCGCGATCACGATTCAGCCGGCCGACATCTTGAATATTCCCGGGATGTTTGAGTCGGACGTGATTCGCGCAGTGCAACTACTGCCCGGGACAATTGCAAAGAACGACTACTCAATCACTTATAACGTGCGCGGAGGTGAAGGAGACCAGAACCTAGTGCGGCTCGATGGAGTGACCGTGTTCAACCCGTCTCACCTCGGTGGGCTGTTCAGTACGTTCGACGCCAACGCGGTCGAACGCGTGGATTTCTTCACCGGCGGATTCCCCGCATCGTATCCCGGACGCCTCAGCAGTGTGCTGGACATATCGCTCAGGGATGGCAGGCGCGATGGCTTGCACGGAGGCGGACAAGTATCACTGCTCTCGAGCAAGCTGTTGCTCGAGGGGCCGCTGGGGCCGGTCTCGTATCTCGTGGGGGTGAGGCGGACGTATGCCGACGCGGTTGTCGCCACCTTCACGAGCTATACCATGCCCTACTACTTCACTGACGCCGTCGCGAAACTCCACGTCCCGCTTGGGTCCGGCGGGTCCGTCGCGCTAACCGGCTACTGGGGCCGGGACGATCTGGACGTCAACATTATCTCGAGCGTCGACGAGGCGAATCCCGCAGCAGAGCTGCGGGAACCCATCGACATGGTCTTCAACTGGGGTAACCGGCTGGCAGGGCTGACGTGGCGCCAGCCGCTTGCTGGTGCAACTGTGGAGACCAGAGCCAGCGTGACGGAGTTCTTCACAACCCTCGCGATCATGCCCGACATGGCTCGCTGGGACAACAACGTTCGGCTGCTGTCGGCGAGTTCCGACGTCACCTTCGCACCGGGGAACCACCATCGACTGCACGTCGGGGCCGGGGTCGAACAGTACGATATGACCTACGACTTGTTGTCACCGCTGTTCGAATTTGGCGGACAACCCGGCAACTACGGCGGCTTGCTGCCGCTGTTCAATACTGACTACCACCCGACGATTTGGTCTCTGTACGCCGACGACGAGTGGGACCTGTCCTCGTGGCTGAAGTTACGCCCTGGAGTTCGCCTGGAGCATGTTCCGGCAGCCGCGTTCACCGGTTTAGCTCCTCGCGCATCGTTCAAGCTGTTTCTAACCCGTGACAAGGCCGTGATCGGGTCCGTGGGACGCTACCACCAGGCTGTTCACTCGCTGCGGGATCAGGAACTTCCTATCACTTTCTACGAATTCTGGATTGGAGCCGACGAGTTCGTTCCCGTGGCCCAATCGGATCACGCGGTACTGGGCTACGAGCAGTGGTTCGACCACGGCATCCAACTCAATGTCGAGGGCTACCGGAAAACGTTCCGCAATCTCGTGATTCCCAACAGCGCTCAGAGTCTCCGCGATGTCGGGAATCAGTATCGTCCCATGGAGGGAGAATCGTGGGGCGTTGACGTGTTGCTGCGACGGCACACCGGGCGGGTCCAGGGGTGGATCGGCTATGGCTTCAACAAGACAGAGCGACGGGCGGGGGGGGAGAGCTTCCCGCCAGCACACGACAGGCGCCACACAGTAAACCTCGTGCTGCGTGCGCCGGGGCCGCTGGGGAGTGAGCTTGGCCTCCGCTGGGGCTGGGGCTCCCCACTTCCCTACACAGGACTGAACGGGGAATGGTCCCATCGGACGTATCGGCTGTCAGAGCACAGCTTCGGCAGTGGAGACACGGAGCCGATCAGCACGGCCATCAATGCCGAGCGATTTCCCAGCTACTCGAGGTTGGACGTGGGGCTCCACTGGGACTTCACCAAGTGGGGCATTCAGTGGAAGCCCTACCTCCAGGTGGCAAACGTGTACAACCGACGCAACGTCTTCCTCTACGTGTTCGATTACGGTTCCCGTCCGGCTACTCGTTCAGGGGTGGCCCAGGTTCCGCTGTTTCCCACGTTCGGGATCGAGTTCACATGGTGATCGCGCGTCACGCGCTGAGCGCGCTTGCCTCGTGTCTCGTCCTGCTGGCGTGCGAGCTGGATGAGATAACGATCCCCCAGGCTCAACCAGTAGTCGTGGTACACAGCGTGATCAACGTCGGTGCACCAACGCAGTTCGTCATCCTCGAGCAATCTCTCACGGGACGTTCCTCCCAGCACTATTCGTCTGGCCCAGTGCCTCCATCTCCTGCCGGAGAGGGAATCCCGATCGCAGGTGCATATGTAACGCTCACGTATCACGGCACCGGGTCATGTGAACAGCCAACAGTAATACTGCAGGAACGGCCACCAGTCGAGCTCGGGGGTGTCGGTATCGTAGCGAGCGGCACATACATGACCAGCGAGTTGTGTTCTCTCTCTCCCGGGGAAAGAGTTGAACTGCGGGTCGAAGCACTGAATGGAGAGGTTGTACGCGGAATGACTGTGATCCCTGGGGTGCGATCGATCGACGTCCATACGCGGAGTGAGCGGGGCGTTTACCTCACGGTAGATCACGGGGCCGATTCTGTTTGGATCGACGTCGACCCCATCGTCGCTCGGGCACTGGCCTTCGAGTTGGCACGGGATCCGATTCGCACTCCAGACGGATACGGCGGCACACACTTCACGCTGGCCACCGACACGATGAGCATGGTGTTTGCCGGGAACCTGAGAACATTCGAGGATGCTGACGAAGGGGAGGCCGTGTTCAGACCCGGTAGCTACATGACCCTGAGCGTCGCGGTCGCCGATACGAACTATTACGACTTCGTGCGATCGTTCAGCAATCCGCTCACCGGTCGCGGATTCATAAACCACTTGGACGGAGGAATCGGGGTATTTGGCAGCGTTCTCACGAGCGAACATTATCTACGAGTCATCGACCGTCAGGACGACGAACGCGAGGGGTTGTACCGGGTTAGCGGAACGGTTGACAGTGTGGACGCGGACATTCTGCTCGACCTTTACCTCGAGCCGTTGTTACGAGACGGCGAGTTCTCGGCCTTTGTCGACGGCACCTGGGTGCACGGACCTGTTTCCACCAGCGCGGACGGACAGTACCGGTACACATCGGCAGCAGCCAGCTCCGGACCAGGAAGGTTCGACGTGACCTTCATGACGGTTTCTGAGAACGGGCGCGCTTGGCACGCGATATCCGGCGCTCCCAGTCGGGCGAGTGGTCCGTTTCAGGCGATTGTGACCACGGCTGTTGAAATCGAGCCGTATGTCTTTCGTAACTCTACTGATACCGTGACGGTGGAGCGCGTCGCTGGAGCGCTCTTCGCGGTCCGCTAACCTACGCAGAACGCCTCCCGTCGCGGGGTAGGTACCGACCTCCCGGCGGTGTTAACCGGAGCGGGTCTGTAGTCGAGTCGGGTCAGGGTGGGTTGGCTTCCCTTTCGGTGGGAAACGCGCCTAGAAAGCGCGTGCCAGATTGATCAAACGGAGATACCGGCCGACCACACCGGCCTACTGATTAAGAGGCGGACCAAGTCTTACATCATTTCGTTACATCTTGTTATCAAACCGCGAGTTCGTATCGTCCACTGTCATACTTTGCACCCCTCGATGTGAGACTTTGCAGCACTCAGCTGACACAGAAACTGACACAGTGTCCGGAGACCTCCGGAAGGTGCCCCATCCGTAGTTGGAACTTGATCCAGGATTGAAGACGCTATCAGGCTCTAACTCCGCAGGCGTGAGTTACTACGCTATGGTATGGATTGTCCTTGTGATATGCTCCACGCGGTGATAAATACGGGGCTTGGGGCCTGACACCGATCCGTGAGTCAGGACGTATGCTCTGGTGTATGGCGACGCGTTTAGGATTTGAGCAACCGATCCTTTTCCGTAGGCCGCGGGTCCAGGTCATCTCGACGTACACTGGTTTGTGTGGTCGTCCACGGAGGAGAAGATATGGATCTTTCTCTTTTGATCCCTATTGTCGCCATTGTCATTGGCGTCCCTGGGACCGTCGCGTTCATGGCTCTGGCTATGGGTCACTCGCGCAAGATGAAAGAACTGAGGATTAGAGAAAAAGAGCTTGAGATGGGAGGCAGCGATGCGGAGTTGGGACCGGTGGTCGCCGCGCTGTCTGACGATCTCAACGATACGCGCGCACAAGTGGCTGAAATACAGGAACGCCTCGACTTCGCAGAGCGTTTGCTCGCCGCCGGGAGTGCGCCAGAGAATGATAGAAGTGGCTGACCGTCTGACCAGTTGAAACAAGCGTCGGCCACCGGGCTTGGCGCTGGGTAGGGCCCGCCAGGAGTTGATTGCGTCGTCGGAAAGCCAGACGGTGAGGTCGCCTCGTCTGCGCAGGCCCGCCTCGTACTCAGGCCAATTGCGTATCCGGTATGGGATTTCGCCTACTTGTACTGGCTCCGTTTCGGATACTTCATCGGGGGCGACTCCGGATCAGGGGCTTCACCACCATGATGCGCCGAAATCCGGAGCCATGCACCAACGCCTCTCGGAACGATGGTTGAACGGTTTAGGCCGGTGCCCCCTGAGCGGACAATCCTACTGCTACAGCAGGTTTGTCATTCACTGGCCGAAGCGCACCAGCATGGTCTGATCCACCGCGACGTCAAGCCCGAGAACATATTCGTGTGTTGCTACGGACAAGATCCAGATTTCGTGAAGGTGCTGGACTTTGGGTTGGTGAAAGTGCCCACCGATGGCGGCGGCGAAGACGTCAATCTCACGACGGGCGGTTTCGCGGGCGGGACGCCGAACTACATCGCACCTGAGCAGGCGCTGGGAAGCGAAGTCGATGGCAGGACTGATGTCTACGCACTCGGCTGCGTCGCCTATTGGCTGTAAACGGGGCGCCCCGTTTTCGAGTCCGGTAGTGCTGCGGGGCTCATAGCCGATCACATACACGCGGCTCCAACGCCTCCGTCGGAGCGGGTGTTAGGGAAGATCCCAACCGAACTGGAACGCGTGGTGCTCAGTTGTCTTCAGAAGAAGCCTGAGGACCGTCCACAGAGGGCCGAGGAGTTGTCCCATATGTTGGGCCCGTGTGAGACTGAGGCGGTGTGGACGCGCGAGGACGCGCGAGACTGGTGGGAGCGCAACGGATGATCCGCATTACCTCGACGACTGGGTGATGTACATGCCGACCAGCCGGGACGCTGGGGTCTGGCGCGGGTGCACCCCAGCGACCTCCACCGTGTATCTTGGGTTGGACCAGATACTCACCAAATGCACGACGATCGCTTTCTGACCAAGGTCTTTGACTCCGCCCGCGGACCGGAGACGGTGGGCAAAACTGCTGGCTCGGCTGTTCCCTCGGTGTTGCTGCGTCAGGGTGCCCGCCGGGTACCGTTGGTGGCAGCCACGGCCATCATTCTCCAGGTAGTCGGATGGGTTATTCCTCTGTCGCTGGTGGGTGCCTTCCTCGACGAATTCACCCGTCCAGGGGATTGGATCCCACCGATCGTGGCACTCGCCGTATCGGTCGGCCTGATTGTCGCGACGAGGGTGCTCCAGATCTCCGCACTCACTACGGTCAAACTGGGACTGCTCTACCAGGTGGTGATAAGCTACGCCGTTGTGTTCGGGCAGTATTGGGACACCTTCGCTGCGTTCCCCACGGATTTGGTGCACGGCGACATCTTGGGGCTGTCGGCGGTCGCTCCTTGGATGGTGTTTTACACCGTGCTGGTGCCGGCGCGGCCCCGCCATGCGCTGATTGCATTGTTGGGCTCGTCTACTGCGCCGGGAGCGGTGTTCTATCTCTCGACAATGGTGGGTGAGGCTCCGATACTGGGACCTCAACAGTTCTTCCTTGTCCTGGTCTTTCCGTATCTGATGACCGCGGTTGCGGCATACATCGCAGCGCACATCGTGTACCGACTGGGGCAGGCAGTGAAAGCCGCTCGCGAAATGGGTAGTTACCGTCTGGAGGAGAGTCTGGGGAAGGGCGGAATGGGAGAGGTGTGGCGCGCATCTCACCGGATGCTAGCCCGACCCGCGGCCGTGAAACTCGTTCGAGCGGATGCTCTTGGATTGGATCCCGATACATACGCCACGGCGCTGACACGGTTCGAGCGTGAAGCGCAGGTGACGGCTGCCTTGCAGTCTCCCCACACTGTGGAGCTATACGACTACGGGGTAAGCGATGACGGCACCCTCTACTACGTCATGGAGCTGCTTGACGGCATCGACCTCAACCAGTTGGTGGCCGAACACGGTGCACTACCAGCGGAACGAGTCATCCATATCGTGCGACAGGTATGTGCATCCCTTGGCGAAGCCCACAAGAGGGGTCTGGTTCACCGCGACGTGAAACCGGCGAACATCTACCTCTGCAAGCGGGCATTCGAGTACGACTTCGTGAAGGTTCTCGATTTCGGACTGGTGCGAAAACACTCCGGCTTGGACCCTGAGGAACGGGCCGACAATCTCTCCAAAATAGGGATGGTGATCGGAACGCCGGCCTACATGGCTCCCGAGGTGGTCAAAGGTGTACCGGCCGATTCCCGCTCAGACCTCTACGCGGTCGGCTGCGTTGCTTACCGGTTGCTCACTGGGGTGGACGTGTTCGACGCGCCGACGCTGCCGGCACTTCTCGTGGCGCAGGCGAGCGAACAGCCAGTCCCGCCGAGCCAACGTTGCGGCGCCGAAATCCCGCCGGGCCTCGAGACCATCGTGCTCGATTGTCTCACGAAGCACCCGGAGGACCGTATCCAGAGTGCACAAGAGATCGTCGCGCGCCTTGATCTGATCGAGTTGAGGGAATCCTGGTCACAGGAACGCGCAGAGAACTGGTGGAGCGGGGCTGCGGCCAACCGATCGGGTTAGGAGTCCCTTTTCCGCCTTCAACCTGGTCGCTCATTCCCCAGAATATGTGCGGCCATCTAGTAGGGCGCCGATCTCAGGGCTCTGAGATCTACCGACCGAGAATCAGTAGGTTCTATCCGACCATCACCAGCGTTGCAGGGACAGGTGCTGTCAACGCGCCACACTGGCGCGCGTACTACCAGAGAACAGACCGGCGGTCGCGAATCCCGCGCACACTATTCGCACACCACAGATTTGTGATGTGGCGACTACTGGGTATCCAGCAACTCACCTACCAGCGATTCCATCCACATTCCCCGGCACCAATTCCTGATGAAACGAGAATACTGCACGATCACGAGGATCGACCTTTACACGGACCCAATGGACGTTCGGGTCGACACTGCGTGAGGTGTAGGCACCAAGGGGTAACTAGTCGGGTCCGTGCTCATCTGACATCCTGGGCGCGCCACCACTCCCCGGCCTCGGCGGACGTCCAGGGTGGGAGTTCCCGCGCGCAGGCCGCGACGGCGGCGGCCAATTCGTCTGCTGTCTCGGGGCGCTCCGCCGGGTCCTTGGACAGGCAGCGCAGCACCAGGGTGTCGAGCGCCGGCGGTATCGGCGTGTCGGTCCTGCTCGATGGCGGCTGCGGGGCCTCCGTTAGCTGCTTCACCATCATCTCCACCGGCGTGCGCCCGCTGAACACAAGCTGCCCGGTGAGGGCGAAGTAGGTGAGGCAGCCAGCCTGATAGATGTCGGTGCGTCCATCGATGACCCCTTCACCCGACGCCTGCTCAGGAGCCATATAGGCTGGCGTGCCGCCGACCACGGTCTCGGCCGTGAGCTTCAGGCTGGCCTCGCCGGCGGCGCGCACCGTCTTGACCATGCCGAAGTCCAACACCTTGACCCAGTCGTATTCCCGGCCGTACCGACACACGTAGATGTTTCCCGGTTTCACGTCGCGATGGATCAGGCCGTTCTCATGTGCCTCTCCGAGCGCGTGGCAAAGCTGGCGCAACACATGGAGGACACGTTGCGGCGGGAGTGGGCCGAAGCGTTTGACCAGCGAGTCGAGGTCGAATCCGTCGAGCAGTTCCATCACGTAGTAGAACGTGCCGTCGTCGGCCACGCCGAAATCGTAGAGGTCGATCGTGTGTGGGCAGCGCATCGATGCCGTCGCTTGGGCCTCGCGCTCGAAGCGCGTCACGATGACGCGCTGTGACCCACCGTCGCCTTCTGACAGGACTTCCGGTCTGATGAACTTCACCGCCGCTGGACGCGCGAGCAGCCGGTGGCGGGCCCGCCACACCTCTCCCATTCCTCCGGCGCCCAGGCGCTCCTCGAGTACGTAGGCGCCCAGCTCACGGGCGCGCCGCACCTCGCGACCCAGTTGATGCACCACACGGGAGCCGATGAACGCAGCACCCGGAGCAAGCACGACGTAGGGGAAAACGAAACCCCAGAAGAAGAACGAGGCGTTCACCGTGGGAGTTCCCCCGAACGCCATGGAGAGTGTGATCGTGAGTGGGACGGTGGCACCGGTGACCACGCTCGCCAGCAGCGCCCGCCACGGTGTGGTGGGAACGACGACCGTAAACAACACTACCCAGACGGCCACCCAGGAAATTCCCAGGGATCGCTGGAAGTGAACGTTGGTGCTCAGATCCTCGACCCCGTCCCACAGCCCCCACCACTGCGCCATGGCAATCGCGAACCCCCCGGAGACCTGAAAGAGGAGACCAACGGCGAGCTTGGTGCGGACACTCGCGCGCTGCCAGGTCGTGAGCCAGACCACGAACAGCGCCCCCGCGATAGCGAGCACACCGGGCAACCAGCCGATGACACGACTGAAGGTGTATTCCTGACCCTCGACCGTGAACGCCGCCGCGACGAAATTCGCGACGAAGACGGCGGCGGCGAAGAGCAACGCCACGACCCGCAGTCGCCCAACCGACTGCCGGAGCAGGTCGGGTGGGAGCGTGTCGGCCCGGCCTGCACGGTCGCCACTCCGCTCGGAATTGGGATGGAGTATGGGTTTCGATGACATGGCCACTAACGCACCTCGCGGCTGGCACGCCATACAAGATACGAGTGGAGACCCGCCGGTGGCTTTGTCAAGCTAAGCGAAATCCACGGCGAAACGCGTGATCCGTAGGACAGGACACCCCCGGCATTCGGGCGTTTGCTGTCTGGGTGAGACGTCCAGGCGGGCAAGAATCAGCTTAAGTTGACAGTACAGTGAGCAGTGCTCGGTACGGATTCCTCTTCTCGGTCATCGCGCCGCTGGGGTGCTTTGTCCGAGACCGTACTCTGCCACCGTGCGAACGATGTCGAGATTGGGCGGCGTCGCACGGTCGAGGCCCATCCCCACGAATCCGGTTCCAGTCGAGCCACCGAAGCTCTTCACCCAAGCTCCCGCCCTGCCGTTCTCATCGATGCCCAATATCTCGATCTCGTTGGATGCTGCTACCGCGTACGAACTCACCCAACCACGGTGCAGTCCCCAGCTTCGCCCAAGATCTGTAGGCGCAGTTGCGTAGAAGTCGAAGTTCGATTCGGCGTGGTCCACTCCGAGGAGCGCCGCACTTCGACCACGATCGAAGGACGTGATGCGACCTGTTTCGTCGCGAGTCAATGACATTGGTGGCAGGCCCAGCCATACGACCTTTCCTCCCGAATCTAGATAACGGCGAAACAACACCGTATCGGAAGGCTCCGTCGCAATTGCTTCGGGAAGATGATCCATGGCAAACACAACGACGCTCGATACGCGGTCCTCGATACGTGACTCCATGAATCTCCCAAGCGTCTCAGAATCAAGCACCAGGTATCCGGCTTGCTCGAAGTAGACCTTCGTTTCGAGGTGTGGGAAGATCGTGTAGTCGACGAACTGCTCATCCCAGTACACGGCGTGCCGTGGATGTTGGCCCTCGCCATGGAGCGCGTACACGATGCCGTCGTCTGAGCCAAAGAAGACAACGCCATCGGCGATCGCGGGACTCGAGTACACGCCGTCACCCACGCGGTAGCTCCAGTGCTCCTCACCCGAGGCTCGGTCGATCGCCCGCAGATAGCCCCCACCATCTCCGATGTAGATGGTGCTGCCGGCAATGCTCGGCGAAGACCACGTATAACCAGCACCGACGAACCTCCAGCGCTCTTCACCTCTTGCCGCGTCGACACTGTGTACGAAACGGCCGTCAGACGTGCCACTGTAAAGCGCGTCTCCCACCACGGCCGCCGACGACATGGCCCAAGATCCATCATGTCCTATGCGCCATCTGCGGTCACCGGTTTCCCGGTCGAGAGCGTACATGTAGCCGTCTCGTGACCCCACGTAGACGGTACCGTGCGAGACTGCCGGAGAGGCGATGATTGACTTCCGATCCACGCGCTGTTCCTCCGATCGCATGCCTGCGCCATCTGTTTCATGACGCCACCGTTCGTCACCGGTTTTGAGATCGAGCGCGTACACCACACCATCGGTGCTGCCGATGAATACCACGCCGTCGGCAACCGCTGGGGTCGAGCGGATGCGACCTTCGGTGCCAAAGCGCCACAGCTCGCGTCCTGTCACGATATCGACCGCGTACACTATGCCGTCACCGGCTCCAAATACGACCAGAGAATCCGAAACGACGGGCGAGGAAGTGTAGATATCCCAGCCCTCGAAGCCCCACTCCCACGGCAGGAGCCCTCCGGTTTCGAACTGCCAGCGCAAGGCTCCGGCGCGTGCCTCGACAGCGTGAAACACACCATCCCGTGAACCGAAGATGACCAAACCTCCTGTCACAGCCGGCGAAGAGCTGACCGGGCTCTCAACGTCCACACGCCATCTCTCTTGTCCACTCCTTCGGTCGATTGCGTAGAGGTGCCCATCTGTGCTGCCGACGTAGACCGTCTCGCCGGCGACTGTGGGCGAAGACCGTACCGGACCCATTGTCTCGAAAAGCCACAATACGGAGCCGAGCTGCTCCACACCTCGTGTCTCGAAGACGCCAGTGTGCTCTGGATTCCCCCTGAACATGGCCGTGACGCTATTGCTCACCGCGGGGCCGTCGCACGCGGACCAGACCATCAACGATGCCGAAAGCAGGATCGCCAGCACCGTGCCGAACCTACTCATTGTGGTCCTCCTCTTCTCGTGCAAGATGGGAATGGGATCAACATGTCCACAACCACCTGCCAACCAGTCCCGCTCTGCTTCTGCCAGACGCGGAAGTAGCCAGCTGGCTTTGTCAACCTAAGCGAAATCTACGGCGAAACGCGTGATCCGTAGGACAGGAAACCCCCGGTATTCGGGCGTTTGCTATCTGGGCGAGACGTCCAAGCGGTTAAGAATCAGCTTGAGTTGACAGTACCCTTGGAGTTGCTCGAGGGAAGCCCCTTCAGAACCTACTTCGTTCCGAGTCTGATCCTACTCGTCGTCGTAGGTGGCTCGTTTCTATTCGCTGCGATCGCCGTCTTCTCGGGGTCCCGCATCGCGCGGACCCAGCAAGAGGAGAAAGAAGATTAGGGATTTGTGATGAGAGATCTGTGATTAGTGATCGGCGAGTGGCCGCCGGTACAAGGTCGCGAATCGCCAATCACAAATCAGAAATCGAGAATCACAGATCAGCCGTTCAATTGCCGGCCCGAAACCTCGCCAGCACCGGGTAGTGGTCGCTCGTAGTGTTTCTGTAGTCTGTGATGGTGTTGTCCAGTCGAAAGACCGTGGCGCTGCTGCTTACGTAACGAGTTTCAGCTTCGTTGGAAACCAGGATGTGGTCTATGACGCTGCTGCCGCCCACCATGGAAGTATCACCGCCGTTGCTGAGCGCGTCGGTCACGAATCGCCACTGGGCCGCAGCCTGGACGAACCCCTCGTACGGCGACGGTGATCCAGGGCGGATGGAGCCGTCGACGTCGTCGTTGAAGTCGCCCATTACCCAGACGTCCGCGTCGGGCCAGGTGGCGTCGAGGTAGGCCTGCAACGCCACAGCTGCATCCTGTCGTCGCGTGAAATCGTCCAAGTCGGCGCCGGCCTTGGCGTGGAGGGCTAGGATCACGATGTCGCGCGTCGTCCCCTCCAAACTCAGGGTGGCCT
>JBDHHP010000091.1:0-15732 GCA_039589275.1 Gemmatimonadota bacterium | reverse complement strand
TAGCGGGGAACTCCGGCTTCCGGCGACCGGATCCGCCCAAAGCTGCAAAGAAATGCCAATTCTGGCGAGAAAACAACGTACGGCAGAGTGCTTGACATCGTCGGCCCGAAAAGATAGCGTTGCGCACTACGTATGGTGAATAGTGTTTCACAATGAACATGATGGCCGTACCCAGGTCCTCAAGAACTGTCTGATGGCCGCAGCGGGCGGGGCATGCTCAGATTGACAGATAGAGGGTTCGGTGACGGCCTGGCGCTACGCGGGGTAATCTTGACAGAGCGCGTCTCGAGGTATAGCCTGTTGGGTCTTAGAGTCGTCAAGCGAAATCTTTGCAGAGCCCAGGGCGGTGCGCCATCCCGAGGTAGCACCGCAATGCAGATGGGGTCGACTATCCCCCGCTGTGGTCCGCGGAAGCCTGGCACGTCATTCCAATGCCCAACGGATCGGCTCCGCAGAACTGGCGTAAATGCCAGACGGCGTTTCCAGATATATGCACGGTGAACTTCCACCGCGCGCTGGGCACAGTGCGCGCATCGCCACGTCTTCCTAACAATAGGAGGAGGTATGCACCACAGCAGTTGGAAATTTACAGGAGCGGCGCTGACGCTTGCCGTAGCGGGGGTGCTGTTAGCACTCACTGCGGGAGCGTCGGCGGCGCAACAGGTCGGCACGGTCCGTGGGATCGTGCGCGACGCCAGCAGCGAACGGCCCATTGAGGGTGTTCAGGTGTTGGTTGAGGGCACGCGTATGGGCGCCATGACGGACAGAGAAGGCCGGTTCGAGCTGACGAACGTGCCCGAAGGCAGCGTGCGAGTCCGGGTCCGCATGATCGGGTACACCACCCAGCTGGTCGAGACCGGTGTGTCGGCGACCCAGCCGGCAACGCTGGAAGTGAACATGAGGGAGTCGGTGATCGCGCTCGATGCTGTCGTGGTCACTGGCGCGGGTGCAGCGGTCGAGAAGAAACAGCTCGGCAACACGATCGCTACCCTGGACATGACCAGGATCGAGACAGCCCCCGTGCAGACGTTCTCCGAGGTATTGGCAGGGCGCGAGCCGGGAGTTGACCTACTGGCGTCCAGCGGTATGGCAGGTGCCGGAGCACGGATCCGGATCCGCGGCTCCAACAGCCTGTCGATGTCAAACGAGCCGGTGGTTTACGTGGACGGCGTTCGGATCGACAATGGCGGCAGCTTCGTCAACAACTTCCAGAACGCCGCGGAACCGTCGCGGCTCGACGACATCAATCCGGAATCCATTGAGCGTGTGGAGATCCTCAAGGGTGCGGCTGCAGCGACGCTGTACGGCAGTGAGGCGTCGGGCGGAGTAATCCAGATCTTCACCAAGCGTGGTAGCCAAGGTGCTCCACGCTTCAGCTTCCGGATCGAGCAGGGGATATCGCAGTACCCCGGCGACGTCTACAAGCCCAACTCGGGATTCGCACGAACCCAGGGGCAGGCAGACACCATCAACCAGCTGCACGGTTTCACACCAGGCTGGACCGATGTTGCGCCCTATGAGGTCTTCGAACGCAATTTCGTGACGGACCTGTTCGAAACCGGTCGCCAGCAAGTCTACTCGGCCAGCGTGTCCGGCGGAGGGGAGCAGGTCAACTACTTCGTGTCCGCCCGATTCACCCACGACGACGGCCCGATGAAGCAGGATCGCGGCCCCGCGCGGGATGTGAACAGGAAGATTCAGTCCAGCGCCACCATCACGATCTTCCCGCGGCAGCGTCTGTCGTTCCGTATCGGCTCGCTGTTCACCGACACCAAGCACCAGTTGCAGCAGAACGGCAACAACATCTACGGTGTGGTCTCACTCGGGATGTTCGGCAAGCCGGAAAGAGGCTGGTGCGACGACATCGACGGCGATGGCCAGATGGACGTCTCGTCCGAGGTCTATGGCACGTCGGTTCCCGTGTGTGAGGGCACGGGCAATCCGACCGGGCAGGCGGCGTTCATGACGCCGCGCGAGTCGTTGCAGCAAGAGGCGCAGATGGACAGCGAGCACTTCAACGGCAACCTCACCGCCTCGTACCAGGCCTCGCAGGATCTCGACATCGTGGCCACGTTCGGGCTCGACGTGACGAACTCACGCGAGTTCGAGTTCGGCGCCTTCGGATACGGCGTGGACGGCTTCACCGGGAGATTCAATGATGGGTTCCGCGATATCGGTTCGCGTAATCACCGCGAGCTCACTCTGGATCTGAAGGGTACCTGGAGCACCCGGTTCGGAAACATGTCGAGCCAATTCACGGCCGGGGGGCAGGGCTTCATCTCTACAGACAACAGAGCCTTCGCCGACGGTCGGGACTTCCCCGGTCCAGGTCTAGAGGTAGTCGAGGCCGCCGCGAACCAGGAGGCATTCGAGGAGTGGCTCCAGGTGGTAAACACTGGGCTGTATGCTCAGGAGCAGCTGGGCTTCAACGACTATGCATATTTGACCGTGGGCGGCCGGTGGGACAAGAACAGCGCGTTCGGTGAGAACACGGGTGGCGCGTTCTACCCCAAGGCCAGCGTGTCCATCATTCCGAGCGACATGCCGGGCTGGTCCAGCACGCTGCTCTCGACGTTCCGTGTTCGTGGAGCCATCGGACGGTCGGGCCTGCAACCCGGTGCGTTCGACAAGCTCACCACCTATGGAGCAGGCGCGACGGACCCAGGGGCCGGGCTCATTCCCGAGAACCTCGGCAATGAGGACCTCGCTCCCGAGAGATCGCAGGAGTGGGAGGTGGGCGCCGAGCTGGGCCTGTTCAACAACACGGTGGGCTTGGAGGGCACCTACTGGAAGCGCACTACCACAGACGCGCTCGTGGCCCGGCAGTTCCCGCTGACCGGTGGATTCGCCGCCTTCCAGCTGGACAACATAGGTGAGCTGCAAGGTCAGGGACTCGAGCTCAAATTCGACTGGCTCACGCTGGACCGGCAGAACTTGAGCATCACGCTGTTCGCGGTGGGCTCATACTTGAAGGAGCGGATCACCAGCATGGGCGTCGCCCCGCCGATCAAGATCGGGGGCAGCTATTCGCGGCCGCGCAACTTCTTGAAGGGCCCGGAGGATTGGGATAACGACGGCGACCTCGACTATTTCGCACCGGGTGCGTTCTTCGGTGCCGAGTTGCCGGACTTTACCTGGACCCCGGGGTCCACGAGCGGCACGGTACCGTTCGACACCGACGGCAACGGCGAAATGGACGACTATGCTACTCTAGTGGCCTATCTCACGGGGACCGCGTCGATCGACTTGAGCAGCTCCCAGATGAGCCCGCTGATGCGGGACGACGACGGCGACGGAGACTTCTGGGATACGTACTTGGGCAAGCCAACGCCCGACTGGACTGGATCGTTCGGAGGTACGTTCACGCTGTGGCAGAACTTGGATATCACCCCGATGTTCGAGTTCAAGACGGGCAACTTCACGGTCCAGAACCTCACCGATGGATTCCGGAAGGGGCACCCCGCCATCGGGAGGAACACGCCGGGGGGCGCCCAGACCGAGGCCACGCTAGCCGATCCGTCCACCCAGAACGACGTCGATGCTCGTGTCGACGCGGCAATGCACTGGGCCACCTGGCTCAAAGGTCTCTCGCCGCACGCCGGGCTGAACATGATGGAGAACGCCCGGTTTCTGCGGTTTCGCGAGCTGAGCTTGACCTACAGGGCGCCGGTGGCCTTCGCGCAAAAGCTCGGGCTCAACAACCTGGTGTTGGCGTTCTCGGGCCGCAATCTGTACAAGTGGGATAGCTATACGGGCATCGATCAGGAGATGAACGACAGAAGTCGGTGCACCAGTAGCGACACCCAGGACAACACGGACTGCAACTTCGGGACGAGCATGGACGCCTTCGGGCTGCCGCTCCCCCGGCGGTACACTCTGTCGGTTCAGTTTGGGTTCTAACCCGGCCATGACAAGGAGACACGATACCATGACAACACGAGACCAAGGCGGTCACGGTCGCTCGAGAGGTTTAGCTGCGCCGCTGCTCGCTCTCTGGTTGGGGATCGGCCTCGCCGGGTGCAACGCCCTGCTCGATGTCGAGAACCCCAACAATGTGCTCGCAGAGGACCTGGAGAATCCCGAAGCCGCAGGCAACATCGTGAACGGAGCGCTGTGGAATATCCAGGATGGGTACGGCTACCAGTTGATGGTGTATTCCACTGTGTCGAATGAGCTGCACTGGATCGGGTCGCGTGACGCGTTCCAGGAACTGGAGTTCGGCTGGATTGACAGGCCGCTCAACGAGTTCAGCGACGAGGCATTCAAGCAATTCGCACCGGCTTTCTGGGTGGCCGATAATGCGATTGACATCCTCGAGGGGCATCTGGCTAGCGGCGCCGGGATCAGCGACACCACAGACCTGGCGCGGGCGTACCTCTACGGAGCGTTCATGTACACGGTCATAGCCGACATGTTCGACGACTGGGCGCCCTCTGATATGAAGCTCTCGGGACCTCCCGTGGGTCCAGCAGGCATGGGCCAGTACTACACCACGGCGATCGGCTACCTGGATGCCGCATACGCCATCGTCCAGGGTGATGGTAGTGACCTCGAGCGCCACGTGCTCGCGATGCGGGCGCGGGCCAAGCATGCGCAGGGGGTGTGGAACCTAATCGGCACACGGCCGATCTCGCCAGGGAACGGTCTGTTGAGCACGAGCGACGCCGCGGCCGCCGCAGCGGATGCGGTGTTAGCACTTGCCGTCGATCCCGGAGACTGGGTGTGGGATTTCATTTATTTTGCGGCTGGTGCCAATGGCAACATACAGACTGCCGTAAACGACCGCTTCGAGCTTCGGTTTGGCGAGGAGTACATTTACCCGACCGGTGACGACAACGAGCGCGACAAATCCCTTCCGCTAGCGACCCCCGGGGACCGCGGGGTACGGCTGCAGGATCCGATCGACGCCAAGGGTGACCCACGCCTCGACGAACTGATGACGCCGTTTGAGGACGGTGGTGAGAACTCCGATTTGAGGGTGCTCTCGGCGCGGCTGATGTACTTGATACTTGCCGAGGACGCGCTGGCCAGGAACGACATGGCCGAGTTTGCCACCAACATCAACACCGTTCGCGGGTTCATGAACATGAGCGACTGGGTCGACGGCGGGGCCGGCATGCCCACGGCCCTGGAGATACTGATCCACGAACGCCGTGTGAACCTGTTCTTGCAGGGCTACCGGTTGAATGACATGTACCGGTTTGGCGTCCAGGCGCCCGGGTGGCAGGCTGCCAGTCATGCGGCAGCGGACGCGGGCACGTTCTTCCCCCTCACGAAGGCGGAGCTCGAATCGAACTGCCACCTCAACCCCGATTTTGAATGCACAGCAGATAACTCGTTTGGGGGTGGCGGCTAGGCCGTAGAGCGCTGCCAGAGCAGTAGCTGGAAACTGGATTGAGGCGGGTCACGGCTGGTTCGTGGCCCGCCGTCTTTGTGCCACAGATTGGCCCAGATTAGAGCCGCAGATCAACGCGCATCACAGCCACGGACGAACGCTGGTTGTTCGGTGCAATCTGCGACCCTCAGCGGTGGATGAGGATGCTAAGAGGGAGTGGTACGACGACGTGAGCTACTTCTCCTCCCCCATCTCCGTTGCCCCCCCCCGCGGCCCCGGCGCCGCGCATAGCAGCCTGATAGGTGACCAGCAAGCCCACCGCAATCGCACCGACTGCGAGCCCCGACTTGACGGGTTCGAACCGTCTTTCCTCGAGCCGTTGCAGCTGGCTGCGAGGGAAGTAGAACACCGCACCGTCGGTGTGAAGGCTCGCGCCGTATGGTGTACTCAGCACTCGGGAGAAGACCGCCAGGGTGTCACCGCTGCTCTCATACACGTCGCCCTCAACGGCACTAACGTCGCTGATGGTTGTGGTTCCGAGTTCCAGCGATTGGGGCAACGCGAGCTGCGCTCGGACCTCCGCTCCCGGCTCGGGCAGTGGAGCCTCCTCCTGCACCGGGAAATACTGATAGCAGCCAGTCGAGGCCACTGCGAGTATCAGCGTCAACGTCGTGGTGCGCACTAATACCTCCAACAAGTCGTCTGTGAGTCTACGGTTGCCTGGCGACGCGAACCGGCTCCACGCTGAAGTAGTTTTCACCGCTCTCACCGTTTCCTAGCTGGCCCTTTGCACCCCACCCCCAGCAGTAGACGCCGTCACTCGTCGTCAGCCCACATGTGTGCTGTGTATGACTGCGGATCATCGTGAATCGCAGGTCTTCCGCCGCCACAGCTGGTGTGAGGCTGCACGGCACCCTCCCCGCGACTCCGCCGCCTCCCAAGGGGTCAATGACGCCAGGGTCATCGCACAGCTCGGCCGACACCCTTCCCAGTTGACCGTTCTGATTCGTGCCCCAGCACCAAGCCTCACCCGATTCCCTGAGACCGCAGGAGTAGGACCCGCCGGTGCTGATGTGGACGTAGTCGGTGCCGTCCAGCACTGGGCTGGGCACGAGGGAGCCGCCGCTACCATCACCTAGCTGGCCGAAGTCATTGCCGCCCCAGCAGTATGCGTCGCCGTCAGTCGTGACTCCGCAAGTGTGAGCGAACCCGGCGTCGACGGATGCGAAAGTGAGCCCACCCAACACCTGCACCGGCTCAGCCGCGTCTTCTTCCGAGCCATCGCCTAGCTGCCCCGCATCGTTCCGACCCCAGCAGTAGGCATCTCCCCCAAGCGTTATGCCGCAGGTATGGAAGTTCCCGGCGCTGACAGCCATGAAGGTGAGCCCGCCGAGCACCTCAGTGGGTGTCAACCGATCCGCGTTTGTGCCGTCGCCGAGCTGGCCGTTTTCGTTGAAGCCCCAGCAGTACGCAGCCCTGTCGGGTGTGAGGCCACAGCTGTACGTACCTCCCGCGCTAATGACGGAGAAGTCAGTACCCCCGGCGACGGGCGTCGGTTGGTTCGAGTTCAGCGCGGCGCCATTTCCGAGCTGGCCGCTGAGGTTCAGCCCCCAGCAGTACGCGTCATCGCCAGTAGTGATGCCGCAGGTGTGGCCACCGCCGGCGCTAATGCTAGCGAAGGTGAGATCGCCAAGCACAGCAGCCGGGACTTCCACATCGTCGGTCTGGCCGTTGCCCAATTGACCGCGCTCGCCCCAGCCCCAGCAGTATGCCTGACCAATGTCGGTGACGGCGCATGTGTGCAATACACCCACGCTCACTGATCCGAAAGGCGCAGTCGGTTCAGGACCCAATGCCAATTCATCGGAACAGGCAACCGCTAGGACGGTACACAAGACAACGAGGCTCGTCCTGGTGCTGATGCTGGCCACCATCGGGCATCTCCAATAGCTTAATAAGATAGGGCGGCTTCGGGCCGTACAGTAACCGTCACCATCGGGTATTTGCAATACCCCGCAGAGGCATCAGAGGTCACCTCGATCCAGGAGGCTCGCACCGTGTATGTAATGGACCTCCCGGCCGGAGCGCACGGGAAGTTGCGAAGAGCTGTCTGCCTCTTACTGACAGCGATTCTTCTCGCCGTTGCTGCGCCGCCCGGGATGGGGCAGGAGTATTCTGGGTTCAGGTACGAGTCCGGCAAGTGCGTCAACGAGGAAGGCGCAGAAGGACGCAATGAAGGGTATGTTGGCGAATGCGGCGCGTTGCGTGGTCGTGACCTGCGCGAGGCTGTCCTGAACGAAATCGACCTGTCCGGGGCCGACCTCCACGGCGCGCGCGCGAAAGGCATCAAGCTCAAAGATGCAGTGCTGGTGGGTGTCGCCATGAGAAACTCCGAGTTTGATTCAGCCGACTTGAGAGGGGCAGATCTGATGGACGCCGTTATGGACCGGGCGGATCTGCGCCTGGCCGACCTCTCGGGCGCCAGACTCCACAATGCCCGCCTGGAACGAGCGATACTGTTCGGTGCGTTGTTGCGGGATGCTGACCTGACCCGTGCCGATCTCCGGCGGGCGGACTTGAGGGAAGCCGACCTCAGCTACGCTGACTTGAGCCGAGCGAACCTGCGCGGGGCCATATACAATCAACGGACCGTGTTCCCCGTCACCCTCACTGCGCAACAAGCTGCAGCGAGGGGTATGGTGTATCGACCGTAGTTGGGGAGCCTTGGCAGGGCAATAGGTGTACTACCTAGGTTGACACTGCGGAGCGAACCATGCGCCCCACGCTTCTACTTGTAACACTCCTCAGCCTAAATGTGATCCCGCTCGTTGCCCAGCGGGCCACTTTCGTTGGTGTAGTGCATGACTCGGCGACCGGACTCCCGGTTTCCGGTGCTACAGTCGAGGTCCTGGAGCAGGCGATAGCGGCGGTCACCGACTCAGACGGTCGATTCCGGCTGGAAGGTGTAGCCGGGGGTTACATAACCATATACGTACAACGGCTGGGCTACAGCCCCGGTACGGTCGGGCTCGAGTTCTCGCCCACCCGATCCATGACGGTCGACCTGGGGGAAATTGCCATGTCTCAGGTGGCGTTGGAACTCGATCCCGTTTTGGTGGAAGGCGAGGAGTCCGATGAACGATTGCGGGAGGTCGGCTTCTTTGGGCGCAGGCGCACCGAAACCGGCACGTTCATTACGTATGAGGACATTGTGAAGCAGAACCCGTCCAACACGGCCGAACTGCTGCGCAGGGTGCCAGGCTTCCGTGTGTTCGTGAATGGAACAGTCTCTAGTACGCGCGGCGTTCCCAGCATAAGTCAGGGTTTCGCGCAGTGCGGCGTTCAATACTACGTCGACGGAGTACATGCCGACGGCTCGGACCTTAACACCGTGCTTCCCAGAGTGATCGCCGGCATGGAGGTTTACACGGGTTCCGCATCGATCCCGCCGATCTACCGAGTGTCAGGTAATCCCAAGTGCGGCGTGGTCCTCATCTGGACCCGCAGCGGAGGCAGGTCGCCATAGCAACCACCACAGACGCCGCCCCGTCCGCTACCCCAACCGAGAAGCACGAAGTCAAGATCGCAGCCCTCGATCTACTGCAGCTGGTGCTGTGGTTCGGGATTGTGTCTGGCTTGGTCGAGGTCATGGCGCTCGGCGTCATCAAGTTCGGCTCGCTGGCCTCGGCGCCGGCTGGGTGGGCCAGTCCGGATGACCGAATACGGCACGGCTATCTCTGGCTTAGTCCTCACGTGATCTGGATGGCTCCCGCGATGCTGTCGGGTTTCCTCGCCGTGCCAGTGATCCTGCTGGGACTGGTCGGCCGATACAGGGGGATGTTGCTCTCCATCCGCACAGCGGTTGGGGCGCTCACTTTCGTCTGTGTGGCCAGCTCGCTCTACGTCTATCCCAGGCTGTACGACTGGGCGGTTGTGCTGCTCGCTGCTGGCTTGGCGATGCAGGCCGCTCGCATTGCCGCGGCGCATCCCGTGGGCTTCAAGAGCTTCGTGCGGCGAACGGCCAAATGGATGGCAGCTGCGGTTCTGGGTGTGGCGCTGGTTATGAACCTCGGTGCTGGGTTGCGCGAGAGGATGCGCGTGGGTGGGCTCCCGGGCGCGCTATCGGGTGCTCCCAACGTACTCTTGCTCATCCTCGATACGGTGAGGGCGTCGAACCTGAGCTTGTACGGCTACCCGAAGCCCACGACCCCCAACCTGGAGCAACTGGCAGAAAGCGGGGTTGCCTTTGACCGGGCGATCGCTACATCGCCGTGGACGCTGCCGTCGCACGTCAGCATGTTCACCGGTCGCCTCCCATACGAGTTCAAGACCAATTTCCTGATCCCGTATGCGGGCGAACACATCACGCTTGCCGAACACTTGAGGTCCCGCGGATATATGACGGCGGGGTTTTCGGGAAACCTGGTGTATTGCGCCTACGAAGCCGGCATTACGCGTGGGTTCCTGCACTACGAGGACTATCGCGTAGTGGGCAGTGAGTTGCTGGTCAGCACTGCTCTGGGGAGGCGCATCGCCAGGAGCCAGGTGTTGCACAACATGTTGAGGCGCTTCGACGTCTTCGGTGAGAAAGACGCTGCAACGGTGACAGGTGATTTTCTGCGCTGGGTGGGTCGGCGCCCGCAAGGGCGGCCGTTCTTTGCGTTCTTGAACTACATGGACCCGCACGAGCCGTATCTACCGCCGCAACGGTTTGCGGAACGCTTCGGAACCGGCACGGCGCGGCGCAACAACCTTAACACCTATTTCTTGCGCTGGGCCGCCCGTCCTGGCAGGCAGCAGATGACCGATGATGAGGTGCGAGCTGAAGTAGCGGCTTACGACGGCACCATAGCATTTGTCGACGAACAGATCGGTATCCTGCTCGCGGAATTAGGCGCGGCGGGAATCCTGGATAGCACGCTTGTGATCGTCGCGTCGGACCACGGCGAGCAGTTCGGGGAACACGGCCTGCATGTGCACGGCAACAGCCTGTTCCTGCCGACACTCCACGTGCCGTTGATCGTGACATACGGCGACCGGACGCCGGCGGGGACCCGCGTCGCCTTACCCGTGTCGATCAGGGACATTCCAGCGACGGTAATGAGCCTAATTGGGCTATCGGACGACAGCCCGTTTCCGGGTGAGTCATTAGAGCGGCACTGGAGTGCGTCGGGGGATTTGATAGATACACTGACCGAACCGGTGTTCTCCGAGCTAACAGATATTCGCGGCGCCCCCACCATGAAGTCACTCGTCGTCGGTCGCTACCACTACATCTGGGGCGAGAACCGGGTCGAAGTTCTGTTCGACCTCGAGTCTGATCCTGCAGAGTCGATCAATTTGGTGAGCGGAGAGAACCGGCAGTTGGTGCTGCAGATGCGGCGTCTCATGGCGCCCCACATCCGGAACGATGCGGCGCTGTGGGAACGCATGCCACAGAGCGACGGCAGGGATACGCCGGGTCCACCACGTTGACAGGGAACCGCGCATCAGCTTCGTGGCGGAGCCTGCGGGCAGGTCCCGCAGCGCACGTCAGTGAGCGGCGGCTTGTGGTCTGGCCGCTGAGGAAGGGGCGCGAACTGCAGTGTGCGAAGGGACCTACCTGCCTGCGCAGACTACTCCGGAACTCATCCGAGAGCGTATAGGCTGCCAATCCACTAGCTTATTGAGCGACAAGACGAGGATAGCGCATGTACTTTGGGCCCGAAACACTAATGCCTCTGGCCTCGGCTCTCGCAGCAGTTGTGGGGGTGAGCCTCATGTTCTGGCGCAAGACGGTAGGGGTGGTGAGGGCTGCGTACCGCTTCGTGGCCCGACAGTTCTCTCGGCTCCGCTAACTTGACCTTCCGCAAAGTCATCGTAATCGGCCTCGACGGCCTCGAACCCAAGATCGTCCGGCAGTTGCTTGAGGCCCGCGAGTTACCGCATTTGGCATCACTCGCCAGCCAAGGCGGATTCAGTCGCATATCCACGACACATCCCGCACAAACCCCGGTGGCCTGGTCCTCATTTGCCACTGGCACCAATCCGGGCGGGCACGGTGTCTTTGATTTCATTCGGCGCGACCCGGAGTTGCTGTTACCCGAGATCGCGCTCAGTCGCCACGTACAGCGAAGCCCGTTTCTGCCACCCAAAGCCGAGAACCTGCGACGCGGCATCCCGCTGTGGCAGCTGTTGTCGAATTCAGGAATCACGTCCACCGTGATCCGTTGTCCCTGCACCTATCCACCGGACCAAGTGAAGGGTCGGGTCCTTGCGGGACTTGGCGTGCCGGATGTCAGAGGAGGATTCGGTACGCCGACCTTCTACACATCAGCCAACAGTGTCGAGCAGCACGAGAGCGAGACAGTCGTTCAAGTCGAGCTCGATGTTTCCGGAACTGCGTCCACCGTTCTGTTTGGCCCGCGCAATACAAAAGACGGGAGCGACAGCCGGTTATCGTTACAGCTTGAGATCAATCGTGCCAGCAGGTCTCTGATCCTGCGGTCTGATGGCAAGCCCAATGTCTTAGAACTAAAGCAAGCAAGTTGGAGTGATTGGCTCCGAGTGAAGTTCAAGATGGGTCGGCTCCAATCGGTGGCCGGTATGGTGCGTTTCTTCTTGGTGCGGTTGGAACCGGACCTAGAGCTGTACGCTTCACCGGTGAACTTCGATCCCAAGACTCCGATGTTCCCTATCAGTTCGCCCTGGGACTATGCTGGTGAGTTGTCGAGAGCGTTGGGGACCTTCTATACCACCGGAATGGTGGAGGATCACACCGGTCTCAACAACGGCCGGATTGATGAAGCGGCATTCCTCGATCAATGTGATCAAGTCCTTGTTGAGCGTGAGCGGATGATGGCGTACGAGTTGGATAGAATGAAGGAAGGTTTCTTCTTCTGTCTCTTCGATACGCCTGACCGAGTGCAGCACATGTTCTGGCGCTTTCGTGAGCCGCACCACCCGGCCAACAGGGGTGCTCCCGTTGCGGAGTGGCGTTATGTGATCGAGGATCACTACCGGCGCTGTGATATGATCGTGGGACGCGCACTCGAATACGCAGACGATCGGACTCTCGTGATTGCCATGAGTGACCATGGCTTCGCGAGTTTCCAGAGAGCGGTCAATCTCAACACGTGGCTCCATGACAACGGGTTTCTCGCGCTCAGAGACGGTCTTGCTCCCGGCGTCGAAGTCGGCGATTTGTTGCAGGGTGTGGACTGGGATCGCACGCGGGCATATGCCGTTGGCTTTGGAGGCATCTACCTGAACTTGACAGGCAGGGAGCGCCACGGGATCGTGCCCGACACGGTGGCGGCAGACGTTGCCGCCGAGATTGCTGACCGACTGTCTGACCTGAGAGACACGGACCGCGGTGAGATGCCGATCAGGAGTGTCTTGCGACGGGAGGATGTCTATGCCGGCGCATTCGCTGAGGAGTCTCCGGATCTGCTGATCAACTTCGCCGACGGGTACCGCGTATCCTCACAGACTGCCCTGGGGGCGGCACCTGCGGGCGTGGTGGTGGATAACAAGCACCGGTGGAGCGGTGACCATGCCGTCGATCCTACCTTGGTGCCGGGAGTGCTGTTCATGAACCGACCGTTCAAGAACGACAACGTGCGAATGGTGGACATGGCACCTACGATCTTGAATGCCTTGGGAGTGGACAAGGGCTCGGCGATGGAAGGAAGGAGTGTGGTGCGGTGAAGATCCTGGCTGTTGGCCTCGACTGTGCGGCACCGGAGATCGTTCTCGCAGACGATCGGCTGGTCAACATCAGACGACTCATGGAGGCGGGCTGTTACGGTCGCCTCGAGAGTGTGGTTCCACCGATCACCGTTCCAGCGTGGATGTGTGCCGCAACCAGCCAGGACCCCGGCTCTCTAGGAGTCTACGGATTCCGCAATCGAGCCGATCACTCATACGAGGGCCTACAAATCGTGAATGCACGGTCATTCCGTCAGCTCACGATATGGGACCAGATTGCAATTGAAGGCGGCCGTTCGGTGCTGATTGGAGTGCCGCCGTCGTATCCGCCGCGTCGAGTCAACGGTATCTGCGTAGGCTGTTTCATGACGCCGAATACGGTAAAGGACAAGTACACGTACCCTGAGTCGATCAAATCGGAGATCGCGTCGTTGGTGGGCGAATACCCGGCGGACGTCAAGGGATTTCGTACTGACGATAAGGCTTGGTTGAAGGAACAGATCTACGACATGACTCGGAAGCACTTCCAGGTGGTACGCCACTTCATACGAGAAGCCGATTGGAACTTCTTCCAGTTCGTTGAGATAGGCGTTGACCGGATGCACCACGGGTTTTGGAAGCATCACGATCCGGCTCATCGACAGCACCAACCAGGTAACGAGTATGCCAACGTCATTCGCGACTACTACTCGTACTTGGATGGCGAGTTGGGAAGTGTGCTCGAGCTATTGGACGAGGATACAGCGGTCTTGGTGTTCTCCGATCACGGCGCGCGCGCGCTGGATGGTGGGTTCTGCGTCAACGAATGGCTGATCGAACGCGAACTGCTCGTGCTCAACCGGTACCCGAACGAGGTCACTCCCTTTGAGCAGCTCGACGTAAATTGGGAACAGACCAGAGCCTGGGGCGAAGGCGGGTATTACGGGCGCGTCTTCCTGAACGTCGCGGGCAGGGAACCCAATGGCACCGTACAGCCGGGCGAGTACGAAGCGTTCAGAGACGATCTCGGGACGATGCTCGAGGAAACGGCTGACGAGACAGGCGCCTACCTAGGCACCATCGTATTCAAGCCCGAAGAAGCCTATCGCGCAGTGCGTAACGTTGCCCCGGATCTGATTGTTCACTTCGGTGGTCTCGCGTGGCGGTCAATAGGTGGTGTCGGATACGACAGGATCCACGTGCAGGAGAACGACACCGGACCGGATGACTGCAACCACGCGCAGTTCGGTACGTTCGTTCTGGCCGCGTCGAATAGTGCCCTCCGGGGCGAGGTGGAAGGTGCCCATCTCCTGGATGTCTCTCCCACCTTGCTCGAGTTGGGTGGATACGACATCCCTCCGTCGATGCAGGGCCGTTCGCTGTTGGGCGGGAGCGGTACGGTCCGCAGTGATGGTCCGAGCGTGTCGCCTGAAAGTGAGGATGAGATTCGGCGGCGACTGAGTGGGCTAGGCTACATCTCCTGAGACCGTGATCGAGGCTCGCTAGGGTGAAACGGATCGCTACCGTTGCTCGCCGCGCCGTAGGTGGCGCCCTGGTCGTACTGGTTGTGATTCCGTTCTGGCGTTTGCTGTCTTCATCGTCGGCGCCCGTGGCACGCGAAGCAATACGACTCACCGACTTCTACTCAAACATGATGGTGCAGGGCACGGGTGTGGTTCTGGTGCTGGCGGCTGTGATTGCGTTGCTGGCATCACCAGATGCGTTCGAGCGATTGATGCGCAAAGTGGGAACGCAGCTGTGCTCGTGGGGCGGAGTGCGATACGCACTGGTGCTCGCGGTCGTATCGGGCGCGCTGACCTGCGCCCTCTCTTGGTACGTATGGAGTGCGAAGCCGGTTCTGATCGACGCCCTGGCTCAATTCGTACACGCCAGGTTTCTCGCGGAATGGCTGTTGGCAGCTCCTGCTGGTCTGCCTTACGAGTTTTGGGTGGTGTCAAACACGTTCGTGACCGATCAGGGTTGGCTGTCGCAGTATCCTCCGGGACACATTGTCGCCCTCGCCTTCGGATTCGTTGTTGGCGCAGTGTGGTTGATCTGCCCTCTACTGATGGCCGTTACTACAGCATTCACTTCCCTAGCGGCGGAACGGCTGTTTCCGGAGGACAGGGCGGTGGCGCGCCTGGGTGCGCTGCTCTTCGCTGTGAGCCCATTGCTCATCAGCCTAGCGGCTGCCAACATGAGTCACGTAACTGTTGCGGCTCTCATTGCCGTCACGGCTTACTTTGCGCTTCGAGCGCGCGATGAGTCGTGGGTTTGGGCGATCGCCGCCGGAGTAGCCGTCGGTGCTGCATTCGCTACCCGCCCGCTCTCGGCGGTGGTGCTGGGGTCGGTGGTCACGGTTGGTGTGTGGCTGACGGGCTCCTTGGGTCAAGAACGACCGTGGCAGTACATGGGCATGCGGACCGCCGCCGCGTTCGTCGGCGCCCTGCCGCCCGTGCTGGCCGTTGCTGGATGCAACGCGCGTTTCTTTGGTGGTCCGTTCAGTTTCGGCTACACGGCCTATTTCGGTCCCAATCACGGTCTGGGTTTTCATCCAGATCCTCTTGGGAATCCGTTTGGCCCAGCAGAAGGACTGGCCTATACGTCGTCGGACCTGGCGGCGCTGGGCTACTTCTTGTTGCGTACGCCGGTCTCTGTGGTGCTGGTGGTGGGTTTGTTCCTGGTTTTAGCGCAGCGGTTGTCGCAGGGTATCAAGCTGGTCACGGCTT
>JBDHHP010000090.1:0-16264 GCA_039589275.1 Gemmatimonadota bacterium | reverse complement strand
TGGGTTCAAGGAACGGCCAACATACTTGCCGCGCACCTACTTGCCGCGGATCTTCCCCGGATGCTTCTAGCAGCACTCGGAACCGCCGTGCTAACCCAGCTCAACGCTGCATCGGTCTCCATCGTTTTTGCTGCTGACTCGGCCTCGGTCGAGGCCAGTTACGAGTTTACGAGTATCGATGACTCTAGCGGATTGACGCTGATCCGATTGCAGGGACAAGAGCTCCACCTGACTCCGGGCGGATCCACCAGCTACACCCGCGAAATTGGCCTATATCGCATCCAGGTCCGCAACGATGTGAACGCACCGACGACTCCTTTGGTCCGCTATTCGGTATCGGGAGGCCTTTCAAGAGTGCCTATCCCCGTGCCAGAGGCGGCTCCACGTTTGGACGGCGCTCCGGTTCTGATACAGGTGTTCGGCCTCGGTCCCACGGCCGCTTGGTCGGACGCGTTCCCTCGACTCGAGCCACAAGCGGACGGCTCCGCAACGGAGATTTTCAGATCGTCTCCAGAGCATCAACAGGGACCCACCCGACTTTTCCGTCCTCCAGGACGACCTCCACCCATTCCTCTGAACGTCTATCGACGCGAATCTTGGTCCCCTCGTGAATCGCAAAGATCTGGAGTGAACTGTCGTCAGATGGCGCACTGTGGACCGCCACTTCGTCCACCATCACCACAGCCTCCTCGCTAACCCCGATGCCAAGGTCAATTGCAGCTAGATTGATTGCGAAGACAACCGTGACCGCACCTGCCACGACGGCAAGCCGTGCACACCACGCGGCCAGCGGAGAACCTCGTCGCAGCACAAACACCACTGTCGCCGCAGTAGTCATTAGATATGCGGCTGCAACCAAAATCGTGAGCAGGCCGCGGGACAGCAGGTGCACCCACCAATTCGCAACCCGGAATAGCCAGAACCCCGGTAAGGGCGTCACCTGGTCAACCGTGAGCGATCGCGCTAACTCCAAGTTCGCGCGTGCGTCCTCGTCCCGAGGAGAAAGGCGCAAGGATCGCTCGTAGTTGAGAATCGCCTTTCCCAGATCACCTAGCTTGAAGTAGGCATTGCCGATGTTGTAGCGCAACGCACCGCTGTCGTAGCCTGCTTCGACAATCCGCTCATATCGTTCGACCGCCCCAGCGTAGTCGCCATCCTGATAGAGGCGGTTGCCTTCCGCAAAGAACTCCTCTTGAGCCGCACCGTGTGTACTCAGAAGCGTGAGCAACAATCCCAGTATTAACCACGTATGGTGACCCCGAGAGCTGTGGATCCGAGCACGAGTCATCGGGTTAGCTCACGTGATAGGTCGGTCATGGCTCGCTCCGCGCGCTCGAGGAATGCCGTCATTTCATCGGCGGTTGATTCGACCGGCGCAAATCGTATCCGATCACACACATCCAGACAGTCCACATAATCATCCGCGACCTGCTCCGATACCGCCCGGTCGAGCAGCTGTTTTCTCACGTTGTCTTTGATTAGACCAGCTTCCGCGACGTTGAGCTTGTCGCCGAGGAAGCCCTGCAATGCGCGGCCGACCTCAGCATAGAACTCGCGACGTGTGTTTTCTGACACCAGTCCGCGTGCGCGCGCCAGCCTGCGCTTTGCCAATCTGCCCGCTCTTCTGTGCCGCGCGTAGGCAACATCTCCCTCGAGACGCTCCCGGTGGCGCCGATACCCCAACGCCCCACCGACAACCATTAGTGGCGCGATAAGAAGGATCCAGAACCCAGGAGCCGCGACGAGGTACCGATCCGCCGATTGGAATCGCGGCTCAACGATCCGAATGAAACGTATGTCTTCTCTAAGCAGATCGATGCCGCCGCGCGGCCGGCCAATCACAATGGGTCCCTCGGTAGCGTCACCAGTGATCTCCAGCGCAATGGCCGGCGCATTGGCCATCGCATACGTGCCTCGAACAACATCGAAGTAGTCCAGACTCACCGACGGAATCGTACGTGTCCCGGGAGCCCGCGGTATGAGGACATACTCGAACGTCTTGCTGCCTCTCACTCTGTCACCTGATCGTTCGACCTGCTCCGAGATCTCCGGCGGATACACTTCGAAGTCTCGGGGAAACTCGACTACTGGCTCTGGCACAGTCCGAATGTTTCCTTCTCCGGCAATGCGGACGGTGTATGTCAGCGCCTCATTGGTGGCAGTACTCGTGCGGTCCACGGTTGCAGAAATATCGAAGTCCCCAACCAGGCCGCCAAAACCCGAAGGTCTACCGGTCTCGGGTAGCGGCACCACCTCGATGGCTACCGGGCGAGATGACACAACCACCGGGACCCTCTCGTCCAGCAAGGACGGCATGCGAAAGAAATCGTCGAACATTTCCCGAGAGCGGCGCTGGACTCGTACCTGAGCCTCAATCGCAAGCGGTTCGATCGTCTTGTTGCCAGGCCCTGTCGGGAACAGAGCCACTTTCCTTATCACTGCAGTGGCGTATTGCACACCGTCACGTACCACACGCTCAACCTCCGGCGAGGCCTGCCGCTCGTACTCCTCCACCCAGAACCCTGCCGTGCTGGGCAGCCGGGTCAGACTGTAGGAAGAGACGTTCACCTTGGTGTAGAGCCGGTACGCGACGACGATGGGCTCGTTTTCGTATGCGCGCCGCTTGCTCACCTCAGTCTCAACGAACAGGTCGTCGGGGCCGATATCCGGCCCGGCCTGTCCCCTTGCCTGTTGGCGGGACTGAGGTGACGGAGGAGTATCGGTGACAGTGATTGTGAGCGGCTCGGTCTCCAGCGCGCTGCCTCCCGCGGATACTCGAACCGGCCCGATCTGAAACGACCCCAGACGGGTGGCCTGGAACCTGTACTGGAAGGTGACTGACACGGTGGTTCGACCACCGGCCATTTGCATCGACGTCGAGGTTCCACTCCCCAGGTAGACCGAGAAATCGTTCATATCGGGCAGCTCGGGTTCCGAGCCTACCTGCTGAGTGCCCGAGACCTCCACGTTGAGTACGAACTGCCCGTTGAGCCCTACTTGGTTTTGATCCAGATAGGCTCGTGCCGTGACGTCCTGGGCCCATGAGTCGCCCGCCAGAGTCAGACAAGCGCAGAGAGCGAAAGACGCCAGCGACCGCATCACCAATCCTTCCTTGGCCGACGCCTCGAGGGAGACGCGCGTTGCCGCTGGATCTTATCCGGATCTTCCTGTATGGCCTGCAATAACCGCTCAGCTTCCTCTCGACTCATTTCGCTCTGCTGCGGTTGCGCCTGCTGCTCCTGCTGCTGTTCCTGTTGCTGCTGATCTTGTTCTTGCTCTTCTTGCCGCTGATCTTGCTGTTGTTGTTGCTGTTCCTGCTGTTGTTGTTCCTGCTCATCCTGCTGCTGATCGTCCTGCCCCTGCTGTTGCTGTTGTTGCTGCTGCTGTTGCTGCAGCTGCTGCAGGACTCGCTCCAAGTTGTGCTTGGCATCGATATCGGAAGGATCGTGACGCAACGCTTCCTTGTAGGCCTCTAACGCTTCCTGCAGTTTCTGCTGCCGATACAGCACATTGCCCAAGTTGTACCACGAGTCCGAAACCAGCGTGGCATCACCGCTCTCAATCGCGTCACGATAGGCCTCGAGCGCGCGCTGGAATTCCTGAGTCTGGTACAGCGCGTTGCCATCGTTGAATCGAATCAGCGGAGAGTCCGGCGCATCCCGCAGTGCATCCAGATATCTCTCGTGCGCTTCGGCGTACCTTCTCTCTCCATAGAGTCGGTTTCCTTCCCGCACGTCAGCGCGGCCTCTTTGGGTCTCCGCTGAAGCGGGAGCCAGTGTTATCAAGACAGTCATCGTCAACGCGAACCGGATCACCCACCTTCGGCGGAGCGGCGGAACGACGGAACGGCGGAAGGGCGGTGAGGCGGCAGCAGGTCTCTCCACCCTGCTGCACTGCCGCGCTGCCACCTTACTGCTCATTCGAACCTCCCTCTCCACGCTGCTGAGACACGCTTCCTCTCCGGTACCAAGAACTCCACCAATAGCAGCACGAGCGCGAAACCCAGGAAGACCTGATACTGTTCTTCAAATTGCGTTACCTGCTGGGCTTCGATCTCCCTTCCGGTCATCGACGCGATCTCATCGGCAAGCGCGTTGAGTTCGGCACCACCCGGTGTAACATGGTAGTAGTTGCCTCCGGTCTGTTCGGCAATGCGGACCAATGTCTCCTGATCCAACCGGGTCGTCACGACGTTCCCGTCACCATCCCGCTTGAAGCCGCGGCGCTGGCCCGCGGCATTGTAATCCGGAATCGGGACCCCTTCAGCGGAGCCGATGCCCACCGCGAACACTCTGATTTGCTCCTCTACCGCACGTTCAACCGCAGCGTCAACCTCGCCTTCGTGGTCTTCGCCGTCGGTTATCACGACCAAAATACGATGCTGCCGTGCTTCATCGTCGAACGCATCGAGCGACACCGTGAGAGCGGCACCAAGGTTGGTGCCCTGGAGCGGCATGATGTTCGGCCCCATTGCGTTCAGGAACATCGCCGCGGCAGCGTAGTCCACCGTCAGGGGGCTCTGAACGAATGCGTCACCGGCAAACGCGACTAACCCAATTCGATCGCCATCTAAGCGGCCCATCAAACGTGATACGGCCAGCTTGGCACGCTCAAGTCGGTTAGGTGCCATGTCTTCGGCCAACATCGAATTGGACAAGTCCAGCGCAACTACGATATCCTGTCCCTCTCGACGCACGGTTTCCACTCTGGTGCCGAATTGCGGTCTGGCCAGAGCGGTGACCAGCATCGCAACTGAAACGATGAGCAGGACTGCCTTGACTGTGCGACCACGTCTGCTCAGCGTGTCAGTGAGTCGTTCCATCAACGCTCTGTCACCGAACGCCTTGAGCGCCCGCACACGCAACCGAAATGCGACCCAGAAAACGACCACAAGCGGCAGCAGCAATAGGTAACCGAACAACGCCTCCGTGAATCCAAAGCGAAACACGCTCAAGCTCCTCGATTCATCATGGGATCTTCCTCAGCACAGTATTGCTGAGTCCGATCTCCAGCACCAGCAAGCCGAGCCCCACACTGAGCGGTAGCAAGAACAACTCGCCGTAGCGGGTAAAATGCTGGACCTCGATTTCGGTGCGCTCGAGCTCATCGATCTCCGCATAGATCTGCTCGAGGCTCTCCCGATCGGTCGCGCGGAAGTACTGCCCACCAGTCAATTGAGCCGTCTCCTCCAGAACCGCTTCGTCGATCTGCACCCGCATCTGGGCGTAGCGTCGACCGAACACTGGATCATCCAGCGGTACTCTTGCTGTGCCCCGAGTCCCGGCGCCAATTGCATACACCTTGACCTCTAGCGCCTGCGCCAACTGCGCCGCAGTCGACGGATCTATTTCCCCACGGTTATTGCGGCCGTCGGTCAGTAGGACCACGACCTTCGATTCGGACTCGCTGTCTTCGAGTCGTTTTACCGCAGTGGCGAGTCCCATGCCGATCGCCGTGCCATCTTCGATCATCCCCACTTCGATCTCGCCCAGTACGGCTGTGACAACGTCGTAGTCCAGCGTCAGCGGAACCTGTGTGAACGCCTCCCCGGCAAACACGACCAGTCCGATGCGGTCATTGCGACGCCCCGCCACGAAATCGGCTGCCACCTGCTTTGCCGCCTCGATCCGGTTGGGTTCTAGATCTTCCGCCAACATCGAGCTGGAGATGTCCAACGCCAGCACGATGTCTATGCCTTCCGTCACGACGTTCTCTCCCGTAACGCCTGACTGCGGCCTCGCGAAGGCCACGATCATCGCCGCAAGCGCCAGCAGTCGCAGGGCAGGCAGTACATGACGGTATGCCGCAGCTCGACCCGGGGCGGCACGCTTTAGGGGTTGCAGGTCCGAATAGCGGATTGTTCCGGCTTTGGCGCGTCTGGCAACGTACCAATAGACGAGTGCGGGTAGGAGCAGCAGGAGCAGGAGGTACTGAGGGTCGGCAAAACGGTACATCATTGGCCGCCCTCCTCTCCGCCGGGTAGAGTGGCAGACGCGGCAGTACCCTCTCTCGAGACGCCTGCCGCACTATCGCTCTGCGGCCCGGCCACCGCTTGCTCCTCTAGCTTTGTCTCATCCACGATCCTCCGCGCCCAGGGGACTATTTCCCAACACGCCTCCATCTCCGGCACCCACTTGGCAAACTTCACGAGATCGCAATTACCGAGGAACTGCTCGAACTCGAGGCGAGTATCGAAGGGCACTCCAACTTCGTCTAACCCCAGCAGCACCTCATGGGAAGCCATCTCGAGCGCGTCAACACGATAGCGACCCTCGACATATCGGCGGATGATCTCCGAGGCCTGCGTGAAGTAGGACTTGACGTCGCCTCTCTCAAGAAGGCCGGAGGCCTCGAGTTCGGCGAGGGCACGGTACGCCACCTCATGGGGTGGCGCAGTCGGCAGCTCGGTGGCAGACAAATGGTCCGGGCGCTTGCGCGTCTTGCTTCGCTTGTACAGCCAGTAGCCGACCGCCCCGATCAGTGCCACTAGCGCAAGCCAAGGCAATAACAGTAGCCAGTTCCTGGCAATCTCCAGCGGTCCTTTGATGTCGCGGATGTCACCACTCTCGTCTAGGCCTACGCTCGCGACCGACACGTTCCACGCATCAGTCGTCAGGACGATGACATCTGCGCTGTCCGGACTCGTGACAGCGACGTCGAAACCCGGCAGCTCCAAATCTCCCAACTCGAATGCAGTGAGCGTCAGGCGTGCTGCACTCACCACCCGGTCGCCGTCCCGCACCGGCTCGAGGTACCGCACAGACAGAACCTCGAACGGCTCCAGATCGACAGAGTCTGGCCACGCAATCACGGATCCAGCGTCGTGTTCGACAGTGGCCGTGAGGTTGAGCTGCCCACCAACCGAGATGCTTGCGGTGTCGACTTGGGTACTTATCCGTGGGGGAAGCTGCACCGCACGGCGGAACGACGGTTGGCTGTCAGCCACCAGCAGCCGGCTGCCGGCTGCCGGCTGCCAGATGCCAGTCACCGGCTCCGTAACCGCAGACATCAGAAGGAAGCCGGAAAGCAGCAGACCCACCTGCCCCAACATCACCTGAACCTCTTCGCCCGCTGCTTGAAGAACCTCATGAGCGGCTCGAAGTATGCCTGGCCAGTTCCGATCTCGATCACATCCACCTTGGTGCGCCTGAACGTCCTATCCAGCTCGGACTGGGACTTTCTCACTTGGTCTTCGAACACCGTGCGAAACTCATCGCTCGAAGTGTTGACCACCAACTGCTCACCCGATTCGGCATCCTCGAACGCGACGAAGCCGATGGGCGGCAGCTCCGACTCCCGTTGGTCACCCATCCGCACCGCTATGAGGTCGTGACGCTTTCCAGCAATGGACAAGGGTTTCTGAAACCCGGTCGCGATGAAGTCCGACACGAGAAACACGACTGCCCGCCGCGGCACTACGCGCGTCAGGTACTCGAGCGCAGCCCCCACGTCAGTCTCACGACCTTCCGGCTCGAAGTACAGCAACTCGCGCAGCACTCTCAGTACGTGACGCCTGCCCTTTCGAGGCGGCACGAACTTCTCGATGCGGTCACTGAAGATGATCAGGCCGACTTTGTCATTGTTCTTTATGGCAGAGAAAGCCAGGAGCGCGCAGACCTCGACCGCCAACTCGCCTTTCATCCGTTCTCGCGTCCCGAAATTGCCCGACGAACTCACGTCTACCACGAGCATCACGGTCAGCTCGCGCTCTTCCTCGAACACCTTCACGAACGGGAGACCTGTGCGGGCCGTCACGTTCCAGTCAATGCTGCGGATGTCGTCACCGTACTGGTATTCGCGGACCTCGGCGAAGTTCATGCCGCGACCCTTGAACACAGAGTGATACTCGCCCGAGAACACCTCGTTCACGAGTCCTCTGGTCGCAATTTCTAAGCGACGAACCTTCTTGAGTATCTCCCGCGGGATCATCTATGAGACTCAGGGTACCTCGATGCTGTTCAGGATCTGCGTCACAACATCCTCGCTGGTGACCTCCTCCGCTTCGGCCTCATAGGACACCAGGATTCGATGCCGCAACACGTCCATCCCCACCGAACGCACGTCTTCGGGGGTCACATATCCTCGGCGCCGCAAGAAGGCATGCGCGCGGGCGGTCTTGGCCAAGTAGATCGAGGCGCGAGGCGAAGCACCGTAGCTAATGAGATCGGTAAGGGGATCGAGACCATACGTCTTGGGATCTCGCGAGGCAAACACCAGATCGACGATATAGTGCTCCACCTGCGGGTCCATGTAGATCATCTCGACCGCCTTGCGTGCCCTGAGTATCTCATCCGGCTCGACGACCGCACTCACCTCGGGCTCCGGCCCCGATGCCATACGTCGCATGATCTCCAGCTCCTCGTCCTTGCTGGGGTACCCCACGGCCAGCTTCAGCATGAACCTGTCCACCTGAGCTTCCGGCAGCGGGTAGGTGCCCTCCTGCTCGATGGGGTTCTGGGTAGCCAGCACAAGGAAGGGTGCGTCAAGCGGAAAGGTGTTGGACCCAATGGTAACCGTTCGCTCCTGCATCGCCTCGAGCAGGGCCGATTGCACCTTCGCCGGAGAGCGGTTGATCTCGTCGGCCAGAATGACGTTGGCGAATATCGGACCCTTCTTGGTCTTGAAGTCGGAGCTCTGAGGATCGTACACTAGGGTGCCGATCAGGTCGGCGGGAAGCAGGTCTGGGGTGAACTGGATCCGGTGAAACGACGTGTTGATAACCCGCGCCAGCGTCCTTACTGTCATCGTCTTGGCGAGCCCCGGCACACCCTCCATCAGCACGTGTCCGTCAGCTAGTAACCCAATCAGCAGTCGCTCGACCATGTAACCCTGGCCAACGATCACCCGACCCACCTCATCGATGAGTCGGCTAACGAAGGCGCTTTCCTGCTGGATCTTCTCCTGAATTGCCTCGATGTCTCGGTTCATTGCAGCCATTGGCTCCTCGCAGGCTCCACTACCCTGTCAAATACGGCGACTCTGGCGCCGACCTTGGACCGCCCTTCACACGTCACGCAGGCGCCCGCCGGGTTTCCGATGTCATATGGGATCGCGGCCTGGGCCGCGCTGGAGCACCGACAACCATGTTCGAGTCGGACCCCCGGGGCTCCCGGCAGAGACGACGACGGACGCGGATGTCCGGCTGTAATTGTAAATGATGATCGGAGAATTGGAATGGTCGCACGGCAGCTTGCGCAGTGCAGAGGCTACTAGAGTGGGCCGTCGAGGAAAGCGGCGGGCAGGCCACTCGGGCCCGTCCGCCGCTTTCTCTGGTCGCGGAACCTACGCGGCTCCGCGATCGGCCCTGCGCTCAGATGAGGAAGTCCTCGAACTCCTCTGCGGATCGGCCACAAACAGCACCACTCACCGTGCTGGTCTCCTCGCTGGTCGTCGCGTTGTACGACGCGTCGAAACTCAGGTCGATCATACAGGTACCCGACCGGCCATCACTCACCGAGTAGCTGAAGCCACCGGTCTGTGTGCCGTCAACGGTCATCTGCTCCGAGCCAAATACGTAGTTGGCCATGAAAGAGATATCCGGCTGACCGTTCACTGTCAGTGTCCCGTAATACCCTGTGACGACGCAGCTGTGGAAATCCCAGGCAAGTTGAAGTGACAGACTCCCCTGCAGCGTCTGGTCGTCCAGCGTGCCGTCGGCGGCACCGGCGATACTGACGGTCCCCGACTCGCACGGAACGGATACGTCGAACGAGGAGCTGATTGGCACCGGAGCCATCTGAAGTCCGGCTACTGCTGCCGGAGATTGGGGTGATGCCTGGAACTCGGTTGCGGCGAAGGCTTCGGACAGCAGAGTGAAAACGTCCTGGATCTCAGATGTCCTCAGGTCCTGGCTTGTATTGACCACGGTTACTTCACCGGCGCCAACACATGCCGTGCAAAGCACGGCGACCGCGGTTGAAAGTCCCCAGATTTGTCGCGCGGATCTGCGCATTTGCGTCCTCCTCTTGGGATCGCCCCCTGGGTCGGGGCTTTCGCAGTTCAGAACGCGGCATATACCGCCACGTGAGCTTGCGCCAGTGATAGGCTACTAGGTTGGCAACTAGCTCACTGTGCTGGGCGTCACGAACCAGAACACTCAGTCCTGTGACTCTTGTCACGTGATGCAAATCACCCTTCGCAGAAGCCCAAGATCCGCTTACGTTTAGGGATTCAGTGACGCAATCGAACACACGTTTCTGGCCCCACAGAGGTGACCCAAATGAGCAGAGGCTCCGAATCCGGTCTCTCGAGACGCAGTTTCGTTGGCTCCGTGTGTCCGCTGATAGTGGGTGGACTAGCGCTGCCCCGTCTGGGCTTGCATCCAGCGCAGCAGGACCTACCAGGCTTCTGGAGCGAGTTCACGCCGGAGGAGCAACGACTTATCGGCGGGTCAATCATGGCACAGGACGTAGAGAATTTTATTGGGCGGGGGCTCGGTTGTGCGGAGATCTGTCTGGCAGTGTCCTGCAAGTTCATGAGCGAGTCAGATGAGTGGCTCGATGCCGCCGCTGTATTCTCGGGGGGTTTTGGGAAGGGAGACCTATGCGGATTCCTCACTGGGGGCCTGATGGCCGTAGGCATCGCGGCGGGCAGGCTCCACCAGGACCGTGCCGCCATCAAGCAGTATGCTCGTCCCCTCAAGGACGAGTACTGGAACTGGTGGACATCGCGAGGTTCGCTGCGCTGCAGCGAACTGCGGACGCACTACGAAGGCAGCGAGCAGTTTCTTCGCATGGCTCAGCGCGCAACAGCCAAGCTGGAGAGGTTGATAGCGGCGGCGCGCTGACGCTGGGTAAGTCAAAAAGTTGACGTGTCGATCCGCGTTGGCGTCGCCTCACCGGTGACGAGCGGCATCACTGCTTTCGCGATCGCCGCTATGGTCTGCGTCATGTGAGCCACGTCGATGGTCTCGATCTCGTCAGTCACTTGGTGGTAGTCGTGATCATCCTCCAGTAGACCAGTGCTAATCGTGTGTGCTGGGATGCCCAGCCGCGCGAACGGTACGTTATCCGAGCGCATGAACAGATTCTGATCGGGCTGTGGGTCGGCGTAGAACAGATACTCGCTCGTGTCGACTGCACTTTGCAGTGTCTTCCCCAGGCTGGATTTCTCGAATCCGGTGACCCACGCCCTGTTGGACCGACCCTGCTCCGGCTTACCCAGCATCTCGAAGTTGATCATCGCCACGACCTGATCTGCCTCGATCTGTTGGGCAACGTGCCGGGAGCCGTGGCGACCCATTTCCTCGGCTGTGAAAGCCACAAACATCAGAGTCCGCTCGGGCCGGCGCAGCGTCTTGAAGTACTTCGCCAGCAAAGCCACGGCAGTCGTACCGGTTGCGTTGTCATTCGCACCGTTTGCGATTGAGTCACCTTCAACTGGATTGCGAATGCCGATGTGATCGTAGTGCGCACCGAAGAGCACTATTTCATCGCTCCTACGGCCCGGGATAACACCGACCACGTTAGCCATAGTCTGCTCTTCCACCGAGTTGGCCACAGCGACGTCAAACGCGCCGGGGCGCACGTTGCTGGTCAGCACGTAAACCGCACTGCCACCCTGGCCCAGCTCCATCGTGAAGCGTGGCCCCGACATGTAGGACTGCAGTCTGTTGAAGAAACGGCTGTGGCGCTCGTGGAATAGGACCAACATGTTGCCGTCGGACCTGCGAATTTCCGAGAATGCCTGCATCGAGTTGTCTTCGGCATCAACAGCAATCACCTGCACATCGTCTTGGCCGGTCCAGTGGATCTCCCGCTGATTCACCGCGAACACGCATCGCTCTTCAGCGACCGCAATGCCGTCCAAGACCACGGCGCTGCTGTCCGTAGTCAACGTGTAAGCCGGGAACTCCTGCAGGTAGCTGTCCTGTCCCTCAAGCGGTTCGAGGCCGACTGCAGAGAACTCCGCCGCGATGAACTGTGCCGCTCTGTCGATTCCCTCCGTGAACGGCCGCCTGCCAAGCATGTCATCGGCGCTCAGTGTGCTCACGATTCGTTCGACATCTCGAGTCGTGATCACATCTTCAGGTGCGCGATCGGGGGTGCAGGCGACGAGTAGGCATAGAGACAATACCGGCGTGGTAGTCCTCACAGGTCTTCTCCCAGCATTCAGTTGTCGCTGTCGGGTGTCAGCTGTCGGGTGTCTGCTGTCAGCTGTCAGCGGTCAGCGGCTAGCTCGCGCTTCACCGCCCACATTCTTCTTACCGCCATACCGCCATACCGCCATACGCCCTACCGCCCAATCCTCACCGGCTGTCTCCTTGCCCCCCAGCTTCCGGGCTTGACCTCGAACACGCCCGCGCAGCGAGCCCCACAGTTCGGACACAGACCGTCTCGATCCATTTGCCATTCGGTTAGCACGTACCAGTCGCGTCCCACCAGCGTTGTGCCACACTCATGGCATAGCGTGCTGCCACCCGCTGCGTCGTGCACGTTGCCGGTGTAGGCGTAGCGCACCCCGTTCTTCATGGCGATGTCGCGGGCCTTCGTGAGTGTCGATGCAGGCGTATGGGGGATATTCAACATCATATAGTCCGGATGGAACGCCGTGAAGTGCATCGGGACATCTGGACCGAGCTGCTTCACGACCCACTGGGACATCTCTTCCAGTTCACGCTCCGAATCGTTTCTACCAGGAATGATGAGGGTAGTCAGTTCGAACCACACCTCGGTTTCGTGCTTCAGGTACATGAGTGTGTCGAGCACTGGTTGCAGATGTGCCTTAGACAGCTCGAAGTAGAAGTCCTCGGTGAATGCCTTGAGGTCGACGTTGGCGGCATCCATGTAGCGATAGAATTCCCGGCGCGGCTCGTCACATACATATCCTGCCGTCACGGCTACGTTCTTGATGCCGCGTTCGCGGCACGCCTGTGCGACGTCGATTGCGTATTCGTGAAAGATCACCGGATCATTGTATGTGTACGCCACGCTACGGCACTCGAGCTGTGCGGCCGCGTCTGCAAGTCCCTGCGGAGACGCGGCATCGGCCAGCGTGTCAGTCTCACGCGACTTACTTATGTCCCAGTTCTGGCAGAACTTGCATGCCAGGTTGCAGCCCGCCGTGCCGAAGGAAAGGACTGGCGTTCCCGGCAAGAAGTGGTTGAGCGGCTTCTTCTCGATCGGGTCCACGCAGAATCCGCTGGAGCGGCCGTAGGTAGTGAGTACGATCTGCTCGTCTTGGCACATCCGCACGAAGCACATGCCGCGTTGCCCTTCCCGCATCCTGCAGAAACGAGGGCAAAGATCACACTGGATGCGTCCATCCTCGATTTTGTGCCAGTATTTCGTGGGTACTATCGAGCTTACCAGATCGGGCATGGTGCCGAGCCTCTCTGAGCGCCTACTTAACGATAGACACCAGGCTCTTGAGGTAAAGCCAGACAATGCTACATTTCGCGAATCGACGAAATGTTATCTGATACCCTTTCTTCAACTACCCGCACCTACAAGGCACTGGCTCACCCCGCCAGGCTACGTATCCTCGCCATGCTTCGAGGCGGCGAGTTGTGCGCCTGTCAGATAACAGCGGTCCTCAGGCTGGCTCCCTCGACGGTCTCCGCCCATATGGCTGAGCTGCGCCGCGCCGGCCTGCTGGCTGAGCGCAAAGACGGACGGTGGGTCCACTATCAGCTAGCCGAGACCGAGACCGCTTACCAGGCAGTGCAGCCGCTGTGGGTGCAGCTGGCAGACGACCTGCAAATCAAGGAAGACAGCGCCATCCTCCAACAGCTCCGCACGGTGCCGGTCGAGCAGCTCTGTCGCGTTGACCTCGATCTCGGACAGCTGGCGATCGCCCGGCCGGGGCGCGGCTGAAGCACTCGAACCCTCACACCACGCATCGAACAGAAATGGCCTCCGACACGAACACACACACTGACCCCCAGGCGCTAGGGTTCTTTGAGCGCTATCTGACGGTTTGGATTCTCTTGTGCATTGGCGGCGGGATCCTACTAGGCACAGTCGCGCCAGGAATAGCGCAGTTCCTCGATGGGCTCGCGATATACGTCAACGACGCGCCGGTTGTGTCGATACCCATTGCGGTGTGCCTCTTTTTCATGATGTACCCGATCATGGTGAAGATCGACTTCGCTGAGGTCGTCAAGGCCGGCAAGAACGCACGGCCGGTGTCGCTCACACTGTTCGTGAACTGGGCGGTCAAGCCGTTTACCATGTACGCGATCAGCGCGTTCTTCCTCGGCACACTCTTCATCACTTTCATCGGCGCCGACGCCGTCGACTACGTGAAGATGCCACTCGGACTGGATCTACCTGTAGGGGCAACCCACGGCGATGGGACGGTGGTCCTGCAAGACGGCGTCAAGGTTCTGGAAGTACCGCTGTGGCGTAGCTACTTGGCCGGCTGTATTCTGCTGGGCATTGCCCCCTGTACTGCCATGGTCTTGGTGTGGGGCTTTCTGGCAAGGGGCAACGACGGGCACACGCTCGTCATGGTCGCGATCAACTCACTGGCAATGCTGTTCCTCTACGGAGTGCTTGGCGGTTTCCTACTTGGCATCGGGCGTCTGCCGGTACCATGGCAAGCGCTGCTGCTTTCAATCTCCATTTACGTTGCGTTGCCCCTTGCGGCGGGCTACCTGTCGCGGAAGTGGATCATATCATCCAAGGGAGAGGTGTGGTTCCGAGAGAGGTTCCTTCACTTGTTGACCCCTGTGACGATCTTAGCACTTCTGGTTACTCTCGTCTTGTTGTTCTCATTCAAGGGTGACGTCATCCTGTCGAACCCCTTGACGATATTGTGGATCGCAATTCCGCTGTTCATTCAGACGGTTCTCATCTTCGCCGTAACTTATGGCTTGGCCCGGTCGCTCCGCCTCTCGTACGCCGATGCGGCACCATCCGCCATGATTGGCGCTTCCAATCACTTTGAGGTCGCAATCGCAACCGCCGTAATGCTGTTTGGCCTTTCGTCTGGTGCAGCGCTCGCGACAGTGGTAGGAGTCCTCATCGAGGTACCCGTGATGCTCATGTTGGTGAGGATTTGTCTCAGGACAAAGACGTGGTTTCCGGAGCAGCACCACGCCTAGGATCCGGCAACCACGAGATGGGGGTATGCGTGGCCGCATCCGCCCAGGCGGCCACGCTCATGATCACGGCGAGGTCGTCACCTCCGAGTGATCACCTCGATCGCTCCGTTGGGGTATCCGGTACCCCAGCGCGTAGTCGCGTCAGAGGGACTGATGTAGCGCAACTCCCGAACCGTGGCCAGATAGAGCTGCTCCAGTCTGGTGAGGTCACCGGCCCTGACGTTGTCCAAGAACACCACGGGAGATCCACCTCCGGACCTCGAGCGGAGCCAGGTAGGTCTGAGCCGACGGATCGCCTCGTACACGTTCGTGACGTCAACCCGCTGCAGCTCTTCGGCAGTGATGAGGTCGCGGCGCCCTGTGGGCCGTCCCCCAGACTGACCGCCGGCCGCACATGCAGCCCCCAGAATCGCAGCCGCAGGTACGATCGTGAGCAGCAGGACCAGCAGGCGTCTCCAGTGACCTGAACGGGCATGTGTACGCGTTTGGAACATGGCAGAGACCTCCCGATTAGATGCGAGAACGTGGGTAGTGTGCATCTAAGATGGTACAGCAGCCGCCGCCTGGCGAGGGGTGACTCCACACTGGATGTATGCTGTGCAGACCGGTATCTTCGCGGACGATCCGCCAGCAAGACTCCGACGCAGTTGCTGCACGCGTGGTGGTCGGCTGCCCGGAACTACGGCAGCGGGAGGGGTATGACGAGACTGGCGTTGCGTTACGGGCCATTGAAGTTGCCTGTATAAGCGCCTCAGTCCGGCAGCAGCGCATGGGCATTCACAGTGCTTGGACCAGCGAGAATAGGACATGAATCGGAGAATCAGACCGTCCGCAGCAGTATGCCTCGCGCTGGTCCTTGGCGGGTGCAGCCTAGCGAGTTCCTCAAGTGATCCGCAACTGAGGAGAGACCGAGAGATCACCCTCCTGGTGATGAATCAGAATTTCCTCGACGCTTCGCTATATGCGGTATGGGGCAACGGGCGCCGCTTTCGTATAGGCGATGTAACGGGCAACACCGAGCGCGAGTTCACCCTGCGATGGGAGACCTACGATCTCCAGGTTCAGATCAGATTGCTATCCGTGGAAGGGAGCTATCTCACCGATCCTATGTCCGTTTACGAAGGCGATTATTTGGAGTTGGTTGTAGACCCAGGCTTGGACCGCAGGATACGGATACGCCGTCCGTAGGACACGCCAGACTGCTATCGGCGCTGCATT
>JBDHHP010000089.1:0-15950 GCA_039589275.1 Gemmatimonadota bacterium | reverse complement strand
GATACCACCGTCCGACATAGCACTCTACACCGGAGCCTACTTCCTCGCGGCCGTCGGCTCCGAGAAGGCCCGGTGGGAAATCCGGAAGTACCTGGTGGGAGGCGGTGCGTAGGACCCCTTCCCATATGGCGCCAGACTCCGAGATTATCCGACAGCCACGCCACCTACACATGTAGCCACATCTACTCCCCTGGAGCCGACCCATGAAGAGACTCGTCTTGTTATTGACCGCCGTTGCCGCGAGCCCGTGCCTTGCCCAACCGGGATCACTCGCGCAGCAACCTCGAGTGCGGGAGGCTCTTCACCTGCTCGATGTATGGGTGGACGCGCAGCGCGCCTATCAGCAGATCCCAGGAGTATCCGTGGCTGTGCAGCACGATCAAGAGCTACTGTGGGCCAAGGGTTTTGGGTTTGGCGATCGCGATGCGAAGACACCTGCCACGCCCGAGACCATCTACTCCATCTGCTCGATTTCGAAGTTGTTCACTTCGGTGGGGATGATGCAGCTACGTGATGCTGGCAGGCTTCGCCTGGACGACCCGGTCAGCACGCATCTGGAATGGTTCGATATTCAAGACAAATACCCGGATGCCCCTCCAGTCACAGTGCAGGGGATTCTCACGCACTCGTCCGGACTTCCGCGCGAGTCAGACTATCCCTACTGGTCGCCACCTGACTTCCCGTTCCCGACTCGAGAACAGGTGATGGAACGCGTTTCAAACCAAGAAGAGCTGTATCCGGCGTTCGAGTATTTCCAATACTCCAACTTGGGTTTGTCACTGGCGGGTGAGATCGTGGCCGCTGCCTCGGAGCAGCCCTACGCCGACTACATTCGAGCGAGCATACTGCACCCGCTTGGCATGAGCTCCACCTATTCCGACATACCGGTCGCCGAGCATGGCCGCCGCATGGCGAAAGGTTACAGCTCAATGACCCGCGAAGGTACGCGGCCGCCAGTTGCCGTCTTCCAGGCACGCGGGATCGCGCCGGCCGCGGGGTTCGCGTCCACCGTAACAGACCTGGCCAAGTTCGCCGCGTGGCAGTTTCGCGTGCTGGCTGGCGAGTCGGATTTGTTGGCGCGAAACACTTTGCGAGAGATGTACCGGGTACACTGGCTGGATCCGGACTGGGACACCAAGTGGGGTCTCGGATTCGCCACCTGGCGCAATGACGACAAGACGTACGTGGGCCATGGCGGCAGTTGCCCGGGCTATCGGTCCCATTTGAGCATCGAACCAATGGGGAAAGTAGCCACTGTATTCATGTCCAACGCCGGAGGTGTGAACAGCGGTCTGTTCACGCGTCGCGCCCAGGAGATCATGGGCCCGGCCATCGCTGCCACGCTCGATACGAATCACGTGGAGCAGGCGACCGACGCCTCGCTAGAGATCTACGCGGGCACCTACGACGAATCTCCTTGGTGGGGAGAAAGCGCAGTCGTGCTGTGGAAGGGGAGCCTCGCCGTTCTTTCTCTCCCAACTGATAACCCCCTCGAATCACTGACGGAGCTGAGGCTAACCGGCGAGCACACTTTCCGGCGGGTGCGAGACGACAAGACACTAGGCGAAGAGATACGGTTTGACATCGGCCCTGACGGCAGGGCCAGCCGCATGTGGCAGCACAGCAACTTCAGTCCTAGAGTCGAACGGCGGTAGCCCAGGGTTTGCTCACACCTGGCTGCCAAAGAACACCGACAGGCTGGGATCCTCTTGCTTGATTTTGACGATCAGGGCGTCGAGCCTGCGAATGCGTAGCACCGCTCGGTGAACCAGGTAAACCGCGAGCATAACTAGACCAGAGCAGAGCACCAGCAGCGGGATGATCAGATGATAGGCCTCGAGAAAATCGTAGAAGCTTGAGGTCGCGATAAGGACGGTGATCACGGACAGTGGCAGAGTGAAAACGCCGATCCCCGTGCGCAGCACGGCAAGTGAAGTCCGCTTCTCTGCTAGAATCAGTTGGACCCGCAGCATGCCCGCCGATCCGACCATACCGACAGGTTGAACGTCTTCGTCTAACAGTTGCACATTGCGACCCCCGATACCTGCCACAGGGCCTCCTCACCCACTGATCCACCTTTATACTGACTCAGCTCCCGAACAAAAGCCAGCCACTAGCGTCCAGACTTGCTCGCCGAACCGTTAGGCGGCAAGATTGGTAGTCCCATAGCGGATCCCCGATAGGGAGACAGCACATGGCCGAGCTCAAGATCTCTCCGTTCCGAAGAACGCGCCTTCTCAAGTCACAGATTGATGAGATGCTGGACGTCGTGTCTGAGGCAGCGCTCGCCTTCAAGCATGGATTCGGTCATTTCATCCGGCAGGGCTGGGACGACGCCGTCGAAGAAAAATACCAACAGGTCAGCAACCTGGAGGATCGCGGGGACACTCTCCGCAACAACATCGGGCAGGCGCTTTATACGGAGATGCTCCTGCCGGACACGTCCGGCGACGTACTGGGGTTGTTGGGATCTCTCGACGGTCTGCTTGACGAGATGGAGCACGGCTTCGTAGTCGTGCGGATCGAGCGACCGGAGATACCTGGTGAGTTCCATGACGCCTGGCTCGAGTGCACTGGGTTAGCGACAGACACCGTAGAACAGGTGGTCGTCGCAGCTCGGGCCTACTTCCGAGATCCCGGGACCACCAGAGACCACGTCCACAAAATCCACTTCTACGAAGACGAGACTCACAGGACCGCGTTTCGCATCATGGAGCAGCTGTTCCAATCCGACATGCCTCTGGATCTCAAGATGCAGCTGCGGGGCCACATCTGGCTGACTGATCGGCTGGCCGACATGGCCGACAGGGCGGGCGACGCCCTGGCCATCTACGCCGTAAAGCGGTCGGTCTAGGGCAACGGCCGGGCGGACGTACATGGGCCTAACCTTCTTCGTTTTCCTCTCGAGCGGTCTGCTGCTGGGTTGGTCGCTGGGCGCCAACGACGCCGCAAATGTGTTCGGCACGGCGGTGGGCAGCCGCATGCTGCGGTTCTCCACGGCAGCCATTGTGTGTGGCGTGTTCGTTGTACTGGGTGCCGTGCTGGGCGGCGCCGGTCCATCAGAAGGACTGGGTGAATTGGGTGCGGTCAATGCCTTGGGAGGATCATTCACGGTCGCACTCGCCGCTGCTGCCACAGTCTTCAGTATGACCAGGCTCGGCCTGCCCGTCTCCACCACTCAGGCTGTTGTCGGCGGTATCGTGGGCTGGAATCTCTTCAGCAGCCACGCTACGGACCTGGCTGCCCTAACCAGAATAGTCGGTAGCTGGATCGCAGCCCCCGTTCTCGGGGCGCTGTTTGCTCTGCTGCTCTACTGGGGTACCGATTACATCATCAAGGTCGCAAAGCCACACGTTCTCTGGTTAGACCAACTGACCCGCATAGGACTGCTGGCGGCCGGAGCCTTCGGCGCGTACAGCCTAGGGGCCAACAACATCGCCAACGTGGTTGGGGTATTCGTGGCGGCGTCTCCGCTCGGCGACATGTCGCTGGGGCCGTTCTCGATCACCGGTGAGCAGCGTCTGTTCCTGCTTGGCGCGCTGGCCATCGCCGTCGGTGCCTTCTTCTCGCGCAAGGTGATGATGACCGTCGGCAAGAACATTGTAACGGTTGGGCCGGTCGGCGGATGGGTGGTCGTCGTAGCGCACTCTCTGGTTCTCTTCGTCTTCACCTCGCAATCCCTGCAAGCGCTCATCGAGCGGATCGGATTGCCCACGATCCCCCTCGTGCCCGTTTCGAGCTCTCAGGCAGTCGTCGGAGCCGTGTGCGGCCTCGCACTAGCCCACGGTTTCAAGGGGGCCCGGCAGATCAACTTGCGTGTCCTGCGAAATATCTCACTCGGCTGGCTAGCCACTCCTGCTGTCGCAGCACTGATCAGCTACATAGCGCTCTACTTCGTCCAGAATGTGTTCGAGCAGCCGGTGTTTCAGTGAGATGCGCTGAGTCGTAGACGTCCGGAGGCTCTGGCACAATAGCAGCCAGACTCCCCTAAAGTGCTCTGGCGCCACTGCCCCACCCGGCCATCCAAGTGGGCCAATGTGATCTAGCACACCGCCAGGCCGCCGGGCACCATTTCACCTTGTTGGGAAACCGCCTGGAGGGATACGAGCATGCCGGCAGAGCAGTGGGCGCGTTTAAGCGAGGATATCGATTGCGGACTACGGCGCGGCGCCTGGTACCGAGCCGTGGCTGTGACCCCGAAGGAAGTCCTGATCCTGGTCCACGGCAAAGAGCGACCTTTCTCCCGCGATACTCTGGAGGTTATCGACAACCCGCCGTTCCGCTGGACGGTTGTGTCAGGCGCCAGCAACTCCGGGCTGATCCCAGTCCGTTGGGGCAAGGGATACGTGGTATGTCCTGGATGCCGCATGCGCCAGCTTCCACTGGGCCGGCCCCAGGTTCTGCGCTGCGAGCGGTGCAACGGCGCCTTCGAGATCGCTTGGGACGAACCCTACCTAACAAGACGGACCTGCTAGTAGTATCCAGGTGCCCCCACCTGGACCGCGGCATGGACCGCAAGGACTTCGAATCCGTAGTACAGCAAGCCCTCGAGTGTCTGCCGGAGCAGTTCCGGCATGCGCTCGAGAACGTAGCGATCATAGTCAAGGCCGAGCCAGACCCCCAGGACCTCAAAGGGCTCGGACAGGATGAGCTGTTCGGTCTCTATCACGGAGTACCCCTGACCGAGCGGGGCAGCGGTCATGTCGACCTGCCTGACACGATCGAGATTTACCAGGGACCAATCATCCGGTCATGCGACACGCCCACCGAGATCATGGCCGAGATTCGCGACACGCTAATTCACGAACTCGGCCACCACATGGGACTTTCCGACGACGAGATGGTCTACTAGCCTCGTCTTTCTCCCCCTCGCGACTGCCACCATAAGGTGACATCTTGACGGGGCGCACGCCCGGACGGTAAGGGACTGCCCGTACACCCAACAACCGCAATCGTCAACCTACTGATGCCATGCGATTCTCAACACGTACGATCTATGCATTGCTCTCTGCGCTCTTGTTCTTACCGCTTGGTGCGGCTCTGGCCTGGACATGGGGAACTAGGTCTGTTGCCTCTGATCCCGACTTCTTCTACGTGCCCGGCACGATGGGAATCGACCCCACGACCGGTGAGCTGGTGGATGGCGTACAGGGCCAGTTTCGCCAGGCGATGGAGAATGTCAAGACAACGCTCGAAGCGGATGGCATGTCCCTGTCGCGCGCTGCGGCGGTGAACGTCTTCTTGTCTGATACCCGCAATTTCAGCGCAATGAACGAGATCTATCGCACGTATTTTCCGACGGATCCGCCTACGCGCGCAACTGTAGGAGCTGATCTGCCACTCCCAGGTGCCCTGGTGCAAGTGTCAATGGTTGCGCTGCGTCCGCATGTGCCTCGACGCGTAATCAGACCCGCCGGGCTGAAGTCTCCCGAGTTGCCATACAGCTGGGGAATCAGTGCCGGCAGCACCTTATTCATCGCCGGCGCAACCAGTCGCGATCCCGATACCTATCAACCGGTCACAGGCGACGTCGGTCGGCAGACGCAGAGAGTATTCGGTAACATCGGTGCGGTGTTGCGCGAGGCGGGCATGGACTACGGCGACCTAGCGTCCTGCACCGTCTTCATGAACGACCCCCGCGAGTTCGCTCTAATGAACTCAGCTTATCGCGAGTATGTGACAGATGCTCCACCTGCACGGGCAACCGTTCGCGCGAGGTTGGTGAATCCCGCCTTCAAGGTGGAGATTCAATGCGTTGCCGCGCTGGCGAGTGACCGATCAGTCGTAATCGCTGAGGGAGCATCTCTCTCAACCAGCCCGTTTTCGCCCGCGATTAAGGTAGGGAATCGACTCTACCTCGCGGGCATGGTCGGATCAGCTCCGGCCGGCATCGTCAAAGGGGAGATCGGAGACCAAACCACGCAGACACTGAACAACCTGCGCGCCACGCTGGCCACGGCAGGGATGGGCTTTGGAGACGTGACGGGCGTGCACATCTTCGTGTCACACATTGTCCACGCCGAGGCCGTGGGGTCAATTGTGGATGACGTTGTCGGCAGCGGGCCCCCCCGCACCGTAATTGGCGCCGAGCTGATGGGACCTGATCCGCTGGTCGAGATTATGATGGTGGCGAGCAGAGCGGGAACCGAATAACTCAGAGTTGTCATGAGATCGCTCTCAATACCCAAGCTGCTGCTCGCCATTTCGGGCCCGAGCTGTAAGGCGGAAAGAGACCTCCAGCGACTACTATTGAGGGGGGCGGGCTCTGGATGAGTTTCCCCGACGGGTCAGTGATCAGGGTGAAAAGCGGTTTCCCAGCCAGTTCTGACCGGTTCTGTTTGACTCTGACGGCGTGTCATCGAAGATTGCCTTTGTCATCCACCGGAGCGCCCGCGTGTTCAAGTACATCAAATGGCTACTGACGATCGCGTTCATCGGTACGTTGCTATCGACCGCTTCTTACGCGGCGGCGCGGTTCACGGTGGGCAAGGCAATCGGATCCAATCCCCCGCTAGCAGGTCGGACAGTCGAATTCGCTTTCGGGGGAGTCGAAGATCTGAGCGGGAATCCCCGGGCTTGGGTGATCAGGTACGCCGTTGTTCGCCTCCCCCGAGTCAGCCAAGCCACGTTCTACGTCTCGCCCACAGGAAAACTGCTTGCGGTTCGCCCCGCAGATCTGGAGCGTCAACTGGAGGCCTGGGAGAAGTCACGACAGCCCTAGGAGGGTGAGCGCGCCACCCCTCTCGCCTCATGGAGAGGGGTAGCCTCTGCGCTAGGCACTGCGATACAGCTTGGTGAGCACGAACTCCCGATGTCCCAACACCTCATTGGCGGTAAGGCGACCATTCGCCGTCCGAGTCAGCAGATCCAGTAACAGATCACCCGACTGATCGAACGTCATCTCACCCCGCAGCAAGGCCGAGCAATCGAAATCGATATGCTCCCTCATAGTCTCGCATGTGAGCGGATTGGCCGAGAGCTTGATCACGGGGATTATCGGGTTGCCGACTATGTTGCCCTGACCGGTTGGGAAGAGGTGGGCTACGAAACCACCCGCGGCCCAGAGAGTCACTGCCTCTGCGGCTGCCGAAGATGTGTCCATGAACCAAAGACCTGGCCCAGTGGGCGTCTCCGCCGGCTTTAGCAGACCCACATACCGGCATTCTTTGCCGATCTTCTGCAGATTGCCGAACGCCTTCTCCTCAATCGTTGTGAGGCCGCCTCGGATGTTGCCCTTGGTGGGCTGCGATCCAGAGAGATCGTCTGCCTTGTTGTCGTTGATGAAATCGTTGTACTCGTTCCAAACCTGGAGGAACTGCCTGCCGACTTCGGGCGTGGCAGCTCGCGCTGCACACACGTCCTCCGCCCCGGTGATCTCTGATGTCTCCCCGAAAGACAAGGTGGCACCCATCGCGTCGAGTTTGTCGAACGCATTGCCAACCGTCGGGTTAGATGCCAGACCGGATGTAGTATCAGATTCCCCACACTTAGTCGACACCCAGATCTCGCTCAGGTCGCACTCTTGCCGCACTAGTTCCGAGGCCCAATGCATGTACTCCTTGGCCTTCCATGACGCCTTTGCCACCGTTCCGATGTCTCCGGTACGCTCTATCGAACAGCCGGTCACCGGCTTTCCAGTTTCGGCGATTCCCTCCACAATGCGTTCGGTCCACTGGGGTTCGATCCCTATCACGACGGCTGCAGCCACATTGGGATTCGCGCCTGTCCCGATCATCGTCCTGAAGAACAACTCGAGGTCCTCTCCGAACTGAAGTCGGCCATAGGCGTGCGGAATCGCCAATGTGCCCTTGATATTGTTGGCTACCGCTTCGCAGGCGGAGTTGGACAGGTCGTCCAGTGGAATGATGGCAACGTGGTTCCGAACTCCAATGCGCCCGTTCTCCCGCCGGAATCCGAAGACTTCCATTACACTCATGATCACCACCTCTTCGTCTTCAGATTGTGAGTGTGGACATGTTCTGCCTGCCCGATGTCCGCTACCACTGCGCCGATGTCGTGCTCGTACTTGATCACGATCTCGCCGACCTTGTGGTCCTTGAGAGCGATCTTGTGGCCCAACGGGATATCGTTCCGTGCCTCCAGCTCCAATGCTTCCTGGGTATCCATGTACTGACCTCGCACGGTCTGGCCCGCCGTTAGGTCCACCGTCGCCACACCGACCGTGTCGGACTTGGCGTGCACGAGGAACTGGATTGTCGGTGAATTGTCTGTCATGGCGTCTCCTCTTTCTCATTCAATCTACCATGGACAGCTATCAGCATCGGCGGACAGCAGACAGCGGACAGCCGACTGCCAGCTGCTTGCGCACCCTCCGGACCCAGGGGAGATTCATTCCCTAGCACTAGTCCGCGTGACGAGGCTGGCTGCCGACCGCCGGCAGCTGACACAGCCGACATGATCCCAACAGGAGCACAGATGAGATACAACGCTTTCAGGGTTGCCGCAGCTACCGGGTTCCTGGCCTTACTGGTGTCAGTAGGTGCTACAGCTCAGGGATTCCCCACTCCGGCAGAACGGACGGATTTCCAGGCCGGTCCGACCATGTATGACGACCTGATGGAGTTCGTCCATGAGTTGGATGCCAGCAGCGACCTAATGCAGGTTCGCAAGATCACTGAGACGTTGAGAGGCAGGGACGTCGTTCTCTCGATTCTATCCAACCCGCCCGTCTATCAGGCGTCAGATCTGATCGGCTCTGACAAGCCGATCGTCCTCATTGTAAACAACGTTCATGGCGGTGAGGTCGCGGGCAAAGAGGCGAGTCTCATCATCATGAGAGATCTGCTCTACGGAGACCTGCGACCGCTGCTCGATCAGGTGGTGGTGCTCAACATCCCCACGATCAATCCCGACGGTGCAGAAGAGTCGCGTCGCCAAAACGAACAGAACTTCGACATGAACCGGGATTACCTGAAGCTCGAGTCGCAAGAGATTCACGCGCTTGTCACCAAAGTGATTCACGAATGGCAACCGGACATTCATGTTGACACTCACCACGGCGGCTCGGCACCCTACACGTTGACCTTCCAAACCATCATGAACCCCAGCGGCGATGCTGAGATCATGCGGGTAGCCAACGAGATGATCGCACCCCGCATTCGGGAGGCATTGAGGGCCGAGGACTACGACGGGTTCTGGTACTCCGGGCCACAGATGGTCAACGGACAGGCGGGGTGGGGCCCGACTTCGGTCGAGCCTCGCAAACAGCATGTCTATTCCGGTCTTTCCAACGTGATCGACTTCCTGTTCGAGACCCCGTCTGGGACGGCTCGAGTCATCAACAACGGCACTGAGGTGGTCGACATATCTCGGGAGGAGCGGTATCGCCATCAGGTGCGTGGCGAGTACATCGGGCAACGGGAGTTGATCCGGTTCGCCGCCGACCAACCAGAATTGGTGCGCAGCACGGTGAGAAATGCCAAGGAGATGGCGACGCGCCTCGGCGCAGATGACTCCGACGACGATCAGATCATTCTGGAATACGAGCAAGTCGCCAAGTTCGACACCGGTTTCTGGCGCGACAAGGAGTGGGAAGCGAGACGCGCAGGTCAGGCCGGGCCCAGGGATCGCAATGCGCCAGCCGAATACGAGCTCGTCACGCTACCCGTCTTCACCAGGTTCGATCCCACCCGTACCACCACGCGGCCATGGGGTTACGTGCTGCCTCCTCAGCTGGCGCCGGTTGTACCACTGCTGCTAGACCATGAGATCGCCGTGCAACAGCTGATCGAGCCGACCAGTCTGGACGTCGAGGTCTACTACGCGACCGCGATGGACAACTCACAGTACTTCCAGGGTCACTACTTGAACAACGTCACAGCTGTGAAGCGGTCCGAGACCATCGAGTTCCCGACCGGCTCGTTCTTCATACCAGCCGGGCAGCCCAAGTCGAACCTGATCTGTTACATCCTCGAACCGGAGACCAACGACAACCTCATCACCTGGGGTTTCTTGGACGAGTTCCTCCAAGCCATGACCGCCGAGGAGACCCAACGCTTCATCGAGCGGATGACGCAGGCGAGGGCGCGTCGTTTTGGCGCTCAGGAGCAAGGTCCTCCCCCTCCGGGCCAGTTGATTCCCATGTATCGGCTCATGAAGAAGACCGAGATCAAGGGCTTACTGGTCGAACAGTTCAACGCATACGAGCGGAATCGGTACGTGCGATAGTTAGTAAGGAAGAGCGCAGGGGCAGCGGGTTCAATCCAATACCTGCCCCCCTGCTCCCTTTCAGCCTCCCGCGCCACTTGGAGGTCCAGTCATGTCTCGCATCAGTTCCTCGATCCCGGCATTGGCATTGGGACTCACGTCGGTCCTTGTCATCGCAGTAGCATCCGCAGCGTCGACCGCGTCAGCTCAGGCGAGTCAGCCGACAGACGGCCCTGGGTTCACGATGGCCCTCACTGGAGATGCCATCATTACCCGCAGGCTCTCGGCCTACAGCGAGCCCGAGTTCCTGAGCATGATCGACTTGATACGTGACGCCGATGTGGCCTTCACCAATCTGGAGGTCCTGCTGCACGACTACGAGCCATTTCCGGCCCACCAGAGTGGCGGTACTTGGATGCGCGCCGAACCCGCACTCATCGGTGAGTTGGTATGGGCGGGCTTCGATCTGGTCTCCCTGGCAAATAACCACACCGGCGATTACGGCGTAGAGGGAATGCGGCTCACTCGTCAGTACGTAGAGCAGGCGGGACTGTTGCATGCGGGAGTGGGAGAGAGCCTCGCCGAAGCACGAGAGGCCAAGTTCGTCGAGATCTCCGGTGCCAGAATCGCACTGGTATCGGTGGCGTCGACATTCACCGCGCATTCTCGAGCGGGGACGGCCCGAGGGGACATGCGGGCACGACCTGGGCTCAATCCGCTACGACACTCGACAACACGAGTCGTCACGGCAAATCAGTTGGAGCGATTCCGAGCACTGTTACGGGAAATGGGGTTAGGGACCCAAGTCCAGGACACCCGAGTGAGAGCGCTTGGTACCTGGTTTGAGGCCGGCGACGAGTCCGGCACCAGGACGACGCCCCATCAGAAAGACCTGGATGATATCGCCGCCGTCGTAAGTAATGCGAGTCGCCTCAGCGATTACACGATCGTAAGCCTGCACGGTCATGAGAGAGCTGGTGTCAATTCCCGCCCGGCCGAGTTCTTGGTGTCTTCTGCACATGCGATGATAGAGGCGGGGGCCGACGTGGTTGTGGGACATGGTCCCCACGTGCTGCGGGGGATCGAGATCTACCGCGGCAAGCCGATCTTCTACAGCCTCGGCGACTTCATGTTTGAAAACGAGACGCTGCTCAGGTTGCCGTATGAGAACTATGAGACGTATGGACTGGGTCCAGACAGCCACGTCGCGGACTTCAACGATGAGCGCTATGACATGGACCGGAGGAGCTTTCCGGCAAACCGGGAGGTTTGGGAATCGGTGATCGCTCTCCCGCGATGGGATGACGGGAAGCTCATCGAACTCACACTGCATCCCATAGGTCTCGGTTTCGGTACCCCACGATGGGAACGCGGTAGACCAATGCTGGCCGACGGTGAACTAGACGCCAAGATCATAGAGGACCTGAGAATACGATCTATACCGTTCGGCACGGTGATCGTGCTGGAAAATGGCGTGGGGTCGTGAAGTTGAAGTGAGGGGGCAACTACTGTGTATCGAATCACCAACATCCTAGCGAAAGCCCTCATAGCCGTTGCGATTTTCGCGGGTTGCGCTGAGCTGCCTCGCACATTGGTCTTGACTGAAGACCTCGCTCGCAAGGGCGTTGAAGTGTTTGCTGATTCGGTACGCGAGTTGGAGAAGACCACCAGATAACCTTCGGAGCAGCTAATGCACTTCAGGACTCAACCGCCGCTATTGTCGGCAGTCGCTGTTCTTCTGTTCGCACCCATTACGCTGGTCACCAGCGCGCAACAGCCCAACCCTGTGACACCACCCGGCCAACAAGACGTCCGGGATGAGCTGCCGAGCGAGCTGGCGAGCGCGATGAACCATTTCGTGTTGGATCGCGGCAGTCTCGAACGGTTCTACAACATTCCTAGCTCAGCGGCGCGGCGTGAGCGCATGGAGGAGTTCTACACCGAGTGGCTTCAGCGTCTGGAAGACTATGATTTCGATGCGCTGAGTCAGGAGGGCCGCATAGACTGGCTACTGTTTCGCAACCACCTACAGAAGCAGTTGAAGCAGCTACAGATCGCTGCAGCCAGAGCCGGCGAAGTGGAACCCCTGCTCCCATTTGGATCCAACATCGTGGGCCTTGAGGAAGCTCGCAGGAAGATGGAGTGGGTCGAGCCGTTTCGTGCCGCGTCTGACCTGGAGGAGCTGCGCGAGGCAATCACACAAGCTCAGGATCGGGTCCAGGCTATGCTGACCGACAGCGCCACACTCCCCAAGCGCACTGTGGCATGGCGAGCCGCAGGATGGGCAGATGACTACCGACGCAGACTCAAGGCGTGGTTCGATTTCTACAACGGCTACGATCCCATGTTCACCTGGTGGGCTGCAGAATCCTACGAAAGGGTAGACGAGGAGCTGGGACAGTACGCGGAGTACCTGCGCACGAAAATTGTTGGAGTGGAGAAGGACGCAGACGCATTGATCGGCGATCCCATTGGCAGTGATGCGCTAATGGTTGAGCTGCAATACGAGATGATACCGTACTCCCCGGAGCAACTCGTCGACATTGCGGAGCAGGAGTATGCCTGGTGCGAAGCAGAGATGAACCGGGCAGCAGCTGAACTCGGCTACGACGACTGGCATGACGCCTTAGAGCACGTCAAGAGTCTCTATGTGGACCCGGGCAAGCAGCCAGAGCTCATTCGGCAACTCGCTTGGGAGGCAATCGAGTTCGTTGAACAACGCGAGCTCCTCACCGTACCGGATCTTGCCAAGAACACCTGGCGCATGGAGATGATGAGTCCAGAGCGGCAGCTGCAGAACCCCTTCTTCCTGGGCGGTGAGGTCATCCAGGTCTCGTACCCAACCCACACGATGGCTCACGAGGCCAAACTCATGAGCCTACGCGGCAACAACCCTCATTTCGCGCGCGCCACAGTACATCACGAGCTAATCCCTGGTCACCACCTACAGGGATTCATGACGCGACGCTATCGCCCGTATCGCAGACCGTTTGGCACGCCGTTCTGGTTGGAAGGCTGGGCACTCTACTGGGAGATGTTGTTATGGGATCTGGACTTTCCACGTTCGCCGGAAGACCGCATCGGTATGCTTTTCTGGCGCATGCATCGCTGCGCCCGCATCGTGTTTTCATTGAGCTTTCACCTCGAGATGATGACTCCACGGGAGGCCGTCGACTACCTGGTCGAAAAGGTCGGCCACGAACGCGCCAACGCGGAAGCCGAGGTGCGGCGATCAATCGCCGGCAACTACGGACCGCTGTACCAGATCGCCTATATGATTGGTGGGCTGCAGTTCCGTGAGCTGTACCGTGATTTGGTGGAGAGCGGGCGATTGACGGATCGGCAGTTCCATGACGCGATTCTGCGAGGGAACTCCATGCCCGTCGAGCTGGTACGAGCCTCGTTGATCGAGCAGGAGTTGTCACCGGAGTTCCACTCACAGTGGCTCTTCTACGATCAGCTGGAGCGATAGCGCTCTCGAATGCGCCCCTTGATCAATTACTGCGAACGGAAGCGATGTAGATGAGATCCACACTGATTCGAGGTGGAACCGTGGTAGTCGGTCAGTCAGTTGAGTCGCAAGACGTGATGATTCGCGGGGAGTCCATCGACAACGTGGGCGATCTCGGCGCCGCGCAGGCAGACACCGTCGTAGACGCCGAGGGCCTTCTAGTGCTTCCGGGCGCAGTCGACACGCACGTGCATCTGAACGATGTTTTCATGAACACCGTGAGCGTGCACGACTATTACGCGGGCACTCTCGCAGCGGCATTTGGTGGTGTCACCAGCATCATCGACTTCTCCAACCAGGTACCCGACGGATCGCTGATCAAGACCCTCACAGACAAACAGGAGGAGGCCGAGGGCAGGGCGTTGATCGACTGGGGAGTACACCCAGTCATTACGCGTCCCGACGATGAGACCTTGAACCAGATCCCTCAACTCGTGGAGGCAGGCGCGCCCACGATGAAGTGTTACATGACCTACCGGGAAGATGGTCTACTCATCGAAGACGAGGACCTGAAGCGGATTGCCGCACGACTGACCGCCGCCGGTGGCATGCTCATGTTGCATGCCGAAGACAATGACATGATCGAGCAGAGGATTCCCCGCTACATCAGTCAAGGAAAGACTGCTTCGAAGTATCACGCGCGCAGCAAGCCGCCCGAGGTGGAAGCGTCGGCAATCCGCCGCGTCGTAGACATGGCTCGAGATACAGGAGGCCGTTTCTTCATCGTACATCTGGCCAGCGACGAGGGGCTCGATCTGGTGACTGCGGCGCGAGCCAAAGGTATCGATATCACAGCGGAGACCTGTACTCACTATCTCATCTTCACCGACCAGATGCTGCAGCGAGACGACGGCATCAAGTGGATCTGTTCTCCGCCTTTGCGAAACCAGACAATCCAGGAGGCGCTTTGGAACGGAGTCATCGACGGTCGGCTTGCAATGGTGACCTCAGATGACGCCGCCTACTCCTGGGAAGCAAAGCTCTTCGGGGCGGACAGATTCGATAAATGCCCCAACGGCATTCCGGGCATTGAGGCCCGCTTTCATGCCCTATACACAGCAGGCGTGGCAACGGGTCGCATGTCGTTACCGCGGTTCGTGGACGTCGTTTCGACGTCACCCGCGAGACTGTTCGGCATGGCACCCAAGAAAGGGAGCATCATACCCGGCGCAGATGCCGATATCGTGTTGCTCGACCCCAACCAAGAGTGGACCATGAACCAGGACACCCTGCACATGAACACAGATTGGTGTGCGTGGGACGGCATCGAGGTTTCGGGCAAGATCCTCAAGGTCTTCTCCCGCGGCGAGCTGATTGTCGATGGAGATCGCTGTCTGGCCGAACCTGGTCGCGGCCGCTACATCCACTGCAAGCTTCCCCCACGCCACGAGCATTGACTCCCTTGCAGCCACCCACTTCAGTCAACAACCATGTCCCAGCATAGCGAAAACCGCGTATACTCCGGCGCCTCTCCGGAGCAGGTAGCCGCCGATCTGGCTCCGCTCGTTGACATGCAAAGGGACGGCCTTCCGCTGAACGAACTCGAAGACTTGATCCGTCGCTGCCTCGAGCCGCACTTCATGCAGTACGATCTTCCGCAGTTCCAGTCCATGTTCAACGCTTTTCCGGAACCCGGGGCAGCCTTAGGGGCACGGCTTGCACTCGGTTGGAATCAGGGAGTCACGAACTGGCAGGTGTCGCCGGGCGGCGCGATGCTGGAGGAGCTGTGTCTTCAGTCGCTGTGCCGGCTCTTTGATCTCTCGGAAGGTGCTCAAGGAACGCTCATGTACTGTGGCACCTATGCCAATCAGCAGGCCCTTTACATGGCGTTGCACCAGTATGCCGAGAAACGAGGATTCGACCTCGCCGAGGTCGGGGTCAGGGGATTCGACGCCCCCAGTAGGCTCACGGTGGTGGTGTCGGCCGATGCTCACTTTTCACTCAGACATGCCGTGCGCACACTCGGCCTGGGAGAAAAGTCCCTCACAGCGGTCGAAGTCGACGCCAACCGCAGAATGGACCTCGAACAACTGCAGAAGACAGTCGAAGAGCTGAGCCGGTCTCGCGATGTGTTTTGCGTGGTCGCAACAGCGGGCACCACGGCGACCGGCTCCGTGGATCCGATTCAGGGCATTGCCGACGCAGCGCACGAACTCGGCGCCTGGCTCCACATAGACGGCGCATATGGTCTGGCATACAAGCTGGTGCCCGAGAGGACGCACCTGTTCACAGGGCTCGAACAGGCCGATTCGGTGTCGTGGGATCCACATAA
>JBDHHP010000088.1:0-16093 GCA_039589275.1 Gemmatimonadota bacterium | reverse complement strand
CTGTAGTCCTGAGTGCAGCAGCAAGGCGGTCGATGCGATGGCTCCACAGCTGACTACACAGACGTCGCAAGTGATGTTGTATTGCTCGCCGCTCTCGATGTCCACGCACTCTATTTCATGAACCCGACCACCCGAATGCACCAGGCGCCTGGCAATCGTCTTCTCCCGAACCGTGGCGCCGCTGCCTTGGGCCTTGGGCAGCAGTGTCACTGCCAGATCGTTCTTGGCGCAGACCTTACATGGGAAAAGGTCACAGGTCATGCACATCTGGCATTTGGTGCGGCCACGGTCCGCCACGAAGTTTATGGCCAACGGCATGGGGAACGGGTTGAGTCCTAGGGCCCTTGCCGAATTCGCTATCAATCGTGCCGAGGAGCCAAAGGGAGGGGGTGCAGACTCGTAATCAGATGATCGAGGTGGCTCGTTGGGATCGAGGTCGGCCACGCCTGCCACGCCGATTTCGCTTTCTGCCTCGCTGTAGAACGGCTCAATGTCTTCGTACGCGATCGGCCAGTTCGGTGGGACCGGTTCTGGTGAACCCGATACGAACCTGTCGTGCGTGGCGAAGTCCTCCCGCCGCAGGCGGAACGAGGCAGCACCGTAGAACACGGATTTGCCTCCCACAGCATCGTCCGGGTAGGTGAGTTCCCGACCCCTCCGCTCGTCGACCTCGTATGGAGTCCCGCTCTTGTACTTACGTTCGATCTGGATTGCGCGAGAATCCCATGCAGTAGCATCGCGGTCAACCCAACGCCCCCGCTCTATGACGAGAACCCGGGCACCCGCCGACGCCAGCTTGAATGCAACTGCGCTACCACCGAATCCCGAGCCGATGACTATCGCGTCCCAGTGTTCCCGGCTCATGCTAATGAGTCCACTACCCCAGCACGCCGATCTTCGCGAGGCGGTAGACGAAGAAGACCGTTACCGCGATCTCCACTACCCATGACATGGGCTGTCTGTAGTAGCCGAACCACATTTCCTTGCCCCAATAACCGGTGTCCTTGAACAGAGCAATGGTGTACTTCCTCTTTACAAATGGCCACAGCAACGGCAGGCCGACCGTGCTGCCGATGTCCGCCGCAAAGTGAGACATGATGGCGACGAAGGTGAAGATCGCGTAATGAGGGGACCAGATTGCCACGAGGAAGCTCACTACGACGGCAAACCAGGTCGTGTGGGTTACAGTGCAATGAAAACCGCTGCCGGCTGTGCCGGATCGCTCCACTAGCGAATCGAGGTTGGGGAGGAAGTGCATCCCCAAGCAAAGCACAATGGTCTTGGGGTTCCAGTCATAGGTCGCGATGGAGAGTGCGACTGGTAAATGGCCAACCTGCATCTATCAGTCCTTCCTGGTCTTCGGGCTCTCTGTACATAGATCTCGGGTCCCAGTGCCTATAGCGCTGGTGCGCTATTCCTCCAAATCCGGCTTGCGTCGCTCGCGCTTGGCCTGGGACCGCCGGCGCTTGTCTCCCAGCCTCTGCTCCACCGCGGAAGCCGGCGGCTTCGTCTTCCTTCGCGGGCGTGGTTCCATGAGGGCGGCCCGAACCAGCGCATGCAGCCGCTCGACTGCAGCCACCTTGTTCTGCAGTTGGCTACGGGTCTTTCCTGAGACGACTCGCAGCACCCCGCTGCCGTCGATGCGCGATGCCAGTTTTTCGAGAAGGAGTTCCCTCTGCTTCGATGACAGGCTGGGGCTCTCGGCGACATTCCACCGCACTTCAACCCGCGTCGATACTCGGTTGACGTGTTGTCCGCCGGGACCACTCGCCCGACTGGTACGATACTCGAGCTCGTTTTCGGGCACGGTGAACGGCATGGCATCGGAAGATAGTGCGAAGCTAACGAACTGGAAGCCGTCACTGGCGGACTCGGCCAGTCGTTAGCAGTATTCTACGCCATGTCTAACAAGAACGAGCCCGCTCAACCCAGACCTGGGCGCCTTGCGGTAGTCCTCTCCGGAGGTGGGGCGCGAGCATCGTACCAAGTCGGAGTCCTGGCGGCCATCACAGAGAGAGTTCCTGAGCTCAAGGTCCCCATACTCACTGGCGTGTCAGCCGGAGCCATCAACGCGGTCAGCTTGGCAGCTCACCCAGGCACTTTCCCGTCCGCGGTGGCAACGCTCAGGCGAGAGTGGAGGAGACTCACGTCGGATCAGGTGTATTGTGTCAATCCGATCTCAATCTTCCGATCGGCGCTCAGCTGGGTGTTCAAGACACTCACAGGAGGGGGGGCGGCGCCCGGTGTCATGCGGGGCCTGATGGATATGAGCCCTTTGCGCACGTTCATGGGACGCGCGATCGTGTTTGATGGCATCGCGAACAACATCGCTTCGGGGCGCCTGGACGGCGTGGCACTCAGCTCCACGTGCTACAGCGACGGTCGTACGGTGACGTTCATTCAGGGTAGCGAGGAGATCCCGATGTGGGAGCGGGCCCTGCGCCGCTCCGTGCACACCGACATCGAGTTGGACCACGTAATTGCGTCGGCCGCCATACCCATCATCTTCCCCGCTGTGAAGCTAGAGGACGGCTTCTATGGAGACGGCAGTGTCCGACAGACAGCCCCGTTAGCACCAGCCGTACATCTGGGTGCGGATCGAATCATCGCGATCTCGATGCGCGCCGCGCGAGAGCCGTACTCTCCCGTGGTGCCGGTCGGCGATTATCCGGCCGTAGCGGAGGTGATGTCTCTGCTGCTGAACTCGGTCTTCCTCGATCACCTCGATGTAGATGTCGAGCGCCTGGAGAGAGTGAACGAGCTGATTTCCTCGTTGAAGCCGGGTCAGGCGGTGCCCCACGGCTTTCGCTCAGTAGACATGTTGCTGCTGAGGCCGTCACGCGACCTGGGGTCGCTGACGAAAGGATACGGGGTCAAGCTGCCGTGGATGGTCCGCATGGTGGTGCAGGGGATTGGAGGGAAGCGTCAACGAGCTTCAGACCTCCTGAGCTACCTGTTATTTGAGCCGGAGTACACAGGAGCGTTGATGGATCTTGGATACGCGGATACAATGGCGCAATGGCCCCGCATAGAGGAGTTCATCTCGCGAGGGGAGTAGGGCGAGGGGCGCAGTCTGACGCCCCTCCTGGCGTTAGCGGCTAGCCAGCTGCCGCAACACGTACTGCAGAATACCCCCGTGCCGGTGATACTCCACCTCAATACCGGTGTCCAGCCGCACGAGAACCTCTAGTTCTTTTGCCGAGCCGTCAGGCTTCTTGGCGGATACTCTCACCTGACATCCAGGCTCGAGACCCGCAGCGATACCGTGTAGATCGAAGAGTTCGGTGCCGTCGAGTCCCAATGACTCCACTGTATCGCCTTCCAGGAACTGGAGCGGCAATACACCCATTCCGATCAGGTTGCTGCGGTGGATTCGCTCGTAGCTCGCTGCTATCACGGCACGGATACCAAGTAGCGCCGTGCCCTTGGCAGCCCAATCACGTGAGCTACCGGTGCCGTACTCCTTGCCAGCCAACACGATGAGCGGCGTACCTTCCCTCTGATAGCGCATTGCCGCCTCGTATACACTGGTCTCTTCGCCCGTGGGGAAGTGGATTGTCCAGTTACCCTCTTTGCCTTCGACTAAATGGTTGCGGATCCTGATATTGCCGAATGTGCCGCGCATCATGATGTCGTGGTTGCCACGGCGCGACCCAAACGTATTGAAGTCAGCGCGCTCAACACCGTGTTCGGTGAGCCAGTTGGCTGCGGGGCTGTCCTTTGGAATAGCTCCGGCAGGCGATATGTGGTCAGTGGTAACGGTATCACCGAGCAACAACAGAACCCGCGCATCGGTTACTTCCCCCACCGGTTGCGGTTCTTGGGCCATGCCCGTGAAGAACGGCGGACTAGCGATGTAGGTGGAGTTCTCGTCCCAGCCGAAGCGACCCCCCGTTCCGGTGGACACGGGGAGACTCTTCCAGGTCGCGTCACCCTCGAATACCGCGCCGTACTCCCGCTCGTACATCTCCGGCTTGAGCGATCTCTCCATCGTTTCGGCAATCTCGGCGGGAGATGGCCAAATGTCGCTCAAGAAGACCGATTGCCCGTCCCGATCAGACCCCAGCGGATCACGAGTCATGTCGATGTCCATGCGCCCCGCCAGTGCGTAGGCCACCACGAGCATTGGTGACGCCAGGTAGTTGGCCCTCACCAGCGCGTGCACACGAGCCTCGAAATTGCGGTTACCGGACAAGACAGCGGCTACGACCAATTCATTGTCCTCGATCGCGCGCCCAATGGGCTCGGCGAGCGGCCCGCTGTTGCCGATACAAGTTGTGCATCCGTAACCCACCAAGTGGAATCCGAGGGCTTCGAGATCCGGCATCACACCGGCTTCTTTGAGATAATCCGTCACCACCTTGGAACCGGGGGCTAGACTGGTCTTCACCCAGGGCTTGCTTGTCAGACCCTTTGCCACCGCATTGCGAGCCACCAGACCCGCACCGATCATCACAGACGGATTGGAGGTGTTAGTGCAGCTGGTGATAGCGGCAATCACTACGGACCCGTCGGACAGCTCGAACTTGTCACCGTTGTTCTCGACAGCCGCGGTGACCAACGTGGTGCCCGATCGCTTGGTCCCGGCAGGTACCAGATTGGGCATGGCCTCGGCAAAGTTCGCCTTGGCCTTGCTCAAAGGGACGCGATCCTGAGGCCGACGCGGACCCGCCAGCGACGGTACCACGGACCCGAGGTCTAGCTCGAGGGAACTGGTGTATTCGGGTTCCGGGGAGCCTGCGGTATGAAACAGACTCAACTCTCTAGTCACGCGGTCAACACGCTCGACCAGTTGTTGGGGCCGACCGGTGCGCTTCAGGAAGTCGATGGTCTTGTCGTCTACCGGAAAGAAACCGATGGTGGCGCCGTATTCCGGACTCATGTTCGATACGGTGGCACGATCGGCCAACCCGAGCTGAGTCATGCCGGGTCCGTAGAATTCTACGAAGCGGCCCACTACGCCATGCTCACGCAGTATCTGAGTGACTGTCAGTACGAGGTCGGTGGCCGTGGCTCCCGCTGGTAGCTTGCCCACGAGCTTCATGCCAACTACGTCCGGTAGCCGCATGAAATACGGCTGGCCCAGCATCACCGCCTCAGCCTCTATTCCCCCGACACCCCAGCCCACTATTCCGAGACCGTTGATCATGGTGGTGTGGGAGTCAGTGCCCACGAGGGTGTCTGGGAAAGCTATGCGGCAACCGTTCATTTCAAGGGAACGGACCACGCTACCCAAATACTCGAGGTTCACCTGGTGGACGATTCCTGTTCCAGGTGGTACAACACGGAAGTTTTCGAACGCCTGTTGGGCCCAGCGCAACAATGCGTAACGCTCGCGGTTTCGCTCCATCTCCTTATCGACGTTCCTGCGAAAAGCTTCGGTGTTGCCGAAGTGGTCTACTTGGACCGAGTGATCGATTACCAAATCTGTCCGAACCTGCGGGTTGATCTTGGCTGCGTCGCCGCCCAATGCGACGATTGCATCCCGCATGGCGGCCAAATCCACTACCGCCGGCACGCCGGTGAAGTCCTGCAGGATGACCCGACCCGGCATGAACGGGACCTCCGTGGTTCCATCTTGTTGCGGTTTCCAACCCGCCACAGCGGTTACGTGGTCGTCGGTGACGACGCCGTTGCCGTTATGGCGTAACACATTTTCCAGCAAAATCCGGATCGAGTACGGCAGCCGGTCGAGGTCTGCAATGCCCTGTTCGGCGAGCGGCGCCAACCGAAAAACTGTGGTCTCGCCTTCAGGAAGGTCGATGGTTGTCTGAGAATTGAATCTGTCAGTCATGAGGTATCAGCTTGGTCACGGTTGATAACTGGACTGCATCACACGATCCGCGCGGTGGCAGCGGGATCGTCCGGACCTAAAACTAACTCCGCGGATGCATCGTGTGACGCCCTAATGTGGCGCGTTCGGCTGCCTGCGCTTACAATTCGCCCGACCGATGGCACGCGTGCGGACCTTCCGACACGCTCCTCATCACACCTCGCCAAATTCGCTGCTAGGGAGACGTCGATGACAGCTGAGCCAGTCGCTGCGGGATCGAAGGCGCTCGATGAACTCTGCATCAACACCGTTCGTGTGTTGTCCATGGAGGCAGTGCAGCGAGCAAACTCGGGCCACCCCGGAGCGCCGATGGGTCAGGCGGCGATCTGCTATGCGCTCTGGACCCGACACCTGCATCACAATCCCTCTGATCCGACTTGGGAGGGACGCGACCGGTTTGTGTTGTCCTGCGGACACGCTTCGATGCTCTTGTACAGCCTGCTGCACTTGTCGGGTTATGACCTGTCACTCGAGGACATCAGGGACTTCCGTCAGTGGGGTAGCCGCACGCCGGGACACCCCGAATACGGCGACACCCCCGGTGTGGAAACCACGACCGGTCCGCTGGGTCAGGGAGTAGGCAATGCCGTGGGGATGGCGCTTGCGCAAGCGCATCTCGCAGCTGAGTTCGGTCGCTCCGGTCACGACCTGTTCAACCATCGCATCTACTTCCTGGCCGGAGACGGGGACCTGATGGAGGGAGTATCGCACGAGGTGGCTTCTCTGGCAGGGCATCACCGGCTAGGCAACTTGATCGGCATCTATGATGACAATCGGATAACAATCGATGGGGAGACCTCGCTCACCCTAAGCGACGACCCCGCCATGAGATTCGAGGCTTATGGCTGGCACGTGCAGAGGGTTGGGGATGGCAACGACTTGAAGGAACTGGACCGCGCACTCGATGCTGCCAAGGCGGATCCACGACCCTCGTTGATCATCGTTCGCACTCATATCGGGTACGGAAGCCCGAACAAACAGGACACTGCGGCCGCTCACGGTGCGCCGCTGGGCGAGGAAGAGATCAAGCTCACTAAAGAGAAGCTGGGCTGGGAATATGACGAGGCGTTCACCATCCCTGTAACCGCGCTCGAGCAGTGGCGCCGCTGCCGTGAACGAGGTGGAGTAATGCAGGCAGCTTGGCAGCAGACCTGGGACGGTTACGCCGCCGAGTATCCTGAGCTTGCGAACGAGTACGTGCGAAGAGCCAGACGTGAGCTGCCCACCGGTTGGGAAAACGCATTGCCGGATCTTGCCGGTGAGGGCACGATCGCGACAAGGGCAGCGTCGGGCATGGTCCTCAACGCGATCGCAGGTGTGCTGCCGGAGCTGGTTGGTGGGTCGGCCGACCTGAGCGGCTCTAACAACACGATGATCAAGGGCGCCCCGCACATGAGTCAGACCGATCCCGCCGGTCGCAACCTGCTTTTCGGCGTCAGGGAGCATGGGATGGGTGCGATCATGAATGGGATGTACCTGCACGGTGGTCTAAGGCCGTACGGCGGGACCTTCTTGGTATTCTCTGACTATATGCGTCCCTCGATTCGCATGGCGGCACTGATGGGGTTGGAAACGGTCTATGTATTCACCCATGATTCGATAGGACTAGGTGAGGACGGGCCGACGCATCAGCCGATCGAGATGCTTGCGGCGCTCCGGGCGATTCCCAATCTGGTGGTGATCCGTCCGGCCGACGCAACCGAGACCGTCGAGGCCTGGCGGGCGGCTGTCGAGCGAAAGGGGGGACCCGTAGCGCTGTCCCTGACGCGTCAAAAGGTGCCCACGCTGGATCGGTCGGTGCTGGCCTCTGCCGCAGGACTTGCACAAGGGGGATACATACTCTCAGAACCGAAGGGCGAGCCCCAGGCACTGATTCTCGCCAGCGGTTCGGAAGTGGCGCTTGCACTCGAGGCTCAGCTGGAGCTGGAGTCGAAGGGTGTTGCGGCCAGAGTCGTGAGTATGCCGTGCATGGAGTTCTTCGCGGAACAACCGCAGTCGTATCGTAACGAGGTGCTGCCACCACACATTTCGCCACGAGTGGCGATCGAGGCAGCTCACCCCATGTCATGGCACAAATGGGTCGGCGACAGAGGTTCGGTTGTGGGAATCGATCGCTTCGGCGCCTCGGCGCCCGCCGGCCGGCTCTATGAGGAATTCGGGATCACGGCTGGAGCAGCCGTCGCCCGAGTTCGGGAGATGGTGTGACCATGTCAGCGAGTTTACCGGATGTCGCGCGCGCGAAGCGGGAAGCGGCCGAGCAGGCGGCAACGCAGGTCAAGTCAGGAATGGTCGTCGGACTGGGCACTGGGTCAACCGCCAGGTTTGCAGTGGAGGCGATCGGACGGAGGCTGGAGCAGAGAGAGCTCGAGAACATCGTTGGGATTCCGAGTTCCGCGAGAACCCGGGATCTGGCTCTGGCTGCGGGAATCCAGCTCACCTCTCTCAACGATCACCCGGTGGTCGACCTTACGATCGACGGCGCCGACGAGGTCGATCCTAGCGGAAACCTGATCAAGGGTGGAGGTGGAGCGCTGCTATGGGAGAAGATGGTGGCGGCCGCTTCAAAACGGCTCCTGATTGTTGTCGACGAATCAAAGCTGGTATCACGTCTCGGCGTTTCTTCTGCGTTACCCGTGGAAGTGGTGAAGTTCGGCTGGAAGGTGCATGCGGCCGCCCTGCTCGAGATGGGTGCCGAACCGGAACTACGCGTGACTGCGGGTGAACCGTATGTAACGGACGAAGGCCACTACATCATCGATTGCAGGTTCACCGAAGGCATCGCTGACCCGCGGACCACGCATCAGGCCATTGTGGGTCGAGCGGGAGTTGTTGAGACAGGTCTGTTCGTAGACATGGCGCCTGAGGTGATAGTGGGTCGCGGCAATTGAGATTCGCCGCGCTCGTCATCGGGCTGCTAGTAGCCGCGGTTTGTGCTCGCCTCGGCATGTGGCAATTGGATCGGCTCGAACAGAGGCGGAAACTCAACGCACTGGTGGAGTCCCGCATTGCGGAACCGCCCGTCGAGATAGGCGCTCAGTCTCCGACCGACGCGCTCCACTACCGGCTCACCACTGTACATGGCGCTTTCGATTTCGAACGGCAGGTCTTGGTGGTAGCCCGAAGCTACCAAGGGGTGCCGGGCGTGCACATCGTCACGCCTCTGATCATGGCCGGCGGCAGTGCCGCTTTGGTCGAACGCGGTTGGGCTCCGTCGCCCGACGGCAGCACGGTTGACCTGGCCGGATACGTGGAACCCGATTCGGGGCGGGTTGAAGGAGTCCTGCGCGTCTCGGCGGGAGATGACAACTTGGGCGCCGAACCGGGTTGGCCGCTGCATGTTCGCTCTGCCGATCCCGCGCAGCTCGCCACTAGGTTTCCGTATCCACTCTTTCCGCTCGTCATACGGCGGACATCCCGATCTACAAACGCGGAGTTGCGGCCAATCCCTCTCCCACAACTCACCAACGGTCCCCATCTCTCGTACGCTGTCCAATGGTTTACGTTTGGGACGATTGCGGTGGTTGGTGGAGTGATCCTGTTCTTGCGAAAGCCGTCGGGTGTCAATCACATGTCTTGACATCCTCCATTTCCCGTCGCACTCTCGCTGCAATTCATTACTCAGCTTCCCTCCAACAAGGAGCCCTCCGTGGTTAACCGCCGCGATTTCCTGCATTCAATGATGGGTGCGGCCGCGGTCGCCCAGCCCGCATTGCGCGATGATGGTCTGGAAAGAATCCTGTCCGCTTCAGCATCCGTCGATGGACGCACACCGGAAGAAGTTGCGACAGATGAAGACTTCTGGTTCGCCGTACAACAGGCGTTCACGGTGGATCGCAGCATGATCAATCTCAATAACGGTGGGGTGTGTCCCAGTCCAAAGGTGGTCCAAGATGCCGTGCGCCGTTATCTAGAGTACTCCAACCAGGCGCCTGCCTATCACATGTGGCGTCACTTGGAACCGATGGTTGAGGGAGTCCGGATCCAACTTGCCCGCACATTCGGGTGTGATCCTGAGGAAATGGCGATCACGCGCAATGCCAGCGAGGCGCTGGAGATCTGTCAGTTGGGAATAGATCTGGCGCCAGGCGATGAGGTGCTGACGACCAACCAGGATTACGGACGTATGTTGACTACGTGGGATCAGCGGGTGCGGCGCGAGGGGATTACGGTGAACAAGGTCCCGTTCTTGACGCCACCCACCAGCATGCAGGATCTCGTAGATCTATTCGAGCGGAATATCACGCCTCGCACCAAGGTGATTCTGCTGTGTCACGTCATCAATCTGACCGGTCAGATTTTCCCGGTGCAGCAGATCTGTCGGATGGCACGTGAGCGTGGGATTGAGACCATCGTGGATGGTGCTCATGCATTCGCTCACTTCCCCTTCACGCGCGATGACTTGGATTGCGACTACTACGGGACGTCATTGCACAAGTGGTTGCTCGCACCGATCGGTACCGGTTTTCTCTACGTGAAGCGCGACAAGATCGAAAAGCTGTGGCCACTCATGGCCGCTCCCGAATCCAGCAATACGGATATCAGGAAGTTCGAGGAGATCGGTACCCATCCTGCCGCTCTTCACAATGCAATCGCCGAGGCGCTCACATTCCACCACGGCATCGGTGCCGAACGCAAGATCGTTCGCCTGCGATATCTCAGGGATCGGTGGATGCGCCGGCTAGAGGGACAGGCGGGCGTGCAGCTACATACGAGCTTCGATCCGGCGATGGCAGGTGGCTTGGCAAACGTCGGCCTAGAGGGAATAGAACCTGGCGTTCTGGCCAACCATCTGTGGAATACGCACAAGATATTCGTGGTCGGTATTGGACACCCGGACTGCACGGGAATCCGGGTGACTCCCAACGTCTACACCACCGTGGACGAAGTCGATCGTTTCGCCGAGGCGATGGAGCACGTAATAATGCACGGAATCCCCAGCTAGCAGCGCAGCGGCCGGCAGTAACAGGGGGCGACCGAGAGTTTCGGTCGCCCTCCCTTCTAGGGATGGGAGTGTGCAGCAGTCGAGTAGTATTGTCGGAGAACCTGTTCAGCTAGCTTCCCTTGGGGTGTGAAATCACGCTCGTAGTCCTCATCTGCAGCGGGATCAGGTCTCCATTTCCACCAGTAGAATCCGGCAAACCAAGGCTGATTCCAGAAGACCTTGAAGGCTGCTTCATATGCAACAGCTTGTAGCCCCGGATCAGGCGCACCTTCGATCTCCCAATTCCAAGGAAAGGTAGTGGACTCAGTGTGCGACTTATAGCCGATCTCGGTGAACAGCACGCGCTTACCGGTTGCCTCACTCAACCGAGCCAGCCGCTCTCTGATTGGCGCCCAGCCGCGAACGAGTGCGCCAACTTGCGCTGCAGCACTGCCCCCCCCGGGGTTGCCCACTTCGAAGTAGGCCTGCACTCCAATTAGATCCAGCTGTGTCCACCAGGGGACTGACTCGTAATCGTCCCAGTTTGCGGCGTAAGTGAGCCAGCCGCCGAATCTCTGGCGCACTTGCGCGATCGTGATGCGCCAGTCGTCTTCCCGATTCACGGTTTCCCGCAGCTCGGTGCCGACGCTAAAGCCCTTCGCAGTCATCGCTTCGGCAAGCTCGGCATAGTGAATCACGAATTCCCGGTAAGATCGGAACCAGGCGGCCCAAGAGGCCTCATCCGCCATGCGGACTTCGCCACGCCAGTGACCGTCAGTGAAATCGGCAAGCGTGGGAATGATCACAACGTTGAGATCGACCTCGCGCGCCATCGCTCCCATTGAGAGAAGCCCTTGGTCGGTGAGCGACCAGTCGAGGTCGGTCCCCTCGTAACGCAGGACAAGCGGCTCCGTGTGGCTGCGCATGTATGCAAACGGGAAGAACGCCACGTGCGTGGCGCCGAGTTCTCGGATCTCCTCAAAGTGACTGCGCCGCGGAGTCGCTTCGAAGCTGTCGAACGCGATGCCGCGCTGGGGTCCAGCGATGGGTTGGACCTTGCGACATGCAGCGCATGCGAGTGCGAGCGCGCTCGACCCGCTGAGGAAGCTTCTTCGGTTCACCAATCAATCATAAGTCACGGTCCCGATAGGCTGAAGCCGACGCATGACGTACGGTCTCTTTGTCAGTGCTAAGTCGCTACAAGACAACTACTTATGTGTTGCCAGGTACGATTGTGCGCGCACTACAGAAAGGCGACTAAGTTGATAGATTGACTGGTGTTAGATCTTCACTCGCGAGGTACCGTGAAAGACTACAAACAGCGCGACATCAACGGTAAGGTGCTCAAGCCCGAGAGCCTAATGATGAGCTACGGGTATGACTCGAAGCTCTCTGAGGGAGCAGTCAAGTGCCCGATATTCCAAACGTCCACATTCGCGTTTGAGAGCGCTGAGGCTGGCAAGGCGTTCTTCGAGCTTGCCTACGGCCTGCGAGAGAAGGGCCCCAGCGAACAGATCGGCCTGATCTACAGTCGCCTGAACAATCCGGACCTCGAGATCCTCGAGGACCGTCTCACTTTATGGGACGGTGCCGAAGCTGCCGCGGTTTTCCAGAGCGGTATGGCTGCCATCGCCACGACGCTACTCACCTTTGCTAGGCCGGGCGACGCAATCATTGTGAGCGAGCCGCTGTATGGGGGCACGGAACATCTGATACACCACGTGTTGCCCGACTTTGGGATCACTCCCGTGTGCTTCCCAGCGGGTTTGCGAATCAGCGAACTCGAGTCCGACATCCGCAAGCGCGTGGGAGACAAACGCATGAGCGTGGCGCTGATTGAAACACCCTCCAACCCCACTAACGCGCTGGTGGACATTCGGGCTACCGCAGAACTGGTGCACTCGTTTGGGTCGGGCGACGATGTGCCGCCGCTCGTGGTGGACAACACTTTCCTGGGCCCCGTATTCCAGCATCCGCTGCAGCACGGCGCCGACATGGTGCTGTACTCGGCCACCAAGTTCATTGGTGGTCACAGCGACGTTGTGGCGGGCGCGACGCTTGGGAGTCATGAGAGGCTCGCTCAAGTGAAAATGCTGCGCACCGTGTTTGGCAACATGACGGGACCGTGGGAGGGTTGGCTACTGATGCGCAGCTTAGAGACGCTCAAGATGCGCATGACGGCAATGATGAAGAACGCGCAATATGTGGCCAACTTCCTGGCGGACCATCCCAAGGTCCGCGATGTGTACTACTTGGGTCTGATGTCAGAAGACGACCCGATGCATGACGTGTATCGGCGTCAGTGTCTTGCGCCGGGCTCCCTCATCGCCTTCGACCTCGAGACGGAACAAGCCAGTTTCAGGTTCCTGAACTCGCTGCAACTAGCCAAGCTGGCCGTAAGCCTTGGCGGCACCGAATCTCTGGCGCAACATCCCGGGAGGATGACGCACTCCGACGTGAAGCCGGACGAGCAAATCAAGATGGGCATCACTCCGGGATTGGTGAGGCTGTCAGTTGGCGTGGAGCACTATGAAGACCTGATTGCGGATCTAGAGCAAGCGTTGGAAAAAGTGTGAGAGGGCGGTAGAGGGCGGCAAGTGCAGGAGTTCTCAATACGAAGAAACCCCGGGCTGCCGCCCGGGGTTGGATTCGATTCCGCCGTTCCGCCGTTCGCTATTGAGTCGTTCTAGTTCTGACGTCCTGTTGGAGTTGCTTTCGCTCCGGACTGGTGACTCGATTGGCGCACGGTAATCACTATCTGGGCTCGCCTACGAGCCGCTTGGGCCCTGAGTTGCGCCAGCGGCGTGACGTTGTCGACCTTGGCAACGCCCGCCAGTAGAGACGTGTTCGACGTGTCGAAGAACAAGGCGAAGTCCTGCGGGCCCGGGTCGATCACCGAGGCGCAGCCAATCTGCACTGACGTGAGACCCTCCATTATCTGGTGCTCCTGGCGGAGACTCGTCTCCGGTAGGATCACTCTACCGCAGTCAATCTGTCCTCCCGTGTTGGTCATTTGCGCGCCCATGTCGATCAAGAACTGGTTCTGTGTTGCCTCGATCGTTGCAGGGGGGTAGAAGCCATCGTGTTCTCCGACGAACACGATGCGTCCGCCCTCAGCCGAGAACTGCTTGAGGACGTTCACTTCTGTCGATGTGAAGGGCTCAGCCGGCATCCACAGGAAGATCACCTTCACGTCGCTGGCTATGCTGGTGATGCTACCGGATACGGAGTTGTCATCGACGATGGTGAATCCGACCGAGTCACTGATGATGCTGCGCATGGTGGCCATGTTGCCGGCTCCACAGGAGGCTCCGCAAGGCGAATTCCTGCCGACGTCCCAAATCACGACCGTGCCATCGTTGCGGGGTCCAGGCGTGTCGAAACTGACCAGATTGCGCACGAGCAGGTGGTTAGCCGGGTGAACCAGCGCGGATTCGTCGAAGATGTTGATGTCGTTGAACACCACGACATCTCGCCCGGCTGTTGGGGCGGCTTCTCCGGTGGCGTTGAGTGTGATCTGCAACCCCGCTGCGGTCGCGATCCCCGTCTGTGCCCCAAGTCCGGGACCTAGGCTCCAGAACGTCGAAACGAAGCCCTCGCTGTCGGTGAAAGCGGAGTCGGGATTGAATGACCCTCCGTCCAGGGTACTGAAGTAGACCAGCACGTCCGGCACACCCAACTGGTCCTCTCCCAGAACCTGCAGCACGATGGGGAAGTCCAACCTCGTTCCTACCAGGGCCGCCTGATCGTTGCCGGAAACGACTAGCAGTTGGGATGCCTCGGCTCCAACCGCGACGGCGACCGTGTCTGCTTGTCCAGTGAGTAACTCCGCCACGATCCTCGCTTCACCGCGTTCCGGGCCACCCACGACTCGGCCCACCCGCGCGTCGGGCACTTGTGCGCGCTGCGGATTCAAGGAGCGCCACGCGATTGGTGTACCCGGTATGACAGCGCCCGCGCCATCCAGTGCCTCTGCCGTGATTTCCAGCGTTTCGCCTAGCGGCACGCCTAGGCCCTCGGCGGTGATCTGCACCGATTCCGCGTTTGCACCCGGGCCTACGTACTCCAAATCGACGGGGACTGCCGTAGGCTCCGTCTGGCCGCCCGAGGTTTCCGGAGTCACCGCCAGTGGCCCCGCGGTGAATGCCGTGTCACCGGCGGGTGTGATCAGCGTCAAGGTCAGCAGGAATTGCTCGTTGTCCGAAGAGAGGTCCACTGTTAGTACCAAATCCAGCGAATCGGCTCCTGCGGCGACCTGGATAATGCTGTCGATGACCACCTCATCGTCTTCGACGCGTGTGAGGACGACCCTCACGCGGTCGATATCGACAATGCCCGCCGAGGAGCTGGGGTAGGCCGGTGCGAGCGCCAGAAGTCCCTGAACTGGATTCGGCTCTGAGAGATCACCGATGCAACTTGTGGCGATGAGTGTTGCCAGGACGGCACACAACTGTAGCGTGCCAAGACTGCGACTAGGTCTGGGCATGATGTGGTCCCTTGCGGAAGTTCCTGCTGTGACCGTACGGAACGGCCGTTCGTAGCGCGACTATAATGTGAGCTGCGTGTCAGGAGGCCGCAAGGATTGAGCCAGACGTGGCGAGCGAGGAGGTCTCAATACGAAAAACCCTGGGCTCCTGCCCAGGGTTAGCTTCGGTTCCGCCTTACCGCCTTACCGCCTTACCGCCCCTCAGGGTATGTACTCCAAATCAACTCGATTGCCGATCACGAGCGCCACCCAATCCGGCGGTGTGGTGGCGAAATTGCCAGTAATGGGGACGCCCACAGGAGCCCTGATTATCGTGAACATCTGGCCGGCAAAGGGTGTGAAGGCGTTGATCAGATTGACCTGCAGGTCGCCGTTCAGGGAGAGGCTCCCGGAGACGACCAGCTCGTCGTGCTGCGTGCCTGCAGTGGCACCTCCGATTTCAGCCATGAAGTCCGTGGTGGAACCGAATGTCAGGCTGGTACGAGTGATGTTGAGAGTTCCGGCCGCGAGATCTGGGCCAGGTGTCACACCGCCGTTGAAGCCGAGCAGGTTGGCGCTGGTAAGGTTGAGCGTTCCCGAACCCCGTAGCCGCGCTCCACTGGCGTGCGTGAAGTCGTTGTTGGGGCTGACCGTGCCGGATTGGATGTCGAGCACGCCGGTGTTGTCGAACGGTGGGTAGATGATCTTGGTGGCGGCACCACCGGACTTGGTTATGGTGCCGGAGTTGGTGAGCGACTCACCCGCATTGGCCCAGTTGAGATTGTGATCAGTCTGCCACTCGAACGTCAACTGATTGTCGATTGCCGCACCGTCGTTCAGGTTCCAGGTTCCATCACTCCAAGTGATCGTCCCT
>JBDHHP010000087.1:0-16103 GCA_039589275.1 Gemmatimonadota bacterium | reverse complement strand
GATCGTGATGTTCCTGATCGCCACCTCGACCGCCCTGTCGTGGATCCTGAGCTATGAGAACGTGCCCCAGGATCTCGCGGCGTTCTTGCTCTCGCTCACCGAGAGCCGGGTGCTGATTCTCCTGCTCATCAACATGCTGTTACTTGCCGTGGGCACCTTCATGGACATCACGCCCGCGGTCCTGATCTTCACACCGATCTTTCTCCCCGTAGCCCAGCAGTTGGGGATCACGCCGCTCCACTTCGGCATCATGATGGTGCTCAACCTGTGCATCGGGCTGTGCACGCCGCCGGTGGGATCGATCCTGTTCGTGGGTTGCGGGATCGGGCGGACAACCGTACCACGCACCACCAGGGCGTTGTTGCCGTTCTACGCCGTGATGGTCCTGGTGCTGTTTCTGGTCGTCTACCTGCCTTGGCTCACCGAGGCCCTGCCGCGCCTCCTGGGGTACTGAGACTCCGCTGCGCCGAGCGGCAGCCTGCGACGACGCGCAGGTCTTGCGACCACCCCATCATCGGCGTCTCTTCCATGACAACAAGGAGGTCGCTACGCCGTATCATCCCTCTGAAGATCGTTACGAGTCGATGCCCTACAACCGCTGTGGCAAGAGCGGTCTCAAGCTGCCGGCCATCTCCCTCGGGCTGTGGCACAACTTCGGTGGGGTCGACGACTTCGACGTGGCTCGCGCCATGACGTTCCGCGCCTTCGATCTGGGAATCACCCATTTCGACCTGGCCAACAACTACGGCCCTCCCTACGGATCGGCCGAGGAGACCTTCGGTCGGATCTTGCGGGAGGACCTCAGACGGTATCGGGACGAGCTGATCATCTCCACCAAGGCCGGCTGGGACATGTGGCCCGGTCCGTACGGCGATTGGGGCTCGCGCAAGTACCTACTTGCGAGTCTCGACCAGAGCCTCAGCCGACTCGGGCTCGAGTACGTGGACATCTTCTACCACCATCGTCCCGATCCGGAGACGCCGTTGGAGGAGACAATGGGCGCACTCGACGCTGCCGTACGCCAGGGCAAGGCCCTCTACGCCGGGATTTCGGCGTACTCGCCCGAGGAAACGCGCCGCGCGGCGGGCTTGCTGCGAGAACTGGAAACGCCCTGCCTGATCCACCAGCCGCGCTACAGCATGTTCGACCGGTCGGCGGAGGATGGTCTGTTGGCGACGCTAGAGGAGGAGGGCATCGGCTGCATCGTCTTCTCACCGCTGGCGCAGGGGATGCTCACCGACCGGTATCTCGACGGCATTCCGGACGACTCGAGAGCGGCCAAGCCTCACGGCTTTCTCCGCCCTGAAGCGATCACCGACGAGCGAGTAGCGAAGGTACGCCGGTTGAGCGAGATGGCTCGACAACGCGGTCAGTCGCTGGCCCAGATGGCACTGGCGTGGGTGCTGCGTCACTCGGCGGTCACGTCGGCCCTGGTCGGTGCGAGTCGCGTCGAGCAGATCGAGGACTGCGTCGCCGCGCTCGAGAACCTGTCGTTCGCGGACGACGAGTTGGAGGAGGTCGATCGGGTCTTGGGTAAGTGAGCCCTTGCTTGACACGAAAATTACGCCGGCGTATCGTGCGCGAACTCATTCCTCGAGGCGGCGTTGAGGCCGCGTAGTCAGGAGCCAACAACGATGCCCGTCAGGCCGTACATTCTTGCAGAGACGACGTGGAAGACCGTTCGAGAGATGGCGTACGATGTCGCCGTGCTCCCCTGGGGCGCGACGGAGGCGCACAACTACCATCTGCCCTACGGGACCGACAACTTCGAGTCCGAGCACATCGCCGCCGAGGCGGCCCGGCTGGCCTGGGATGCCGGCGCGCGGGTCGTGGTGCTGCCGATCGTTCCTTTCGGCGTGCAGACGGGCCAACTCGACATCCCTTTCTGTCTCAATCTCTATCCGAGTACGCAGGTTGCCGTTCTGGGCGACCTAGCGCGGAGCCTCGAGGGCCAGGGCATCCGCAAGCTGGTGATCCTCAACGGGCACGGCGGTAACGATTTTCGGCCGATGATCAGAGAGCTGCAGCCACACGTGAAGATCTTCCTGTGCGTGGCGAGCTGGTACCAAGTGGTGGAAGCGGCAGACTATTTCGAGGATCTCGGCGATCACGCGGGCGAGATGGAGACCAGCATCATGCTGCACATTGCGCCGGCGCTCGTACGTCCTCTATCCGAGGCCGGCGACGGGAAGGAACGGCGCTCCCGCCTCGCGGCGTTCCGCGAGGGATGGGCTTGGGCGCCGCGCCAATGGACGCAGGTGTCGACCGACACGGGGATTGGAGACCCAAGTGCGGCGAGTCGGCAAAAGGGCGAACGGTACACGTCGGCCGTAGTCGAGCGCCTGAGCCAGTTCCTCGTCGATCTTGCGGCTGCAGACCCGGACGACCTGTACGAGAAACGACCGACGGCCCATGCCGGACCATATCTCCGCTCCCCCCGGGGTCGCGGCGGCGACAGCGCTGACGCGGCCGAGGGGTAGTGACCCATCAAAGCTGGCCGCACTTCACGTAGCCCTACCGGTTAGGAATGCCTCTCCCTACGCAACCGCCACCGGCTCCGAGCGTGCCGCAGTAGAGCAGACAGGTTATCTTGAGGTTGACAGTTCGAATCGGAGGTCCCCGTGCCAAGGTCCTCGCAGGAGTTCTCTGGCCACGCCCTGTTGGCCGTCACCCTGCTCGCCAGTCTTCTCGTCGGCTTCGTGTCCGGCTGCGCACGTACGGCCACAACGGATGAGGCTGAGCCCCAAGTTGCCCCGCAGCAAGACTCAACCAGGGCCTCCACCCTCACCTCGGGCGAGGTTCAGAAAAGGGCCCACGAGCCCATCGAGGCCACCCTGGCACGCCGCTTTCCCGGAGTCCAAGTGACAAGGAGTGCCGACGGTACGCTCAGATTCCGCATCCGAGGAAAGGCGTCGTTCTACGGCAGCACAGAGCCGCTGATCCTCATCGACGGGAACCCCCTCGCGGCAGGGCACGGAGGGAGACTAGCCGGCATCAATCCGTACTACATCGAGTCCATCGAGGTGCTGACGCATCCCCCCGGCACGACGCTGTACGGTGTGCGGGGCGCCAACGGCGTCATCCTCATCAAGACCAAGCAGCCGGATCGGTAAGCGGCAAGCGCTCGAGCGTCAGAACGAGGAATCTGTTTGCCGTCATCAGTTCTGCTTCTCCCACCTGCCGCACCAGCGGTACAGGTTCGGTAGCTCGTCGACCAGCACAACGAACGCGTCTAGGGCAAACCGAGCGAAGTTGGGGGCGCTGGGATGACCGGCGTACTGTCCGAAGTAGTGCCCGGGCATGTCAGTCTCACTTGCATTGCGCCGCACGAGGGCGTACGCGATGCGACGGCTCACCGAGTCCGACGTGATGGCCTCGAGGAGCCGGGCCGTCCACCAGTCCGGGTCGTCGACGCCCTCCAGGCCCGTCTCAGCCCAGCCAGCGAAAGCTCCCGGTCTTCAAACGTGGTTCACATGACTCAAACGAGAAGGGCGGCCTGATCAAGCCGCCCAATTCGCACAAGAGACCAGGGAGAGCTAGCGATTACCCCTCACTGATCCGGCCGAACGGTCGTGATGAGGATAACGCCGTTGGCACCCCGCACCCCGTACAGCGTCGTTTCGGGGGGGCCCTTCAGCACCTCTATGGACTCGATGTCGTACGGACTGATGCCAGCCAGGCGCCCACCGTGTCCCTCCCGCCGGGGGACGCCGTCGACCACAAACAGCGGCTCGGAGTTCCCGTAGAACGACGTCACACCCCGGATGCGAAGGCTGAGGGAGCCATCGGCATTCTTTGTCGCCCGCACGCCAGCAAAGCGGCTCTCCAGCATGCTCTCGACTGGCTCGCGGGGCCTCTTCTGAATCTCGTCCGAGGTGAGGTCGGAGGCCGTGGGCGGTTCCTCCTGCGGCGCAGCCTCGGGTTCGGCCTCGCTCGCGCGCGCGCACCCGAGCACGAAACCGACGAGGATACACATGAATACGGTGAGGGCCAGCGAGGCGCGGCCAGAGAACCCCAGCGATGATGTGAGCATCGAGGCCTCCGAGGGTAGCGTATCACTTGTAAGATAATGAATCTGCACTACCCCCGCACGCACGGGATGGGTCCGCCGATGTTCCGCGGGAACACCTGCGGGCGTCTTTCTTCACGCTGCGTGGCTAGTCAAGTTATTGTGTTATGTTGGTTTACGTATGACCGAGTTGTCTTGATCGGCGCAATCTCAGACGGCCATTGGCCACGTCTCGCCAACAAGGCGACAACTCCCCATCTTATGCCACGTCCGAGGACTATCCGGCTCGACTGAAGGCCACTCTCACAGACCTCGACAAGGACCAGTCGATGCAACCTCTCACGATATGAACATGTCTCACCGACCTCTGCTACCGCTCTTTGCGTCTCTTCTCTGCGTGGCGAGTTGCGGTCGTCAAGAACAGGCTGCGCCACTGTTCAGGCTACTGACCCCGGAACAAACCGGAATCACATTCACCAACACAGTTACGACCGACGATTCCATCAATGTGCAGATGGACGCTCTCGTGTATAACGGTGGCGGAGTGGCCATTGGCGACATCGATAACGATGGATTGCAGGACATATTCCTCACGGGCAACATGGTCTCGAGCCGCCTCTATGCGAACAACGGGGATATGCGGTTCACCGATATCACGGAGTCGGCAGGCGTGGGGACCGATGGATGGGCCTACGGTGCCAGCATGGTGGACATCGATAGCGACGGGTATCTGGATGTCTATGTCTCCATGTCCGGACACGCATGGTCCCAACTGGAAGAACGGGCCAACCTGCTGTTTCTCAACAACGGCGATCGTACCTTCACTGAAGCCGCCGCAGCATACAATATCGATGACACCGGCTTTACGACCCACGGCGCTTTCTTCGACTACGACCTGGATGGATACCTCGACCTCTTTCTGATCACCAATTCTCCCGCGGAGTTTGCACGCGGCGAGGCAGCAAGGCACCCAGCAGGGATAGCGAGTCAGAGTCCCATCAGTCACGATCGACTCTACCGCAACAACGGTGACGGCACGTTCACGAACGTGTCCGAGGAAGCAGGGATCTTGAGAGAGGTCGGCTTTGGACTTGGCGTCGCTGTCTCAGACCTGAACAGGGACGGATGGCCCGATATCTATGTCTCCAACGACGACAACCCCAGCGACGTCCTGTATGTCAACAATGGGGATGGAACATTCACTGACAAATCGGCTGCATGGCTCAAGCACACCAGCTATGCCGGCATGGGCGTTGACATCGCCGATTTCAATAATGACGGCTGGCTCGATATTCTGCAGACGGACATGATACCAGAAGATCTGCGGTTACGAAAACGGATGACCGGAGCCCTCACCTATACTGGTTTCATGGAGTCCCGCCGCAGAGGGTTTCACGACGATTACAGCTCCAACTCATTGCAGTTGAACAACGGAGTCACGCAAGACGGAGACGTCATCTTCAGCGAGATCGCCCGCCTGGCCGGTGTCGCCTTCACAGACTGGACCTGGAATCCCGTGTTTGGCGATTATGACAATGATGGATTCAAGGATATCCTCATCACCAACGGCTATCCCAAAGCAGTCATCGATTATGATTACCAGACAGAGATGCATCCTGTACGGCAGATTGACAATCGTCAACGAGGACTGGAGATCCTGGAGCAGCTGCACGGCTACGAAGTATCGAACTATGTCTTCCGGAATGAGGGAGACCTGACGTTCAGCAACAAGACCAATGCATGGGGGATGGACCACCCGGGATTCTCCTACGGTGCAGCGCACGCAGACCTGGACAACGACGGCAGGCTCGATATCGTGATCAACAACATCGACGCTCCTGCATTCATCTACCACAACATCCAACCTACAGACCGCACGACTCACTATCTGCAGATAAGACTCGCGGGAGAATCTCCCAACAGCCGAGGGCTCGGAGCGACGCTGACCCTCAAGGCCGGAGGAAAGAAGCAGTACCTCTACAACAACCCGTACAGGGGCTACCAGTCCAGCATGGATGACAGGATTCATTTCGGGCTGGGTGATGCGCTGCGTGTGGATAGCCTGGAGGTGGTTTGGCCCGACGGGCGGTACCAACTACTGACAGATCTGCAGGTCGATCGCGTGGTGACCGTGCGGCAGGAAGATGCGGCAGACAACGAGGGCCCCAGTACTCTTGTTCCCGCTGACGATCGTGTGTTTCGGCCCATGGATCCCGGCAAGGCGTTGAAGTACGAGCACCAGGAGAAGGCGTTCGTCGACTACACCGCACAACCGCTGTTGCCTCATATGTTGTCCAGACAGGGGCCTGCGCTTGCCGTGGGAGATGTGACAGGCAACGGTCTGGATGACGTGTTCATCGGTGGCGCAGCGGATTTCCCAGCCACCTTGTTCCTGCAGCAAGAGGACGGCAGCTTCGTCGAATCCAACCAGCAACAACCCTGGTTAGCCGACAAGGATCACGAGGATTGGGGGGCTCTGTTCTTCGATGCCAACGGAGACGGGCTGCTGGACATCTATGTAGCCAGCGGTGGGTATCACCTCTCACCCGTTTCAGAGTTGTTGCAGGACCGCCTCTACGTCAATCAGGGCGGCGGCAGGTTCGTGAAGGACACCGCAGCGTTACCGCAGATGTTGACCGCCACGGCCAGCGTTACCGCTGGCGATTTTACTGGTGACGGCAGATTGGACCTCTTTGTCGGTGGCCGTCTAGTACCCAGGAACTACCCCTACCCCACACGAAGCTACGTGCTACGCAACGATGGAGGCAGCTTCACTGATATCACACAAGAGGCAAGCCCCGAGCTGGTGCGGCCTGGAGGCATGATCACGGACGCTGTTTGGACCGACTTCACCGGCGACGGGCGACTGGATCTGGTGACAGCAGGCGTGTGGATGCCGCTTGAGTTCTATGAGAACGATGGCGAGCGATTGCGTGATGTAACTGGTGCGGTGGGACCGCCCGACATGCGGGGCTGGTGGTACAGTCTCGGGTCAGGGGACTTCAACAACGATGGTCATCCGGATCTAGTTGCCGGCAATCTCGGTCTGAACCACTCGTTCACGACGTCCCAGGATAGCAGGTTCGGGATCTATGCGAACGACTTCACCGGGAACCGGACAACGGAGATAGTCTTCACACAGGAGCTGGACGGAACGGAGTATCCCTTTTTCGGTTTGGGGAGGTTGGGCAGACAGATCTACAGTGTCGGGATGAGATTCCCGAGTTACGGGGCGTTTGCGGAGACACCCATCCAGCAGATCTTCGGCGCCTCGCAGCTGCAGCAAGCGGTCCATTACCAGGCGGATACGTTTGCCAGTGTCTATTTGCAGAACGACGGAGATGGAATTTTCACCTCATTTCCGTTACCCAACCTGGCGCAGATATCACCTATCAACGGGATCATTGCCCACGATGTTGACCGTGATGGTAATCTCGACCTGATTGTGGCGGGGAACCTGTACAACACTGAGCCAAATATCCCTAGAGCTGATGCAGGTAATGGCCTCTGGCTGAGAAGTGACGGCGATGGCAGCTTCACCCCGGTCCCTCCACTCGTAAGTGGGTTCCTGGCTCCGTTGCAGGTCACGGACCTGGCCCTGATCACTACGCCAACGGGAAAGGCCGTCCTCATAGCAAACAACGGCGATTCACTGCAGGCATTCACGATCAGGAACCCTTGAGCGCAAGGTGCGGAGGACGGAAGTGTAAGAGCCCGGTCCCGACTGTGTCAGGACCGGGCTCTCGTAGGGTGGCAGGCTGGTCCGGCGGAGAATGTGCTGTGTCGCCTACCAGCCGGGGTTCTGCACTAGCATATCCTCTCCCTCAACCTGGCTCAATTCGATCTGAACGGATGGGAGAGGGAACAGGCTGTGTCGAGCCGCGAACACAGCCGCACCCGTAATGTGCGGTCTCCTGTTCTGTTCTATCGCAACGTAGGCATTGAGAACCTGCTCGGCGGTTCCCCAGCGCCGCAGGTCGTAGAACCGCTCGCCTTCCATCGCCAGTTCCAGCCTTCTCTCATAGCGAACAGCCTCTCTGGCGAAGGCCTGGTCCCATCCTGCCGCCGGGTACAGGCCGATCTCGTAATCCGCCCAGCCAATTGAGGCATCATCGATTGGCACGGCGATGCGAGCATCCCCGTCACATAGGGGATACAGGGCCACCAATTCTGCAGCTCTGTTTGCATCTGCTGGCACCCCGCATCCCTGGGCCGCAACACCGGCCCGCGTTCTGATCTGATTGACGATCGTCCGGGCCTCATCGAGCGACCCTGTTTCAACGAGCGCTTCGGCCAGCAGCAACAGCAGATCAGCATAGCGGAAGATGTGGATGTTCACGGAATTCAACTGAGTATTCGTCCACCCGACATTGCTCTGGGCGCCACTGGCATCTTCATGGATGTTCTTCTTCGCACTGTACGGACCTCCGAATGCCGGGGCCCGGATCCAGCCCGGTTTGTGGACTCCCCAGTCCTTGAACGGGACGTCATCCCTGCCGAGGGTCCAATCTATCCGCGGATCCAACGCCATAGTGGCTGAGGCTGCGGCATTAAGAGTCGCATCTCGGTCGTTCCATGTAGCATCCGTCAAGACCAACGGAAGCCCATTGGCGTCAACCGCGAAGAAGTTGACCATGTTCTGCGACGCCTGGTGAAAACCACAGCATCCGAACGGGCTGCCGGAATGCGGGAAATTCAGGCGTTCTCCCCAGTTCGCGTTATCCCCCCCGGGATTTCCGTCATTTGCGGAGGCCTGATACGTCAAGATAGTTTCCGGGCCGTTGGCAAACTCCGAAAAACCGGTCCAGACTTGATGAAAGTTCGGCTCAAGATCATAAGGCCCGTTCGCCCTCACGTCCGCCAACGTCGTCGCTGCTCCGGCATAGTCGCCGGCATACATCTGCACCCTTCCCTTGTAGGCTTTGGCAGTCCACGACGTCGCTCTTCCGACCTCCCCGTTCCGTGGATCTGTATCCAGCAGCCCGATGGCTCGGTCGAGATCGCTCACCATGCTCCCGAGGGCATCCACGTTAACATTCGACTTGCGGAAGTCCTCATCAGCCTCGGTGTAGTATGGGATGTTGCCCCACAGCCGCCAGGCCTCGAAGTGAAAGTGCGCCCGCAGAAATATGGCTTCTCCCGTGATGCCGTCCTGGTCAATCTGGGAGATCGGTTCCTCGCCCGCCTCGAGTACGCCGGCAAGCAGGTTCAACGCGGCATTGGCCCGGACGACCCCTTCATACAGGGTTCTCCACTGGTCGTTCAAATAATCGTCGGTGCCACCGGTGCTCCAATTGTACAGTTCGATGTCCGTGATGGGGGGCTGGTCACTTGCCTCGGACCCCTTGTAGGCATCATCGCTGGCCGCACTCCCCCACACCCAATTGCTTGCGGCGGACCCCCAGGCACCGCCTACTCCGGTATTCCGGTCCAACATTCTGTACGCGGCAATGAGTGTGCCTTCTACCCCTGCCGCATTGGCCAGCGTCTGCTCATCCAGAGCCCCCTGTGGGGCGCTCTCCAAGAACTCCCCGCAGGCGTACGTCGCCACCGCCGCGAAGATCAGCAAAGCCGTCCCCGTGAGCAGTCTGAATCTATTCGGTGCTTTCATGGTCTTCAGTCTCCTTGCAAGGGACGGTTCACTAGAATGCGACGTTCATTCCCAGGCTGAACATCCTATTGCTGGGATACGCACCCCTGTCCCAACCCCGATACTGATCCCTGACATCGCCGGCTGGATCGTCTTCGTCTAGCGCGGGCAAGGCTGGATCGAGGCCCGGGTACCCAGTTATGGTGAACAGGTTCTCTGCCTGCACATACACCCTCATCTGGGTCAGGAATGACTGCGGAATACGATACCCGAGTTGCAGGTTCCGCAGCCTGACGTAGGTACCATCCTCGACGTAGATGTCGCTGACTTGTTGACCGCTGTAGGTATCGTTGATGTCCAGTCTCGGGTACTTGGCGACGTCCAGGTTGGTTACCTGTCCGTTCTCTACGACCGCGGCATGGGTCAGCATGTCCTTTCGCACGGTGGTGGTGAAGTTCTGGAACACGTAGAACTGCTTGTTCACTTCCATTATTTCGTTCCCAAACGACCCGAACAGGGTCGCACTGAAATCGAACGCTCCCCGTGTGAACTCCAGATCCAATCCGGCCGTCAAATCCGGATGCGGACTTCCCATAACCGTCCGGTCGTCCGCGCTGATCGCTCCGTCCCCATCCAAGTCCACGAACCGGAGCCTGCCGACAGCGGCGCCGTCCTGTGACGCATGGCCATCCACCGCAGCTTGATTCTCAAAGAGACCATCGGTTAGCAAGCCATAGAACGCACCTATCTCACCGCCAACCTCGTTAATGGTCTTAAATCCGTAACGTGCCGTGATATTGTCACCGAAGAAGAAATCCTGCACACCATCGATCCGGACGATTTCATTCTTGTAGTGGCTTGCGTTCAGGGTGACACTCCAGCTCCCATCATCGCCAAAGCCTCCGGTGAAGCCGAGGGCAAGATCAATGCCTCGGTTTCGCATCTGACCGATATTGACGATCGGAGCATCGGCTACCCCTGCAGTCGCCGGCTGCGCTGGGTCAAACAGCAGGTTATCCGTGTCCCTCTGGTATACATCTACCACAAGACTGGCGTTGCCGCCAAGGAACTCGAGATCCAAACCGAGGTTCATGGATTCGTTCTCTTCCCACTTCAGGGAGTCGTTCCCCAACGACGTCTGCCTGTATCCCGGAACGATCGTGCTGCCCGTTCCGCCGACATCATAGTAGGTATCTCCGGTCCCACCACCGAACTGGCTCGTCTGGCGTCCGGCAGGGATGTTCTGATTTCCGGTGAGGCCCCATCCGAACCGCAGCATGACGTTGGTGAAGGATTGGTTTCCCCGCAGGAAAGACTCCTCGGACAATCTCCATCCCACACTGAACGCCGGGAACATGCCCCACCGGTGGTCAGCTTCGAATTTGGAAGATCCGTCTCTTCGCAGCGTAACGTTGAGGTGATACCTATTGTCGAAGTTGTAGTCGATCTTTCCGAAGAAGGACATCAATGAGCTCCTCCAACCTGCGCTTTCTGTATGCTTTGTAGCTGGATCACCGATGGCATCATCGATGTATCTGGCATTGATGTCCGTGGTGACCAGGTTGCTAATCTCGGCGTCGAGATTCCTTTCCGTGTTCTTGTTCGACTCCTGTCCCAACAGGACGTTAAAGTTGTGGCGCTCGCCCAACGTGGTCGCGTACGTGAGCAGGTTGGTCCAGGTCCAATCCCGGAACGTGTTGAACTCCTCTTCGATGCCGTCGGACAACGACGGCTCGGATTCCTCGGGGCTGATGGGATCGTATCTTACTTGTGACCAATCACTCAGGTTGAACCCGAACGAGGTCCTGAATCGCAGTCCTTCCGCAAGCCGTGCGACGCCATATACGTTTCCGAAGAGAATGGTGTTCTTGAAAACGTCGTCCTTGTCGGCCCATGCCTGCTTGAGAGGATTGGAGTTGTTCCCGAGGCTCACGGCCTTCCCGGCGGCCCAATTGTCACCGATGTCATAAACGGGAACAACGGGCTGCATCAGGATGTTCTTGCCCATGAAGCCTTCCTCGCCCGCTCCATCCCCCCTCCCGCCGACCCTATTCTCGAGCGACACCGAGAGATTCTCACCGACGGTGAGCACGCCGACATCGAACTCGGTGTTGATTCGAACACTGCCACGCTGGAACCTGTTATACGCCGCGGTGCCTTCCTGATTGAGATAATTGAAGGAGGCAGTATAGCGGTGATCCTCACCACCGCCTGAGACACCCAGATTGGCATCCGTAACGAGAGCGGGACTGAACACCTCGTCCCACCAGTTCGTACCGGGGCTGCCGCGCATGATCAAATTGCCCGGCCAGGCATACGTATCCTCATCCACTGACGTCGTTGCAGTGAGGCCGTCGTTCGGCCAGATGTATGCCGGTACACTGGGATTCTCGGGATCGCCATAGATGTTCTGCGGGACGGGCTGTCCCGAGGCTTCATAGCTGCGCTTCATGACTTCGTGGTACTCTAACGCATCATAAATGAGGAAATCGTCATAGCCGCGCACAGGAGTGGCGACACTCGATTTGACGTCCAGCGTGAACTGGGGTGCTCCCCGTGATCCGCGTTTAGTCTGAATGATGACGACACCATTACTCGCTCGAGAACCATAGATCGAAGCAGCCGATGCGTCCTTGAGGACCTGTATGTTCTCGACATCATTTGGATTCAGGAAGTTGAGATACGAGCTCTCAACCGGCGTGCCGTCGATGATATACAGGGGATCGTTGTTCTGGAACGAACTGATACCCCGGATTCGTACGGTGCTGCGTGAAGCGGGCGAGCCGCTCGCGTTGACCGTGACTCCTGCGACGCGGCCATCCAGCCTCTGGAGCACGCTTGCCGAGCTCTGCCTGCTGACGCTCGGCATCTCAACTGTGGTAATGGCACCTGTGATATCGGCCCGCCGCTGTTCGGTGTAACCCGTAACGACGATCTCATCCAGCATCGCAATGGCTGGTTCCATGAGGATGTCGACAGTCGAGCGGCCGCCGATGTTTGTCGCAACCGCGCGAAACCCGATCACAGTAGCAACCAATACGCCGTCTCCCGGAGCCGATAACGAGAATCTCCCATCCGCATCGGTAGTTGTACGGATATCAGTCCCCTGTACTGCGACAGCCACTCCTCGAAGAGGATCACCCTGTAAAGAGGTGACTCTTCCGGAGACCATCACCTGGCTAAATGCAGTCCCGCATAAAACCAGTGCTAGCACCAGACTCATCCCCATTTCACGTAGGAAATGGAGTCGGCTGGTCCAGAATGGGTTCTTGATCTGTAGCATTCTTCGCATGTCAAACGCCTCCCTCATCCTGTCGTTCTTGGCAAGGACTTCACGCTTCCCTTGGCGATCAGCTCGCGATGCGCAACGAGCTGAACGTTCCGCACCCTGAAGGCTCTGGTTAACCTCCTTCGTTGCAGAGTATCCAGTTTATTGCCGGAGATTCTAACTCGTCGCCGGTAGGGAGGACGGCTGGTGTTTTGTTCGCTGAGGCGCCCAGCTCCGAGCCGTCGATCCCTACGTTCAGTGACCACGGCAGGAAAGCCCGGATCGAGTCGATCTAGCATCGATAGCCGTGCTGTGATCGCGCTCGCGCCGTATCAGGCCTGCAGCATACGCGTAGCCGAAAGCCGTCGCTGTCCCACCGGCGCCAGTTCACTCTCTCATCTCACAGCGCTCACGCGGCGCTGGAATTAGCTGATCCAGAAGTTGGGATGCTCTCCTTCAATCAGCTAAGATACAGTCCGCTACGTGGAACGCTAGAGGGAAATTCGAGTTGGCGAACCACCGGACTCCATAGGCATATTGCGCCCGTGGACTTTCCGAGGTCGTGCGCTGTAAGTCATTGCCAATAAGTGGCTTACGAGGTTCTTAACGGCACCGGTTCGCCTGAAACGCCTCCGGTCAGGCAGGCGAGTGCGCTGGGGGCATCGGGCTTACAAACCAAAGCGCCGAATGAGCGACGGCGGGCTGCGTGCATCGTTAGCGAAGGACCTTACCGCTCCGGCCATTGATTGTGCCACATCGTGACGCGACTCATGCGGTCGAAGGGTGGGTAGGGATACAGTCCACCGCTCACAAAGTCGACCCAGCCGTCGCCGTCCAAATCTCCGTGATCCAGAGTCAGAAGGTGAGTCGGCGACGACACGATGTCGTGCGCCGTGAACTGCTGGCGGCCATCGTTCTCGAACCACATCATCGATTGAGCACTCGGATCGTCCCAGTTGTTGAATGCGCTGACCGCAACGATATCCAGGTCACCGTCGCGATCGACATCGGCGCCGTTTGCCGAAAAAGCTCCCGGGAAATCGCCAACGCGGTGGAACTGGAACTCCAGATTCCCCCGGTTCTCCAGCCACTGAACGCCATGCCAGGGCCGCGGCTCGGGAGGTATATAGTCGAAGGCGTCGCCATTGGTGTACAACAAGTCTGAGTCGCCGTCCCCATCCAGATCGACGAGCGACAGGCCGCTACTTCCGTAATCCTCGTTAGTGGAACGATAAACCCGACGAGTCTCGAACTCGCCCGAGCCCAGGTTCTCGAAGACATACACGCTCTCCGATTCCTGAGACACGAGAGCCGTAATGTCGAGGTCCCCGTCGCCATCCATATCACCGACTGGAGTGTGGATGGTGCCGGAGAGATTGAGCAGGTTGTGACTCTCGAACTCCCAGTTACCCTGGTTCTCCATCCAGCGTATCTCACCGTCGTCGTAGCCAAACTGACCCACTGCGAGGTCGATGTCGCCGTCGCCGTCGAAATCGCCAGGCTGGATATCGGTGACACGGGCGATTCGCTCGACGAGAACGCGGTTCGAAAACTGCTCGTTGCCCGTGTTCTCAAGAACGATAACAGCGCCAATCTTGTCGTTGCTGGGCATGATCATTCCCATCTCGGCAACCAGGAGATCCAGATCACCATCTAGGTCTATGTCGCTCGGGGTCACATGAGCGGGTGCAATGACCGGCGACCCAATTCTCTGTTCCCGGTACGTGCCGGCGGGCTTCTGCTGGATCCAGCTGAGCTGGTTAAGGCCGGCGGGCTTCTGCTGGATCCAGTCCTGTCTGATGTCGCAGACCACCACGTCCATCAGGCCGTCCCTATCGAGGTCTACGATACTCAGGTGGGTGATCCACGGTTTGGTGTAGCCCATCGGATCACCAATCGGGCTCGGCTCCAGGAACCGGATCGTGGGACCGCGAGCCGGAGCGGGGACGAGCGTCTCAGCCTCAGGCTCGGAGAGGCCGGCCAGGTAGTCACTAAGGGACCGTCCCGATCGCCGGGCTTCATACGAAAGGGCCAGCAGCGGAATGCCGACGAGGATAAGGGCCAGAGTCAGGATCGATGCAATGGTTCTTCGAGATATGGCCATGTTCTTTCAGTAGTTCGTGAAGTAGACAAGCATGCCGGCTGCAATCAGGCCAATGAGCCCCGCCGTGGGTGCAAAGCCGCTCAAGGCGGCGCGCTTCTTCATCATCTCGCTGAGCCACAGCTGATATCCCTGCTTCAGACTGAAGGCAACGCCGGTCAACACGGCAACCGTCTGAAGCCACGGCACCCCGCTGGGCCAGATCTGAATCCAAGGCATTCCTGCTGCTCCGAACAGATTCCAGCCCCAACCGAAAGGATCAGAGAGCGTGTAAAGAATGAACGTGAAGTTGGTCAACACGACGGGGATGAAGAAGGCGGCCCACATCCCGAGTCCCAGAGGAATGAGGGCCGGCATGGTTCTCTTGAAGACATCGCCAGTCGCGGAGCGGCGCGTGGTTCCGTCAGTCGCAGCACGCACCGGAATCGGCCCGACCGCCTCCTCCTTGATGCGGCTGGCCACTGCGTTCCCCAAACCGACCGCCAGCCAATAGAGGAGAGGCACCCCCCCTAGTGACAAAGCGGCGATGGAGGCGGAATACAACGCAAACTCGCTCCAGCTTGCCTTGTCGACGAGGTTGGTCATATCCCGTACCGCCGGCCAAGGAGAATGGATGGTGAGGGAATAGACCATGGCGAGAACCAGCAACACGACGGCCTGCCATGCCTCGCCATAGGACGAGAAGCGCTCCGTCCATCCACCCCGTCGCCAGGACAGAGAGATGTTGTCGTGCGGGCAGCTCTTGTAGCATTCGGTGCAGATGCCGCAATCAACGTTGCGCGTGACGCGTGGGACGTAAAGCCCGAAGGAGCAGGCCCAGCCCTTGTCGTTTCCCCTCAAACAGGGTTTGCCCTGACAAGTGCGGCAGGTTTCGTCATCACGGCTTCGTACCATCACGCGGCCCACCGGACTGTACAACGAAATGAAGGAGGCCACCGGGCAGAGGTATCGACAGAATGCCCGCAGTTCCCAGACAATCGCCATCAAGAATGCCATCACCGCGAGGGACAACAAGACGTAGGCCGTCCATCGGGGTTGCCCCGTGAGAGACGCGCTGAAACTCCCGAGCACCACAAAAAAGAGCAGGCGCAGCCAAGGACCGCGCAGAGGCCGCGGCCAACGCCTGCCGAGAGTA
>JBDHHP010000086.1:0-16127 GCA_039589275.1 Gemmatimonadota bacterium | reverse complement strand
TCCTGCGACCTGCTTCCGCCAATCGTGAACGTCCCCCAATCGAACTGCTTGTTGAAGTTCATCTGGCTCCGCAATGTGGCAGTCTGCACCAGCGGGTCGATGGAATTGCGCTCTATGACCCTCGAACTAGTAGCGTAGTCCACGCTCGCTGTGAGTCTAGTGCGCTGATTGAAACTCTGATTGTGCGACCACTGCACTCTGAGAGAGCGTGCGCCAGGGCTCCCCTCAATACCCTCTTCGAAGACGCGGGAGACCGCGAGGTCGCCTGTCATGAACTGGGTAAGCCAGTTGTACCTGATCTGACCGTTGAGTGCCGTGTAGTTGCCGGCGAACCAGTCGAGCGACGCCTGGAAATCCATGTAGTCACTGATGGCGAAATAGTACCCGATGTTGGTGACGTGCCGGCGGTAACCGCTATTGGGGCGCACCAGATCGTTGACGCCGAATCGCGGCACCAAGATCCCGCTGCGTCGCCCCTGTCGCATGTCTTGCCATATGAATGGTAGCCACATAACGGGGACGTCCCGCACGTAGAGCACCGCGGGTCGAGCGACCAGCATGTTGTTGGACACCCACTTCACGTTGTGCGCCGAGAAGTGGTAGTGTGGATTGGGATGGTCGCACGTCGTCACCTCGTTGCCTGCCCCGTACATCCTCGTGGCCGCAGAGTCGACCGCCAGCTCCCCACGCAGATACCAGTCAACTCCCATCTGGTTGAACTTGGTCAGGGCCTCCGATACGATCCCCTGTCGCTCGCAGGTGTCGTAACGCATTCCGCCACCAACCAATACCGTCTCCCCGTCGAACAAGGCGGGCTCTCCTTGAGCGAGCATGAGGCATTCGTCCTGTTGAAACGAGATCGAGTCTGCCTCTAGTTTGCTGGTCTCACGTTCTACCAGAGCGCTTCCTTTGAGACGGATGAGGTTGGTCTCGGAGAAGAGAGTCAGGCTATCCGCGGCGTAGCGAGTCGTACCGTACCCCTCGCGAGTCAGTAGCTCCTGAATGACGGAGTCCGTGGCAGGGAACGCACGAGACGGCTGGGTAGGCAATCCGAGCCCCAGCGCCAGCGCTGTATCGACTGGCACCGCAGTCGAATCAGGGCGTTGGACCGAGTCAGGTCTCTCTGTCCTGACAGTCGGTCGGGTCGCAGGATCTTGTCCCGAGGCCGCTGCTGCGATGGCCCCAAAGAGACAACCTACGACCAGGCTGCGCCGAGCGTGACACAGCATCACTGCTCCGCGGTTGACCTCTCGCGCCGCTTCCATACCAACCGCGAGACCAGGATCCCTACCTCGTACAGCAGCACGACCGGTAACATCAGCATCATCATTGAAGCCACGTCGGGCGGTGTTAGCATGGCCGCAAGTATGGACGCTATCACGAGCGCCAGTGGCCGCTGCTTTGCAAACCCTGCCGGTCCGATCAGCCCGAGTGACGACAGCAGTACCATGAACAGCGGCACTTCGAACATGAGACCGAACGCAATGATGAGCTGCGTCGCAAACCCGAAGTATGCCGTCGCCGTGATGAAGAACTCCAGGTCCTCCATCTGGAACTTGGTGAGTAGAATCCGCAGCGCCACAGGTAGAACCCAGAGATAGGCCATGAGCGCCCCGATCGCGAACAGCCCCAAGCCTGCCAGCAGGGCCGGGGTGATGTACTGTTTCTCATGCTCATACAGAGCGGGCGACAGGAACGCCCACATCTCCCTGAGCAAGACAGGCGCGCCCAAGAGGAGCCCGATCAGGAACGCTAGCTTTAGAGTTACGAAGAACGCGTCGGTGGGCCTAGTGACTACCAAGCGGCCATCGGGAAGGTACGGCGCGATGGGCTGTTTCAGCAGCTCCAGCACCTCGAAGTTCTGCACGGCAAGGAACCCTATCACCGTACCTACCAGCACGGCTCCCAGGCTGCGCAGGATCCGCCACCTCAGTTCTTCGAGGTGCTCGAGAAAGGGCATCTCGCCCTTGGGGTTCTTCGTCTTCACCATCGGGATGGCTCCGGGCCACGCTGGCTAGTGAGCCGGACTCAACTTGGCGCGGGCCAACTCCGCTTCATCTGACCTGGGGTACCCGCTGATCACACGCTGGTAGTACACTCGGGCGGCTTCCATGTCCCCCCGCTGCTCGGCGATGGTTCCCAGTCGGTATAACGCTGTAGGCGCGCGGCGGGAGTTGGGATAGTTCTGCACGACGAGTTGATAAGCGGCCGCAGCCGAGTCCGGCTCGGTATTTTGCCAGGATTCCCCGATATTGAACTGCGCGTCGCCCGCCAAGGGGTGGTCTGGATACTGCTCGATCAGCAGTTGGAACGCCGTTCGGGCCGTCAGCGGACTGTTTCGAGACAGCTGCTGGATGGCAACGTCGTAGATCTCGTTCGGGCTGGGTGCACCGGCGGGAGCAATACCCGCTCCCGCACTGTCACCCGTCGCCTGGGCAACCAGCGGCCGCGTATCACGTTCGTCCAGCCGGCGCTGCAATTCGGCAAGTCGGGCCTGACTCTGCCCGGTGAGTTCCTGGATCTGCATCAGCTGCAGCTGGACCTCCGTCATATCACTGCTGACGGTACCGCTGAAAGAGGCGAATCGTCGTTCTCGGGCTTCGAGCGAGTCCATGATCTGACCTTGCAGAGCCATCATCTGCTGGAATGCTAGATCAAAGAAATCGGCCCACGCCGAATCGGCGCGGGCCATTTCCGCACGAAGCTCCTGAACTTCCTGCTCAACGCGACGAACGTCGCCCTTCAGCGCGCAGGCAGAGAGGGCGACACTCGTTACAGCAATTACACCAAGATGCCTCACATGCCCGGTCGTGTGAGCACGTCGCCGCCGCCGGTGATCCTGAACTCCGATCTACGGTTTTGCGCCCAAGCCTCCTCATTACTCCCCATGGCGACTGGGGCTTCTTCTCCACGCGAACGCACCGTTAGTCGAGCCTCGTCGATGCCGCGGTCGACCAGGAACTGCTTCGACGCGTTTGCGCGCCTCATACCCAGCGCCATGTTGTACTCGTCCGTGCCACGCTCATCACAATGCCCCGTGATTTCCAGACGCAGATTGGCGTTGGCCTGTAAAACCGCCAGCTTCTGTTCCAGGACCTGGGTGTCATCTCCAGGACGGATGGCGTACCTGTCGAAGTCAAAGTGCACTCGACGCGCGATCATGTTGCGCACTGCCTCAGTCTCGGCCCGCACGGCTGCGATGGAGTCAGCGGTGCGCTGACGTCGTATCCGCTCCTCCTCTTCGCGCGCCCGGCGGATGCTGTCCTGCCGCGCCTGTTCTTGTGCGATCGAGTCGCGACGCGCCTGCTCACGAGCGATGGAATCTGGGTCGGGCCCAGGCGCAACTTCGGGCTGCCCACCGCCGCACGCTGCAGCGATCAAGATGGCGGCCACTCCGGCAGTGATGGGAAGGGTGAGGCGCATTTTTACTCCAGTCTCAGGGTTCGTTTGGCTCTGTGATTCGCGCAGACCAGTACGGCATACGTGTACGACCAATTCTGGTCAGCTGTCGTACCCGTCCAGTGTCTGTATCAATCACCCACAATTGCTCAGCCCCCGTGCGACTCGACTTGAACACCAGGTGTCTTCCGTCAGGCGCCCAGGAGGGATCCTCGTTTCGCCCCGCGCTCGTGAGCTGTCGCACCTTCCGACCACGTACATCCATCACGAAGATCTGCGGGCTTCCAGCCACCGTTCGATGGAACGCCAAGCTCAAACCGTCTGGCGACCACGATGGACTGTGTGTGTCGCCGGTGACTCCGTAGTCGTAGGGAGCAAAGAGCTCCTGGTCGGTACCGTCAGCAGCCATGACGTAGACTTGCGACAAGCCGACCCTAGTCGATGCAAAAGCGATTCGGCGCCCATCAGGGCTAAACGCTGGAGAAAGGTTATCCGATAACCGACCGACCGTCAAGCGCTGTAAACAACAGTCCCGCGCGAGGTTATACGAAAACACGTCGGTCCCTTCTTCCCACCCGCGACTGAACGCCAGCACGGATCCATCCGGTGAGAACTCCGGCCCGTAATTCAGGTAGTCTCGGGTGGGGGGAACCACCTCTCTGGTGCCGTCCGCCATGTCGAGGATCACGATCGATCCCCAGCCGTCAGCGGCAAGTTCCGTGTACGCCAGCCTCGGCCTAGTCCGGTCCCAAGCCGGCGAAAAAGCCTCCGATCCAGACGGTGAAACGGCTTGCCTTCCGGCACCATCAGAATCGACCACGTAAGCGCGACCGCGGCTGACAAACGCAACGCGGCTTGCGGCATATCCCGGTTCGCCCGCGGCCCCCCGCACCACCTCATCCGCTGCCCGGTGTACCGCGAGTCTGAACTCGGGCAAATACGGATCCTGCTCCACCAAACGCACGCTGGTACGGACCTGTTCACCTCGCACATCGTACAAGTTGACCGTGAGTGACGAGTCCGGCTGCTGCAGCACGCTGACCGCGTATTCAGCGCCGAGCGCCGCGTAGAGCGAGTAGTTGACGTACGGCTCAGCCTGGCTGGCCGTGCTACTGCCGCTCTCACCCGAATTGGCGCGCACCCCCAGCACCAGGCTGTCGCCCCGCGGCAGGTAGATCATCTCGAAGCGATCGCTGTACTCCAGATCCCGCTGCACGATCGTGCGAACCGAGTCTTGCAGATCAACGAACGGCCCACCGAGCACGAGCATGCCCGGTCGCATTCCGGGAGTATATGTGATGCCCAAACGCACGCCCTGGTCGACAGGAATGGAATCTTGGGCCACGAGATTGGCCGGTATTCCAAAGCCCATGAGGAGCACCAACAACGGCGGAAGGTCGGAAGGTCGGAAGGTCGGAAACCACCCCCTTCCGCCGTTCCGTCGTTCCGCCGTTCCGACGCGCGAGTGACGCAGCCACGCGATCACACGCCGCATCGAACAGAGAAAGCCCGTCTGCACTACCATCATCTCGTCGTCGCTGGATCGAAGAAGAAACTCACAAACAAAACGTCGTCCGGAAAGCCCTCGGGGAGCGGTCCGAATGCACCGGAGTTGGCCGCCGCCTCTATCGCCCCTTGCGCCTCCAGATCGAACCCGAAGTTGCCCGAGCGTTGGACGAATTGGAAGTGGGTCACGCCACCTTCTCTGTGAATAAAGAACGATACCTCGGCTCTAAGGGACACATTGCCCGACGGTCTTTGCCACCTGCGATGAACCTGCACCACGATATTCCGCAGGTATTCGGGAAACGGGAACTCCACGCCGGCGGTACTGACCGTTGCGGGATCGCTGCCAGTGGAAGGCTCGACATCGGGTGCCAGCTCGACAGCGTCGGTCCGGGGAGCTGGCTCTCGATCTTCCGGCTCACGGGTAGGTGGGGGCGGCGTCTCCGCCTGCGAGGTTCTACGTGGCGGTCGAGGCGTCGGGACCGTCTGCTCAGCCTGTCGCTGCACGGTTTCCGGCGCACGCCTACGATCGGGCTCCGGTCGCGGTGCCGCCACGAGTTCAACACGGTACACCGGCGGCATGGCCACTTGAGTACTGGTTGATGTGAGGAAGAAACCGGCGGCGACTGTGTGTAAGGTGACGCTACCGGCCACCGCCATGCGCGTCCCGCGTCGCCGCTCTACAGCTCGTCTGAAGCGGCGAAACCCCCTCACCGGTTGATCTCCTCTTCCTCGAGAACCATGGCCAGGTTGTCAATGCCCGCGTTCTGCATCACCGACAGCACCCTGACTACGTTGCCGTATCCCGCTCGCCTGTCGCCGCGGAAGTACACTCCGCTGGGTTGCCGTTGCCGCACCAGCGCTGCGAACGTGGCGCGGAACTCGGCATAGTTGAGAGGAGTGCTGTTGTCGTCGATATAGATCAGGCCTTCCCTGTCAACTGACACGATGAGACCCTCTTTGGGCTCGATCGGCCGCGGATCGCCGCGGGGCAGTTGGACATCAACACCACCTTGCATGATCGGCGCGGTGATCATGAAGATGATTAGCAGCACGAAGGCAACGTCCACCAACGAGGTGACATTGATGTCGGCGGTGAGCGGCAGGGCTCCTCGACTGCGCAGACCCCGGTCCGGCATGACTCAGATTCTCCCTTCCCGGGCCATTGTGCCTAGGATCTCCTGAGCGAACCCCTCCAGTTCGCCGGCGAACACGCCCAGCCTGCTGGCCAGAATGTTGTACGCAATCACAGCCGGTATCGCGACAGCCAGACCGAGTACGGTCGTTACCAGCGCCTCGGCGACACCCGGCGCCACAGCGGAGATGTTGCCCGAGCCGCCGGCTGCGATGCCAATGAACGCGTCCATAACGCCTAGTACCGTGCCCAGAAGACCTAGTAGCGGACTCACTGAACCGATTGTCGCTAACCAAGGTATAAACCGCGCCATGAGGTCACGTTCCGCACCCACCTCCTTGGCCAACTGCATCTTGAGCACTTCGAGCTCTGTCGGTGAGAGAGTGGGACTCTGCGCACGCCCCTCTTCGTGCAGCGCGCCAGGGCGTATCTCCGAAAAGAAGTTGACTCCTTCCCGCAACAGACGCCCATACGGTGACGGTGGCAGCTTCATCACCGTGTGATAGGCGTCTTCTAAGCGGGTGGTCTTCTCGAGCTGCGCGAAAAAGCGGTCCCCCAGCTTGCCCAGTCTTCTGAACTGCATCCATTTGAGCAGGATCAGGAACCAGCAGATCAACGAGAACACCACCAGGATCAGAAGCACCAGCTTCGTGGCGGTGCTCGATGTCGTCACCAGCTCCCAAGGGCTCGTCGGGAGCGCTCCCCCAACCTGCGCCAGCATCATGCTTCGTTCTCCGCTATCCACTCATAGGTTTCTTTGAGACCGCGCTCCAGCGGAACTTCGGGTCGCCATCCCAGTTCGCGTTCGGCTTTGCCAACGTGCACAGCGGAGCGCTGGAGCTCGCCCGATCTGGCTTCGGCATGCACAATCGGCACGGTGATTCCAGTTGCTGCAAGCAGGCTCTCAGCCAACGCATTCACGCTTGTCTCGACACCGGTACCCACATTGAAGGACACCAGGTCGATACTATCGACGGCAGGCGGCGACCACTTTGTGGCCGCGAGGTTCGCGCGGGCTACGTCGAATACGTTGACGTAGTCGCGCGTCTGCGAACCGTCGCCGAATATGGTGATACCCTCACCTTGTGTCAGTCGGCTGCAGAATATCGCGACAACCCCGGCTTCGCCATGGGGATTTTGCCGCGGGCCGTACACGTTGGCGTAACGGAGCGACACGGTCTCCATGCCGTAGAGCTGGGCATACGCCGCCAGGTAGAACTCCGATGTTAGCTTGCTGACTCCATACGGAGACACCGGGAGCTTCCTGGCCTCCTCGGGATGCGGCAAGTCGTTGCTCTCACCGTACACCACCCCGCCCGATGAAGCGAACAGCACTCTGTTGGTGCCCCCCGTGCGGGCACCCTCAAGGAGGTTGAGTAATCCGAGAATGTTGGTGCGCGCATCGAATTCCGGATCGGTCACCGAGACCCGTACGTCCATCTGAGCCGCGTGATGGTTCAACACGTCGAAGGTCTCGCCGCTGAGCAGAGCGCGGGCTTGTGCCGAGCCAATGTCGCACTCGACGAATCTCGCGTCGGTAGGCACGTTTTCGCGCCGGCCACTAGACAGGTCGTCAATTATCGTGACTTCGTAGCCTTCGCTGAGATATGCGTCAGCTAGATGGGAGCCGATGAAGCCCGCCCCACCAGTCACCAAGGCACGTTTCGCCATTGTTGCAAATCCATCTCCCAGTATTAGAGTCCGGCGACCGCCCGCCGAAGCGGGGCACGGCCGTCGGGGTGTCCCCATCCGCATCCGCACGTCGGAATGAATCTACTATGACCAGAGGATCTTCCAAGACGAACGAACAGGCCGCAATGGAAACACGGGGCTCGGTTTCCATTGCGGCCCGTGCAGATCACCAAGCCGCTCCAGCGGTCCGACGTCCCATCGGGGCGTCGGCCGGCACATCAGGAGGGCATCTTCCTGATGAGGCGTACGGGTGTTCCCGTGCCAATCCCGGTATCATTCACGTTCAGCACGAATCCAGACGCCGTGTGCTCCCTCACATGGACGATGTGGAGAATCCCAACGGAGACCCACGGCTGAGCAGCTCCGCCCGCCCCCGGTCTGCTCGAATCCAGAATCTCGAACACATCTCCCAGCGCCACTCCATCTGAGCGGCCCAAATTGACAAATACGATATCCTGTGGGCCCACCATCGCCTCGATGTCACGAACCGCCAGGATCTCACCCATCGATCCGTTTTCCACTGGAACGGGAACCACGTAACCCGGATCGTCGAACGTCTCGAGCGGGATTGCGGACTGGGCGTCGGTCACGCGGTCGAACTGTGTTACAATCCGCGCACGAACACTCGATCCAGCGACATTCGTGACGCGAACGATGCCCGTCGGTACCACTATCGTCCCCCACTGATCAACCCGGCGAGTCAGACGCGTGACTAACAGTGAGTCACCCACCTGATAGGCCGCGCCCGACGGAGCGGTGATATCCACCTCGCCGTGGATCATCCCGTCTGAAGAGGCCGGCAGTGAGGGGAGAGCAGCCTTGCCAACGCGACCGACGACGCTGGCCCACGGCAACGACTCGCCCTCTGTGAGGAACCCAGCGGCATAGAACTCACCGCGCCGCACGGGGCGGTAGCGATACGCCGCTGAACTCTGCCGCGCTGCAACCGTTGCCTGTGGAGGCGGCCTCTGAAACACAGTCGGCGCCGTCTCGGTAGGCGGCGGTGGCGGTGCCACGGGTGGCGGGGTCGGTGGCGCTATCTGCTCCGGTGGCGGATCCACCTGCTGCGCCTGCGCGGTGTCGAGCTCGGTCGGCTCAATCGCCACGATTTCGGTCGGCTCCTCGCCCCTGGGTCCCAGCCACAACTCCTCCCCTGGGAAGATCCAGTGTGGGTCTTCCACCACGGTGGTGTTGAAGCGGTAGATCTCGGGCCACAGGAAGGGGTCACCGAGGTACGTTTGCGCCAGGTCCCAGAGAGTCTCACCTGTTTGAACCACGTGCACGGTCGGGCCCTGGGTCTGTTGTTCCGTCCCAGTCGAAACCTGAGCGGAAAGGTTGGCCGCCGCGAAAACCAACGCGGCGGCCGTCCAACCCACGCGGCTAGAACGGAAGATCGTCGTCCTCCTCATCGAGAGCCTCCGGGAAATCATCGTACGTCTCTTTGCCTCCCGCTTTCGGGGCGCCCACCGCCTCTCCTGTGCCACCACCCGCCCGAGACGAGAGCAGGATTACTTCGCGTGCGTTTATCTCCGTGGAGTAGCGTGTGTTACCCTCGCGGTCCTCCCACGTGCGGTATTCGATCCGCCCCTCCACGTAGATCCTGTCGCCCTTTTTCATGTACTTGTCGGCCAGATCGGCCAGACCGGTCCAGAGGACGACGCGGTGCCACTCGGTCTTCTCCTGACGCTCACCTGATTGGTTGTTCCACTGACGACTGGTGGCGATCGACAGGGTCGCCACGCGGGTCCCGCTGCTGGTGCTGCGGATTTCTGGATCGGTGCCGAGGTTGCCGATCAGCAACACCTTGTTAAGGCTGCGACTCAAAATTACCTCCGGATTTTGCTCGGGGTGGGACCCGGACGGGCACAAACTATAGCCCTTTAAGTTCTTTTGTCAACCGAAGATACGCGATTATGGGCGAAGTTTTGCCGAACGCGATGGCAGCGGCACCGGACAGGCATGGTCACAGTTTAGTCCTGCCTAATCTCTTGACTTCTCCTGTTGCGCTGCTTGCCTCCTCTGCGCCTCCAGCAGCTGCTTCTCCCTCCTCACCTGTGCCTCGGCCAGCCTCCCGTACTCCGGCTCGAACGATTCCGGGTTTTCCACGACCACCGTGGCCTTCTCCACGGCCAACAGCCCGAGCAAGGCGGTGGCGCGAGGCACGCCCAATGGCGGCCCGATACCCGCACGACCTGTCCAGTGCTTTACCAGGTCGCCGTACGTCACCGCTCCCTCACCCACCCCAAGAGAAGGCCTGTCTGGACAAAGCTCAGTGAGCTGAGTCACCGTTCCCAGCCGCGGTGACAAAACCGTCTTCGCTTCACTATTCGTGAAGCTGTAAACCGCCCCGAACACGTCGCCTCGCAGCGCATCGTACAAAGCGGCTATCGGGCCTTCAGTAAGCTGGCGCAGACCGAATGCGAGAGACATGAGTGACGGCGCGGTTCGCAGTTCCATATGGCCGTGATCGAGCAGAAGTCCCTTGGCGCTCGCGAACCCAACCCGCAAACCGGTGAAGCTGCCAGGTCCGTCCGCGACTATGATCCCGACGAGATCCGCATACGAGGCTCCCACGCATCCGAGTGCATGATCTATCGTGGGCAACAGCGCTGCCGCGTGGCGCCGATTGCCGATCGACACCTCGACCCCGACCGATAAGGGGTCGCCCACGGCTACGCTTCCGTGGTCGGTTGCCGTGTCGATAGCGAGATAGAGACTCACGCGATGCGCTCCAGCCAACGCTCATTCTCGTTATCGGCGTGCGCGAATGAGACGTGTGCATCCGGACCCGGAACAAACCCGCCTCCTCGTTCCGGCCACTCGACGAACACGGCTCGGGCCCGTCGCGTCAGCTCGGGGAAGTCGATGTCGATGGCCTCTTGCGCCGATCGCAGACGATAGCAGTCTACGTGTGCCAGCATACCGTCTGAAGTGGAATACTCATGAACCAGTGCGAACGTGGGGCTGCGTGCCGCATCAGCGGCGAGCACCGAGGTAAGCGAACTCACGAACGCCGTTTTGCCGGAACCCAGATCGCCTGTGAGCCAGACCACCGCCCCGCGCGGCAACTCGTGCCACAGCGCCCCGGCGTAGCTCTCAAGATCCTCGAGCGCTACGAGCTGCCTGGAGCCCACCGCAAACTCAACCACGGCGCCGGCCACCAGCCCCGTGACGGTATCCTCGCGGAGCCTTCCTGACTGGGTCGCTTTCGGCTTTGAGCTGGAAGATGCGGTCCCGCAGTTCCGCTGCGAGCTCGAAGTCCAGTTCTGCCGCCGCCTCTCGCATCTGTTTCTCGAGTATGGTTGCCAGGCTCTTCGCATCCAGTTCCGTCTCCTTGAAGTCCCGGGACTCAGTCGGCGGTGCCATCCGCGCGTCGGCTACCCGCGTCACCAGCCGCACTTGATCTACCGACTTCGAGATAGACTGGGGAACAACCCCGTACCTGGCGTTGTGCTCCTCCTGAACGGCCCTGCGGCGGTCCATTTCGGCCAGCGCCCGTTCCATGGAACCGGTGATGCGATCGGCATAGAGAACCGCGCGGCCGGACAGGTTCCGCGCTGCTCGGCCAACCGTCTGAATGAGCGACCGCTCCGACCTGAGGAAGCCCTCTTGATCTGCATCGAGGATCGCCACCAACGCTACTTCCGGCAGATCTAGGCCTTCCCTCAACAGGTTGATGCCCACCAGTACGTCGAACTCTCCCAGCCGCAGCCCGCGCACGATCTCCATTCGCTCGATCGTAGCAATGTCCGAATGCATGTAGCGAACGCGAACCCCTGCCTGCACCAGGTAGTCCGTCAGATCCTCCGCCATGCGTTTTGTGAGTACCGTCACGAGAACTCGTTCGCCTTTGGTCTCGCACCCTCGAATCTCTGCCATGAGGTCGTCGACCTGACCTCTCACGGGTCGTACCTCGGTCGTGGGATCGACCAGACCCGTGGGACGAATCAGCTGTTCCACCACCACACCGCCCGATAGTTCCAGCTCGAAGTGGCCCGGTGTTGCAGACACGAACACGGTCGTGGGTGTGAGTCGCATGAACTCGTCGTGATTGAGTGGTCTGTTATCAAGCGCCGATGGAAGCCTGAAACCGTACTCAACCAGAGTCAGCTTACGACTGCGGTCCCCCTCGTACATGCCGCCAAGCTGGGGCAACGTGACGTGTGATTCGTCGATTATGGTCAAGTAGTCCTCTGGGAAGTAATCCAGTAGGCATGCGGGACGTTCACCGGGTCGGCGGTTGCTGAGGTGCCGGCTGTAGTTCTCGACACCGGCACAGGTCCCGATCTCGAGAAGCATATCCATGTCGAACATAGTACGGGACTCGAGCCGTTGTGCCTCGAGTAGCTTCCCGTCGGTGCGCAAGTCGGTGAGTCTTTCCTTGAGCTCCGCGCGTATCGCGGACGCTGCTCGCTCGATCGCCGGACGCTGGACAACGAAGTGCTTGGCAGGATAGATAGCACACCGCTCGAGCTCGGCAATCACGTTGCCCGTGAGTGGATCGATCTTGGAAACGCGCTCCACTGTGTCGCCCCACAGTTCGATGCGAACCGCCTGTTCTTCGTAGGCCGGCAGTATCTCGACCGTGTCCCCTCGCACGCGGAAGGTGCCCCGATCGAGCGACACATCGTTTCTGGAATATTGGATTCGCACTAGGGCCTCGAGAATCTCATCTCGCGGCATCTCTTCGCCTGTGCGGACCGTGGCCATCAGCTGGCGGTACTCAGCCGGGTCGCCCAGGCCGTAGATGGCACTCACGGTCGCGACTATTACCACATCCTCGCGTTCCATGAGGCTCGATGTGGCCCGCAGCCGAAGCATGTCGATGTCTTCGTTGATGGATGCATCTTTCTCGATATAGGTGTCGGTTGCCGGTACGTATGCCTCCGGTTGGTAGTAGTCGTAGTAGGAGACGAAGTACTCAACGGCGTTGTTGGGAAAGAAGGACTTCAGCTCGCCGTAGAGTTGTGCAGACAACGTCTTGTTGTGCGACAGCACCAGAGTGGGCCTTCCGTAGCGAGCGATGACGTTGGCCATCGTTACGGTCTTGCCGGAGCCGGTGACCCCCAGGAGAGTCTGATACCGCTCGCTCCGCTCGAGTCCGCCCGTCAGCTCTTCGATGGCCTCCGGCTGGTGACCGGCGGGCTCGAAGGGCATCTGCAGTTGGAACATCACGTTCGCTCCGATGTGGTCCACAGGGACCTAACTACCTGTGGGCGCGTCCCGGAGCGCGCGTCAGTGAGCGTTGGAGTGAGTTGGGATCCAGCCTTCATGTGCGAACTGCAGCGCGCGAAGGGATGCTGCCCACAGGCCAGCTGGTTGGTCTCATCAAGGCACCACGGCGGCCAAGCCATATGACCATGTGTCAGAGGTCACTTGCCGACCAAGCCCGACGTGGGCTCGCGCCGGTCTACCGACGCCATACCCTTCACCCGCCGCATCACCCGCATCACCTTGGCCAGGTGTCCCTGGTTCTCCACCTCGACCAACACGGACCCAAACATCGCTCCGTCCTTGCTCGACAGATCTGCGGCCTTGATGTTGGTCCCGGTGTGTGACACGGCCTCCATCAAGTCGGCATAGAGCCCGCGCCTATCCTCGCCCGACACTCCCAGGCAAACCACGAACACTTCACCTTCCATGCTCTGCCAGTCGATCTCCACGCGGCGGTCGGCGTCGTCAGGCATGGTAAGCAGGTTGGGACAATCGGATCGGTGGATCGAAATGCCCCGGCCTTTCGTCACGTACCCGACGACCGGGTCGCCCGGCACGGGTTGACAGCACTGCGCATAGCGCACCATCAGCCCGTCGACGCCATGGATTCGAACGCCCCTGCCGAGGCGGATCCGGTCCAAGACCCGACCAAACACGTTCGGTTTTGGCGCTTCGATCTCCTGCGACTCGCGCTCCGGGAAGAGCGCCCTTATGACCTGCCCTATGGGTACATCCCCACGTCCGAGCACCTCGTAGAGCCCGTCCGCCGACGCCTGGGACAGCTGTTCGGCCGCGGCCTGCGCGACTTTCTCGGTCGGCGCCGCGAGGCGTCGGCGTCGTAGCTCGCGCCCCAGTATGTCCTTACCCAGCGCGATGGACGTGTCTCGCTCCTCCTTGTTGATCCACTGACGGATCTTGTGGCGGGCTCGAGCCGTATCTACGTGACTCAACCAGTCCTTGCTGGGACGGGGTTGGTTGCCGGTGATGATCTCGACCGTGTCTCCGTTCTTCAGTGGGCGATGCAACGGAGCAATCCGGCCGTTTACGCGGGCCCCCTGGCACCTGAGGCCCACCTCGGTGTGAACCGCGAAGGCGAAGTCGATTGCCGTGGCACCTTTGGGCAGTCGCTTCACATCGCCCACAGGTGTGAACACGAAGATTTCATCCTGGAACAGATCGATCTTCAAGAACTCGAGGAACTCCTCCGGGCTGTGAGCGTCCTGCTGCAGTTCCAGCAGCTGCCGGAACCAAACGAAGTGATCGTCCAGCTCATCATGCTTCGAGCCCTCCTTGTACACCCAGTGCGCTGCGATGCCGTACTCAGCGGTCCGGTGCATCTCGCGGGTCCGGATTTGGATCTCATATAGGGAGCCCTCCGGACCGAAGATCGTCGTGTGCAGCGACTGGTATGCGTTCGATTTGGGCGAGGCTATGAAGTCCTTGATGCGCTCCTGAAGCGGGGTCCAGGCGTGATGGATGACGCCCAGGACGTGGTAGCAATCTGGCACGGCGTCGACCAGCACACGAATCGCGAACAGATCGTAGATCTCGTCGAACGGGCGACCCTGCTGCCTCATTTTCTTGTAGATGGAGTAGAGGTGCTTGGGCCGGCCGGTGATCTCGAAGTCCACGATGCCGGCTTCCTTGAGCGACCCCTCCAGCGGCACGCGCAACCGCTCGATCTTGCGTTCCCGCTCCTCGCGCTCCTCGCGGATCAACTCCTCAAGTTCACGGTACTCATCAGCTTCCAGGAACTTGAATGCGAGGTCTTCCAGCTCTGCCTTGATCCCCGCCATCCCAAACCGGTGAGCCAGCGGAGCGTAGATCTCCCGGGTCTCCTGCGCTACGCGGAGTTGTCGTTCGGGCGGGAGATGCTCCAAGGTACGCATATTGTGAAGCCGGTCAGCCAGCTTCACCATGATCACCCTCGCGTCCTTGGCGATGGATAGTAGCAGCTTACGATAGTTCTCCGATTGCTCCTCTGCTGAGGACCTGAAGGTGAGGCTGGAGATCTTGGTGAGGCCGTCGACCAAGGTGGCCACCTCGTCGCCGAACTTTTCGCGGATCTCTACGACACCGACGTCGGCGTCCTCAACGACGTCGTGCAACAGGGCCGAGACAATCGTGACGGAGTCTAGCTGCTGATCGACGAGAATGCGGGCAACCGCGACGGAGTGAGAGATATAGTCTTCACCGGACAGCCGCTTTTGACCTCGGTGTGCAGCGGAGCTGAACTCGTAGGCGCGCTCGATGAGCCCAAGCTCCAGCCGCTCCTTGCGGCGCTCGAGCGCTACAGCGAAATCAGAGTCGGTTTGCGCCAGCACACCTGTCACAGTAAACCCGCCTCAGCGAAACTGAAGTAGAGGTCGCCACCGACGATCAGATGGTCGTACACCGGTACATCCAAGATTCGCCCCGCCTCAACCAACTGCCGCGTGACTGCCCGATCGTCGCTCGAAGGTGTCGGACTACCGCTGGGATGGTTGTGTACCACCACCACCCCGGCGGCCGCTTCCGCGATCGCCGCTCTGAAGACCTCCCGCGGGTGGACGAGCGAGCTGTCTAGTATCCCGCGAGTAATCAACAGGTCTCGACTGATCCTGTTCTGCGTGTCGAGGGTGAGAAGATGGAACTCCTCAACAGCGAGGTCGCGCAACCTGGACCCACACCAACGGTATACGTCGGCCGGGCTGCGGACCTCGAACGGGTTCGAGCGGCTCTCGTCCACCAACCTGCGGGCCAGCTCCAGCGCGGAGACCACGCGCGCAGCCTTCGCTCTCCCGACACCGTCGACCCGCGCCATCTCGGCCACCGGCCGACCGGCTAGCTGGCGCAGAGACCCCTCGGACAGCTTCAGCAGCCCCTGCGCAACCGCCAGTACATCGTTCTGCGACGTCCCGGTACCTATCAGAATCGCAACTAATTCGGTGGTCGTCAACGATCCAGGGCCAAGCGCGAACAGCCTTTCGCGCGGCCGGTCGCTTGATCGGGTCTCAGACAAGCGGAGAGGAGGCATGCCTAATAAGCTGCTCACGAGCGTCCCCATTGCGTCAGCATTATCACGCATTGTTGGGCCAATTTCGAACGGCGGAACGGCGGAACGGCGGAACAGCGGAACGGCGGAACAGCGGAACGGCCCGAGGGAGCGCTCTAGGCGCGCGCTCCGTGGCACTTCTTGTAC
>JBDHHP010000085.1:0-16284 GCA_039589275.1 Gemmatimonadota bacterium | reverse complement strand
CGCAGAACATCACCAATCATGCGCGTTCCGATCGGGACCCGATGTGGCTCGATGATCGGATCGTATTCTCGTCCGATCGCAATGGCACTCTGAACCTCTTTTCCTACGATCCCGCCAGCAGGACAACCACGCCGCTCACGCAATACTCGCAGTGGGACGTACGTTGGCCCAGCGCCGACTACGCGGGCAACATCGTGTTCGAGTTGGGTGGGGAGTTGCAGGTTCTCGACACATCATCGGGTGAATCGCGATCCATATCGATTAGGGTACCAGACGACGGCCTCGCCAAGCGACCCGCGCGGACTCCGGTGCGGGGCAACATCGAGCGCTTTTCACTCTCCCCCAAGGGCGAGCGCGCTCTGTTCGTGGCTCGCGGCGATGTGTTCTCTGCCCCCATCGAGGACGGCGTCACACGCAACCTGACGGCGTCATCTAACGCTCACGACAAGTTCGCCACGTGGTCGCCGGACGGTTCCAAGATCGCCTACGTATCCGACGTCACCGGTGAAGAAGAGATCTACTTGGTGAACCAGGACGGCTCCGGCGAGCCCGAACGACTCACCACAGGCAACGCGGCCATGCTGTTCGGCCTGGAGTGGTCGCCCGACGGCAAGAAACTGGCGTACAGCGACAAGAACGGAAAGCTGTATGTGTTGGACGTCGCATCCAAACGAGTGCAAGAGATAGCGGATGAGCGGTACGGTCTAATTGGAGGTGGAGCGTGGTCGCCCAATGGCGGCTACATCGCGTTCACCTTGAACGACGCATCGGGATTCAGCTCCGTGTACATATGGAGCGCCGCGGACGGGCAGGTGCGCCGCATCACGGGCGAGTACTTCAACGAGTTCGACGTCGCCTGGGATCCCGAGGGCAACTACTTGTACTATATCGCTGACCGGGAGTTCGCTCCGCAGCTCGGCTCCTTCGAATGGAACTACGTTGTCGACCGCGAGAGCTACATCTATGCGCTCGCACTCAGAGAAGATGTGGCGCACCCGTTCCCGCCCAAGAGCGACGAGGTGACGGTGGAAGAAGAGGAAGAGGAAGAGGAAGAAGACGAATCAGATACCGAAGACGAAGATGCGAACGGATACATCAGGATTGATTTCGATGGCTTGGCCCAGCGCGTCGCGCGCGTGCCGGTGGGAGCCGATAACTACGGCGGACTATCGGCTAACAAAGGTCATGTGATCTACGTCCGTGGGACGCCCGGATACTATGGCCGCTCGGCCAGCAACCGACCCGCATTGATGGTCTTCTCCATGGAGAAACGTGAGGCCACCGCGCTCGTCGAGGGCTCCGGCGCGTATTCGCTTTCGGCCGATGGCTCAAAGGTGCTAGTTCGCGAGGGAAGAGACTTCAACCTCTACGATGCGTCACCATCTGGTAACAGCTCGAAGAAGACGGTGTCGACATCCGGGCTGGCGGTGGATCGCGTGCCGCAGCAAGAGTGGATTCAGATATTCGGCGAGGTGTGGCGCCGGTTCCGCGATTTCTTCTATGTCGAGAACATGCACGGCTACGACTGGGAAGCCCTCAGACAACAATATGAGCCGTTGCTCGAGCACGTCGCACATCGTAGCGATCTGAACTACGTGATGGGCGAAATGGTGTCCGAACTCAGCGTGTCACACGCCTACATCAGTGGCGGCGACTTCGAAATCCCCGATCGCCCTAGTGTGGCGCTGCCGGGAGCCAGATTCGCGCTGGACACTGCATCAAACCGCTTCCGGGTATCGAGCATATTCCGCGGCCAGAACGAGGAAGACCGCTATCGCTCTCCCCTGACTGAAATCGGCATAAATGTCAGTGTTGGAGACTATGTCCTGGCAATAGACGGCGAGGAGCTTGACGGCACTCGCAATCCGTACCAGATGCTGCGCAACAAAGCGGATCATGCGGTCACGCTCACGGTGAGCAGCCAACCGAGTCGCACCGGGTCGCGGGAAGTCACGTTCCAGCCGGTGCGCGACGAAACGAGCCTCAAGTATCTCAGCTGGGTGGAAAGCAATCGAGATCGGGTCGGTCAGATGACCAACGGTCTAGTCGGGTACATGCACATCCCGGACATGGGCACCAACGGTATTCGCGAGTTTATCAAGTGGTACTACGGGCAGATCAAGAAACAGGGCATGGTGGTCGACGTGCGCGGTAACGGCGGTGGCAACGTATCTGCCATGCTGATCCAGCGGCTGAGCCGAGAGGTTCTGGCACTGGGCTATCAGAGGTTACGTGACGATGCCACCACCTACCCGAGTTCAGTGTTCCACGGCCATCTGGTCGCGATCCTAAACGAAACCTCCGCCTCCGATGGCGACATCTTCCCGGCGATGTTCCGCGAGGCTGGACTGGGGCCACTGATCGGAAAGAGATCCTGGGGCGGAGTGATCGGTATCACCGGATACGGACCACTGATTGACGGCGGTGGCGTGAACGTGCCACAGTACGGCTGGGCTGACAAGGACGGACAGTGGGCCATCGAGAATTACGGCGTAGAGCCCGACATCACGGTGGAGAACGATCCTCAATCACTGCTAGCGGGCGGAGATCCCCAACTCGAGCGAGCCGTTGAAGAAGTGCTGCGCATGATGAGCGAAGACCCACGCCAGCTGCCGCCGCGGCCGGCGGCACCGGTCAAGCGGCCGTAGCCGCATCAACTGAGACAGGCTGTCGTGGCAAAGAGGCCGAGCGATGTGCTCGGCCTCTTCTTTGTTAGGTGCCCGAGCGCGCAGCAGTCACATCTTGTCGGGGATTCGTACGCGTCCGTGCCTGCCCCCGACGATGATGCCAACCAGACCGATCGCGGTGACGCCCGCGCCAACCATAATCGCTATCCGCATGACCTTGATGTACGTGAACCCGAACAGCCCAATGGCTCCAACGAACTGCAGTAGCAGCGCTCCCACGGCTATCCCAACACCCACCATGAAGGTGCGGATCCACTTGAGCCGGCCAAAGTATTTGGACAACGGGAACTCGCATTCCGGGCAGAAATCCCCGCGCGGCAAGCGCCAGAAGAACGACCAGCGTTTGTCGTCTTCCCCGATTGGCGTCGGTGGAGCATCTGAAACGGGAGCTCCGGTGGGTAGAACGAACATGCCGCAGCGTGGGCACTTCACGCCGTGCCACGCAGTGCTGATACGCTGGCTCAACCGATTCATGGGTCACTCAAAGGTTGCGACACTTGCGGAGGATATCTCTCCTTACCTTGGATGGATCGTTGATCACCTCATAAAACTCATCCAGATACTCCAGGGACTCCCGCAGTTCTTCTTCGTCGAGACCATCCTGTTCGCGGTACAGCGTGTAGATGGCCTCCTTCTTTTCATTGAAGAGCTCGAATGTCCCGTCGAGGAAAAGCCCAGAATCGCACAAGCCCTGATACATCCGTTGCCGTACGCTGCGCAGGTCCAACCGTTTCAGATTCTGATCAAACAAGCGATTGGCATACCGCGTAAAGATCAACCCACTCAGGTCGAAATCATACGGCACCGAAAAAACGGGGCCATGCGGGTCGCCAACCGGGACCACGTTGTGACAGCAGTCCGGCTTCTCTGGCTCCGGCGAAAACGCGGACCAGTCCTTATTGCCAATCATGTACTGGAACACTTCGAGCAAAGCGAGCTGCTCGGGATCCAGCGCATCTGGAGGCACTACCGGTGCCGCGATCGCCTGCCATCCGTTGCGCGCGGCCATGGCGTCATCGTCTTCGATGATGAACGCATACTTCGTTATGTCGTCGCGATCTTGCTCGGTATCAATGTAGGTGATGAGCGCCAATCGAACTCGAAAGCTCAATGTGGTCAGCAGGTTGTAGCTGCGGTAGATGAGATATTCCTCGAGTACATATTGTTCGTATTCAGAGCGCCTGTCCTGACAGTGCACCACCAGCTTGAGCTTGTCTTGACCGGCAAACAGGGTCCCCTCGGTCTCGTTGCGGGGAAAGTCGAGCCTCAGCGGCGGGAAGTTGCAGATACTCGAAGACAGTCGAGCCTTACCTCGCGTCTTTATGTCGACCGGGACACTCACCGTGCTGCCCTGCTCATCGACGTAGGACAGCATCGCCGGGCTCTCGTCGCTCTCTTGGCCACGATCTTTGAATATGGTCTTGAGCGGCGCCTCGATTGTGAGCGTCAGTAGATCGTGAGACTGGAACAGCAGAGCAGCCGCCGTGTCCACGGCCGAGCCCGTGTGCGCTGTAGGCGGTTCTTGCGACACCACGGGCGCGACGAGCAACCCGGCCGTCAAACTGGCGGCTGCGAATGAGCGACGGTGCAACGCAAGGGCACGTATCATTGACCGAGAAAATACGAGTTCGGTGGCCGCTTGGCGAGGCTTAGGTCTACGACGGATGAAGACCGTCAACAAACTGTGGTCGACGTTCGACGTTCGACATTCGACGTTCGATGTTCGATGTTCGATGTTCGATGTTCCCCGTCCGTCTTGTCTGTTCAGTAACTACTCTCATCAATCACCACTTTCCCACGAAATATCCAATACACCGAAAACGTGTACGCCACCACAATCGGCATGCCAATCAGGGCGATGATCAACATGATCTTATGCGTCTTGGGCGAGGATGCGGCGTTGTAGATGTTCAGGCTGTGTTCGGCCATTGGACTCGAGTAGATCATATCCGGATACATACCGATGCCGAACAGCGCCAAGAGTAGCACCACAGCGACACAAGAGGACAAGAACGCGCGGAACTCTCTCCCGTGGTGCACTTCTCGCGGGATATTGGCCACGACCAGCACATTGAGCAGCGGCACTACGAACAGCACAGGATAATCGAATAGCGTCGTCGTCATGTGCGGCATCAGTGCCACCGTCAATCCCGTGGTGATCAAATAGCAGATCACGAACAGTCCGATCAACCGAGGAATCCAGCACCGCACCTGCGTCTGGAGGTCTCCCTCGGTTTTCATGACCACGTAGATCGCGCCGTGCATTGCGAAGAGCGCAACCGTGGTGAGGCCGACCATCACAGGGTACGGCCTGAGTAATCCCATCAGACCGCCCATGTATTCACCATCCGCCGTGAGCGGAATGCCCTGCACCACGTTGCCGAGGGCTACCCCGATCAGGAAAGACGACAATACGCTGCTCGCGCTGAAGCTCAGGTCCCAGGTCCTGCGCCATCGCTCTGAGGGCCGTTTACTGCGAAACTCGATCGCTGCAGCACGGAAGATGAGCGCAAACAGAAGTAGCATGAACGCCAGGTAGAATCCGGAGAACGACGTCGCGTACACATCGGGGAATGCGGCAAACAGGGCGCCGCCGCCCGTGACAAGCCACACTTCGTTGCCGTCCCACACCGGCCCGATGCTGTTGATCATGATGCGCCGGTCGCGGTCGGTCTTGGTGAACAGGTGTAGGGCACCCACGCCGAGGTCGAAGCCGTCGAGAACTGCGTAACCGCTCAGCAGAACGCCGATCAGAACGAACCAGATTGTATTCAAGTCGAGACTCATGCCAGCTTGCCCTCCCGGACCGACACATCATCGGGTCCGTGCTGGATCTTCTCGTTCAGTAGGTAGACGAACAGGACGAACAACAGGAGATAGATCAGTCCAAACAAGATCAGCGACGTGAGCACCTCACTTGCGCTCACCGAGGCTGACAACGCGTCTGACGTTCGCAGCAGATTGTACACGATCCAGGGTTGCCGTCCCACCTCGGCCGACAGCCAACCGAGTTGGTTGGCGAACTGCGGTCCCAACACGGAGAACACGAGCACCCATAGCAGCCAGCGCGTCCGGAATAGCCTGTTGCGCCACAGATAGATCGCGCTCAGCAGTGAGATCAGAATGAGCAACATGCCGATTCCGACCATGGCGTGATATGACTGAAACACGATGTTTACCGGCGGTCTGTCTTCCGGCGCGAAGGCATTCAGTCCGGTAACCGGGGCGTTCATGTCGCCGTGAATCAGCCAGCTCAGCATTCCCGGGACTTCAATGCCATATGTGCGGCCGGCGGCTTCATCCACCCAACCAACCACATACAGTCCTGCCGGTGCGCTCGCGTCGAAGTGACCCTCGAACGCAGCGAGTTTAGCCGGCTGGTTCTCGGCAACCCCCTCGGAACTGCTGTGACCGGTTACCAGCTGGAGCAATGACGCAACGATCGCCAGACTCAGCGCGATCTTGATCGAGGCCTTGGCAAAGTCATGGTGCTTGTTCCTGATCAGGTAGTACGCGCTCACGCTCAGTACCAAGAACGCCCCCGCCTGCCAGCAGCCCATGTAGACGTGGCTGATGCGGTCCAGAGTAGAGGGATTGAGCACGGCTTCCCAGAAGCTGGTCAGTTCGGCGCGGAACCCGTCGCCCCGTGCAACCAGATGGTACCCTGCCGGTGTTTGCTGCCACGAGTTCGCCACCACGATCCAGACGGCGCTGAAGTGGGCGCCGAGCGCTACCATCACGGTGGCAATGAAGTGGGTTCTGGGCTGCACTTTGTCCCAGCCGAACAGCAGGATTGCCAAGAAGCCCGACTCGAGGAAGAACGCGAAGATGCCTTCTGCCGCCAGCGCGGCCCCGAAGATGTCACCCACGTAGCGCGAATACGCCGCCCAGTTAGTACCGAACTGGAACTCCATCACAATTCCGGTCGCCACACCGAGCGCGAAGATCAACCCAAACACCTTGACCCAGAATCGCGTCATGCGGTGATACAGTTCGTTGCCGGTCCTGAGGTAGGTCCCCTCCATGATCACGAGCAAGAGACCCAGCCCCACGCTCATCGGCGGGAAGATGTAGTGGAAGGCTATGGTGGAAGCGAACTGTATACGTGACAGGATCTCTACGTCCATGACGTGTCTCCTGGGAGGTCAGCGGCGGTCGGCTATCGGCTGTCACCTGTCAGCTGTCTGCCTTGGTGACCCGAAGTCTAGTGGGGCGATTCGTGATTGCACAGGTACCCCGACCTCTCCTTGTGGACCCACGCAGCGTGCCAAATATTATGTTCACGCCGTTGGCCGCATGATAACTGCCAGGCAGAGGGTTTGAACAAGTAGACGAGTGAGACGCTGAGATGACCACCGCAATCGGCGCTGTAATCCTCATCGCCGGGCTGATTGCCTGGATCGGCCAGACACTCTCTTTTCTCGCTCCGTCGCTGGCGGAAAGGCTCGGCGTATTGGAGCCCAAAGGAGAGATCGATGAGTCCCTCCGGGTCATTGAAGCCAGCGCCGAGGGCCTGACCGACATGCTGCTGACCTGGACGTTGCCGGTCTCCGCACTCCTAATGCTGCTCGACCACCCGCTGTGGCCCTACTTGGGCCTAACCGGAGCCGGGGTCTTCCTCTACGTCGCCGGGCTGATCACTCTGTCCCGCGTCTACCTCAAGCGGGAGGGCCGCAAGGTGGGCCGGCCTGCCTCCGAGAGGGCTGCGTACGTATTCTCTGGGATCTGGACCCTGTCCTCTGTCGCAATGATTGCATTAGCTGCAATCGAACTCTCCGCGTAGGTGCAATCAATGAGCGTTCTAGCCAGGCTCCCTGTCGATTCGCGGATCATCCTCTACGTTCTGCTATCTGCCATTGCGGTGTTCACATTGATCATCCTCTGGGCCCAGATCGGGATCATCCGTGGAAAACCGTTCGAGAATCCAGACGGTACCAGGGACGACTGGCGTGAGCAGAAGATCTTCTACGGCATTGCGTGGGCCGACATCCTCGTAGCCTGTCCCATCACTCTCGCCGCACTTGTCATGATCTTCGCAATCCCGCTCTGGGGTTTCTATGCGATGGGCCTGGCGAGCTTCTGGTTTCTCTGGGCCAACGTGATGACTACGGTCACGAGTCTTCGGTTCGAGAAGCCGAGAATCACACTGCAGTGGATCGTCGCGTTCCCGCTGGGGTCGGTGGTTGGATTGGCGTTTGTACTCTGGATGGTCGTCAACTTCAACACGATCTACGGCGTCTGAGCAAGCCCAGAAGGATCTGTGGCCTGTGATTTGTGATTGGCGATTTCAGATCCGTCGGCGTCAATCACAAATCTCAAATCGCCAATCGAGAATCCACGCTCGGCGCCGGCCGCCGGCAGCTGTCACTGCCTGCGATAAATCAACCCGCCCTGACCCACGGCGACTCCATGGTCCGGTCCGAGCATCACGACGTCGAGCAATAGCATGTTCAATCCGGGAGCCTGCTCCACAACCCAGGTCGATCCGCCATCCTCGGTACGATAGATCAAACCCTCGGCAGCCGCTCCCAGGACTGTGCCGGTCAAAGCATCGCCAAATGACACGGAAGGCGTACTGAGGTCTGGCAAGTCATGACTCATCTCCTCCCAGAAACCTCCGCCATTGCCGGTCTTGAGCAGAACCGTGCTTGCGGACCCAGCAGCACTCCCAATGGCGAATCCGTTCTGGGAATCCGCGAACCACAGGTCAAACAGAGCGTCGGTCGATGGCTGGGGGACGTCTGTCCAGGAGTCGCCGCCGCTGGCCTCAACATCGGTGACTGCTGTTCGTATGCGCTCTCGCAGTATTCCGGTGAGCCGCTCTTGTACCGGGGAGACGACTTCGCACAGACTGACGTTGCGGCGGTGGAGTACTGGGAACGAGTACGACCTCGAACGTCGAACGTCGAACATCCAACGTCCAACACTCTGCACTCTGCACTCTGCACTCTGCACTTGTCGGCTGTATCAGAGCTTTACTCTGTTCCGGTCTATTCTCCGCACTCGGTCAGATGATACGCGCAACGCGACCGAGCCTGGGTTAGATTCAGCGCACAGCTCTAGGGAGATCGACAGTGGCTGACAACGCACACCACAAGCTTCGCTGGGGAATCCTCTCAACCGCCAATATCGGCCGTATCGCAGTCATCCCAGCGATCCACGAATCCAGTACTTCCGAGGTGGTCGCAGTTGCGAGCCGAGAGCCTGATCGCGCCCGCGAGTTTGCGACCGCGAACGGCATTCCAGACGCACACGGGAGCTACCAGGCGCTACTCGAAGACGAGCGCATCGACGCCCTCTACATTCCCCTGCCCAACAGCATGCACGGTGAATGGACCATTCGCGCGGCTCAAGCTGGTAAGCACGTGTTGTGTGAGAAGCCGCTTGGACTCACTGCCGAAGAATGCGATGCGATGGCTGACGCAGCAAAAGACGCCGGCGTCGCGTGCATGGAGGCGTTCATGTACCGCTTCCATCCCCGCATCGACCGCGTATTGAGTCTCATCGCGGATGGCGCTATCGGTGAGCTGCGCTCGATCTACTCGGCATTCACCTTCAAGCTGACCAAGTCAGACAACATCCGCCTGTACCCGGAGCTGGGCGGAGGATCGTTGATGGACGTGGGGTGCTACTGCATCAACGTGAGCCGCACGCTGGTGCAAAGCGAGCCGGAGGAGGTGCAGGCAACCGCAACGTGGACAGACCGCGGCGTCGACGAACAGATGGCGGGCATGTTGCGATTCCAGGGCGGCGTCACGGCGCAATTCGACTGCGCGCTCTCCATGGAACGGCGCGAGTGTCTACATGCTGCCGGGACCGACGGTCATCTCGAGGTTGCGAGGGCGTTTCTACCGGGCACGGGTGAAGTGACCATTGAGGAGTACCACGGGCGTGGTGAGTGCAAATCACACGCTGTGACCGGCTCAGATGAATACTTGTTGATGGTGGACCACTTCGCAGAGTGCGTTCGCGCCGGACTGCCGGTTCGCTATCCCCTGTCCGAAGCAGCAGCTAACATGCGCGCGATCGAGGCGTTGTATCGCTCGGCAAAGAACGGCGGCAAACCGTGTTATACCTGAGCCGCGAGGACGTCGAGGCAGTCGGGCTGCCGATGTCTGACATCATTGACGCGCTCGAGACCATGTTCAAGGAAAAAGGGGATGGGCGCGTCGAGATGCCGCCCAAGCCCGGAATCCACACCCGCAAGGATGCGTTCATCCACGCCATGCCGGCGTACATACCAAGCCTAGAGTCTGCGGGAATGAAATGGGTTTCCGGCTACCCCGACAACCTGAAGAAGAACCTCCCCTACATAAGCGGTCTTCTCATCCTGAATAACCCCGACACGGGCATTCCCATCGCTGTGATGGATGCAACTTGGATCACGGGGCAGCGTACGGGAGCTGCCACCGCGGTGGCGGCCAAGTATCTGGCCCGTAAAGACAGCTCGAGTGTAGGTATCGTGGCTTGCGGGGTGCAGGGCAGAAGCAATCTTGCGGCGCTGTCATGTCTGTTCAGTATCGCGCGTGTGAAGGCATTCGACATCGATCGCACGACGGCCGAGCGCTTTGCGTCAGAGATGACGGAGCTGGTAGAGGCCGACATCGAAGTAGTTGATGACACTAAGGCCGCCGTAATAGGACTGGACATGGTGGTCACCAGTGGTCCGATACTCAAGCAGCCTACACCCACGATCGAACCCAACTGGTTAGCGGAAGGATCTTTCGCCAGCCCCGTGGATTTCGATTCCTATTGGCAGGGCGTCGCACTGCGACAAGTCGACAAACTTGCTACTGATGACCTAGCCCAGATGCAGTACTACCGTGAGGTCGGCTACTTTCAAGACACGCCAGAGCCCTACGCCGACCTGGGCGAGATTGCCGCGGGTAAGAAGCCGGGTCGGGAGAGTGACGAGGAACGCACGATCTGCATGAATCTCGGTCTCGCCCTGGACGATATGGCAACGGCAATTCTGATCTATGAGAAGGCCAAGGCACAGGGGATAGGGACGGAGCTGCCTCTCTAGTCTGTGGTCTGTGATTTGTGATCGGTGATTGCAGAAGCGTGTCGCTCAAACAGAAATCACAAATCAACCATCACAAATCAAGAATCACAAATCACCCAGCAGCGTCTCCACGTGCGCAGCAGCCGCCAATGCTTGCCCGTCCACGTTGTACCCTCCCTCGAGTAAGGACACCACTCGACCACCGGCATAGTCGTCTGCCAGGTCCATCGCCATCCGGGTCATGCGCCTGAAAGCGTCATCCAGTAACCTCCTGCACCCACCTTCACCGTCCCGCACCGTCCCTCACCGTCTTCACAGCAGCACAGCATTCCCAACGCACCAAAGGCTTGACTACAACATGTTCCGGACCGCCCCCATTCTCATCTCGAGAGATACCTATAAGCTGCGCCCAGCACTGCTGCGCGGCAAATCGAAAGGCCGAGCTGTGCCCGGCTTGTAACAAGACCTGCGGCGCGCGAAGGCGCGTTTCATTTCAGCGTTCTTATGTGCTCGAGCTTTCACTTGATGTTATCGATAATGCTATCCTGCGTGCTGGATATCTTCTTCAGGATGTTACTCAGAGTCTGGATTGTCTGAGCCCCGCGTTCAGTTACCATCTGTAACTTGAGGCCCATTTCGTCGTTCAGCGAGCTTATGTCACCTGAGCCTCCTGCAACCCTTCCGAGATCATCCTCCCCCAGCTCGCCAGTATCAGCAAACTCGAACCCGTGTCGGGCTGCAAGTTCTACCAGTTCCTTTGCCAATTCCGGTTTCTCCGTTGTGAACTTCAGGAAATCGAAGATTGTGCCTTTCATCGTCGGCTCCTTGTGAGGGTTGAAGCCAAGATACGTCCCGCGCCCCACGACGGCTACAAGAAAGGCCGAGCCACTCGGCCCGGCCTGTGTCGCTATCTCGTAGCCGCTATGGCGTAACCTTCAAGTCCTTCTTCTTTGCAGGTTTCTTCTTCCCTCCAGCTACCTTATCGAGTTCCTGCTCACTCAACTCATCCATCGCGGCCGAGGCTCCAACCAACAAGTGCTGCGCCAGGTCGCGGGCCGTTATTTCGTACCCCTTCTCGGCTGCCAAGCCGACCAAGTGGCGCAACGCTTCCGTGTCTTCCGCAAGATCTTCGAGGAACCGTGTAACCCCTGCGCGGTTGATCTTCCGCGGCTTCGGACCTCCGGACATGCCAACCTCCTATCGATGGTGTCCCGCTAACGTGAACCCGATGCCACGGGTCTGCAAGGACTCGGCGGCTTCGACTTGCGAACCCCTGTACCCGGCTGCAAGCTACTTTGTCGTCCTCAAGCCACTGAGCGAGTAACTAACGCGTGAGGAGATCGCGGCCCTGCGGGTAGATCTGCGAGCTGGCCTGGCGGAGCAAGGTACGTCGGTTGCCCGTCAACGGGCCCAACTCCTCAAATGGATGTTCATCTTCTGGGCCGGAACGGTCGTCCCGCTTGGTGGATTGATGGTCGTTCTGCTACGGACCTAGTCTGGCCATTTCGGGACCATTCTGTGCAGATGCTGAACTGCAACCAAGCCCATCACTATAGCAGTCAACCGGAGGTCCCATGAAGGGAACCATTCTTGATTTCCTCAAGCTCGCAGCTGAAAAGCCCGAGCTGGCACAGCAGTTGATTGAACTCGCCAAGAAGCACGACTTCGATTTCACCGACGAGGTGAGCGACGCGGAGCTGGAGCAGGTTGCCGGAGGTCAGAAGATCAACGAGGCTCCAGACGAACCGGAATTCGTGAGGAACAAGTACTTCACGGGCAAGATCTTGCCTGCGAAGGATCTTGAGGAAGAACAGAAGTATCCGTATACAAAGCCCGTGGGGTAGTCGGTAGGGCGGTAAAGCGACACGGCGGTATGTGATCGCCGTCTTTCAGGACGACTCGGTGCCAGGCGAGCCCGCGCCTGGTGCCAACGTCACCGAGTCCACACACATGACCTCGCCTCCAGCGGACGGCGACATCTCACCACGACTAGTCGCCGCTTCAGCGATTGGTACCGCCCCGCGCTTGGTGCGCCTCTCTCAGGAGCGCCAACAGCTCATTGACCTCCTTGGGTGAGGTCTCGGTCAGAACCACCGGCTCTCCTTCGGTCACCAAAATCGTATCCTCGATTCGTACGTGGAGATTCTCTTCCTTGATCTCGATGATCGGCTCGACGGCAATAACCATCCCCGCCTGCAGCGGAAGTGAGGCATCTCCCACATCGTGCACGGACATACCCACGAAATGGCCGGCACTGGGCGCTCGTTGATCTTCGAACCCATGCCGTCTGTAGATCTCCCGGGTGATCTCCCGGATTCCCTGCCTAGTTGCACCCGGGCGCATCTCCGCAGTTATGGCCTTGAGCGCTTCCAACGCGCACTCGTAGGCACGCAGCTGCAGTTCGTCGAACTCGCCCGACACCGGCCAAGTGCGGGTGATATCGATGATCATGTAGTCGAGCGAGCCGCCGTAATCCATCACCACCATCTCGCCGTCTTCCACTCGTTTCCCACTGTCACGGTAGTGCCAGATGTTGCCGTTCGGCCCCGAACCGACGATGGCACCGTAACCGGCCCGTTGCACCCCGTTCCTAACATGATGGTAGGTCGCTTCTGCCTCGATTTCGTACTCGAAGCGACCTGGCTCGGTCACGGCAATCGCCCGGTTTATCGCCTGCGCGGCGATGCGACCGTTCAGCTTCAGGATCTCGATTTCCCGCGCGGTCTTGATCATGCGCATCCGATCAATGTGCGGCGAGATGTCTTTCAACTCGTAGAACGGATAGTGGCGCCGCAACATCTCGACCCTGAAAGCGTCTTCAGAAGGCCGCGCAGACCACAGATTCGTGGACTGCCGCGCGAGGTTGACCGCCTTGTTGCTGCGGCTCTGACTTATCTCGTCTCGCTCGGAAAGCCGTACCCAGAGGCGTGGCGTTTCGGCGTAGTTTCTCCGGCGTGCCAGGAACTCGTTCAGCGCGTATAGAGGCTCGATCGACTCGAAGCCCCACCGCGCGGCAGCGTCGGGATCCTCCAGCCAGTTTTCTCCGTCGGAGCGAATCTCACCGGGGCCCTGTTTGGGTAGGAAGAGATAGGCTCGCCTCGTCTCCACGTCCATGACCAGCACACTGTTCAGATCTTCGTTGCCGGTCAGATAGTAGAAGTCGTGGTCCTGATGGTTTCTTGCTGCGAGGGCAGGCATGGTGGTGCCGAACATCAAGACCGTGCCGTGCGCCAGTCGCTCGCACAGCGCATCACGTCGGGCGATGAACTCCCCCGGTGGATAGCCCAGCCGTTGGGCTTGGATCGGTACGACGATTCCGGCAAACAGAATCGAGATTCGGAAACACAGCCGCAGGTTGTTCGTCATGGTAGAGCCCCCCGAGCATCGCTCAAATGGTCGCTGCACCGCCCTCTAATCCCACCGTGTCGCCCGTCAGTGCCCCCTTCGACTTCATCAACTGCTGCCGTGGAACCGCGTTTGTCAAGCATCTGGCGACCTTCTTCTTTCCACCCGTTGGCTCCGGCCCTAACTTAGACGCGTCTCCGGCACCACCGTCACTCCCTCTCAGGAGATCACGCCATGACACGTCTTGCTTTCCCAGCGTTCACGCTCGTCGCCGGCCTTTCGATCTCTGCCTGTGCCGGCCACTCCCCTGGGTCGCCTCGACCTAACGCAACGGTAATCACGCAAGCCGAGATCGTAGATGCAGGCAGCTCCGACGCCTACCTGCTCGTTCAGAAGTTGCGCCCCGTCTGGCTTCAAAAGCGGGGATCAACCAGCTTCTCGCAAGAAGGCGACATCGTGGTATACTTGGACGCGACAAGCTTGGGCGGCCGCGAGACACTGCGGAACATCACGACGGATGAGATCGAGTCGATCCAGTTCCTGGACGCGAGGCGAGCCACGCTGCGGTTCGGTTCGGGTCACGTGAACGGCGCCATCGTGATAACGGCGCGGAGGTAACCGGAGCACGGCTACGGAGACCGGTGTTACGCGTCAAACAGATCGATACAAGGGCACCAACATGGTTGCGCGTATCTGGCATGGTTGGACCACGAACCAGAATGCAGACGTCTACGAGCGGCTACTGCGTGAGGAGATCCTCCCGGGTATCGTCGCCAAAGGGGTCGAGGGATACAAACAGATCCAGCTCCTGAAGCGTGAGCTCCCATCTGGCGAAGTGGAGTTCACCACGATCATGTGGTTCGATTCGTGGGACGCCGTCAAAGAGTTTGCCGGGGAGGATTACGAGCTAGCATACGTGCCCGCCAAGGCTCAAGCGGTGTTGGCACGGTTCGATGAACGGTCTCAGCACTATGACGTTCGCGATCGGATCGAGTATTGAGTGACGCTTAGCTGCTCCGCTCAAATCATCGAATCGACCGGATCAACCTTCGAAGTCGGCTACGCCCGCCTCGGTTTCGTAAATCTCACTCAGAATGAAGCAAGCGTTCCTGGCGATTTCAGATCTGCCCCACTCAATCTCAGATCTCAAATCGCCGATCTACACTCACCGATCACTGGGCTGCATCGGCGCGGTTATGGGGAGGTAGCTACCATGCACAATCTTCCACGCGCCATCGACGCGAGCCCAGACGACCGTCAAGGCCGTTCTGTCATCAGTCGAAGTTCCATTCGAATAGACAGTTCTGCCACGGGTCGTCAGAGCGACCACCGCGGCATCAGGACCCAATACCCGCACGGAAATGTCGTCCGTGACGACGTTCGTCTCAGTCACCAACGTGGACATCCACTCCCGCAGCTCAGGTCCACCAAGTGTCTCCATCGTGATGAAGGTCCCGTCCGGTGTTCCCCAGAGTACGTCGTCGGCGTAAAACCAGAGGAATCTGCCTAAATCGAGGTCGTTCCACGCTTCCCAGTAGTCGTCTTGCATCTGCTTCACTTCCTGCACGATTGCGGCCTTCTGTTCCTCGGTCAGCTCGGTCCGTTCGGTCAGTTCGGTCGCGGCAGGTTGGCATGCGGTTAGAAAGGCCAGAGGCAGCACTGCAATTGTGAGACGACGCATCGATTCCTCCTGTGGGTCCGGGAGGGCGCCCAGAGGGCGACGGGACTAACCTACTCTCCGATGCCACGGTCTGTAAGGGAGACGAGCCGGACCTCGACAGGCACACCCGCATGAAGGGGGAGGAGTTGATTTGTGATTGGCGATTCGTGATTGGCGATTCTAGATCGAGACACCGTCAGCACCTATTCCTCTTGATCTCCAGGTAGGCTCGGTTCACTTTTTCTCGCCGGCAGGATCAGTTCGGGGAGACTGCATCGATCATCCGGCAGACGGTGCGCCGTTCGACAGGAGCGCAGACACCAAAGGGGGAATCAATGACAAACACCTCCGGAGCCGTCGGCCCGCTTGTGTTCTTAGCGGTGGCCGGCTTTGCCTGTGGACCCAGTGAACTCTATTTGGATCCCGACGCGCCGTTGGAAGATCGCGTGAACGACCTGGTCTCCCAAATGACGCTGGAGGAGAAGGCGTCGCAGATGCTGTACAACGCGGCTGCGGTGGAGCGCCTGGGGATACCGGAGTACAACTGGTGGAACGAGGCGCTGCACGGGGTGGCCAGAGCCGGCCGT
>JBDHHP010000084.1:0-16973 GCA_039589275.1 Gemmatimonadota bacterium | reverse complement strand
TTCGGACCTTTGTAAACATGCCATACGACATCAGGTACAGAAGTGTGATGTTGATAATGTCGAGGCGGAACCAGAGTCGGTCAGGTATGATCTGCCAGTAGGTCATCAGGAGCGCGCAGGGCAAAGCAAACGCGATGACCCCGCGAGCGACGCACCTTCGAACGTCCGCGCTGGTGGAGCCGTGTGCCTCGTTCAGCAAGACTGCGAGTGTGCCTCGTTCAGCAAGACTGCGAATCCCAGGCAGCACAACCCAAGGAGCTGAGTCCAATCTTCGGCGTGCCCGCTAGTGATGTAACCAACACCGGCGATCTCATTGCTGAAACGGGGCAAGAAGAAGAAGCACACCGCCCAAAAGGCAAAGATCAGTGACGATAATCGGAACCACGACACTGTTACCTCCCTCCACGATACGGCACGAGCTGTCCTGCGTCGTTAAACACTCTGATGATAGAGTCGTGATCCCCCAGAAGATCCGGGAATCGCTCGGAATCGAACCGGGCCAGAAAGTCCAGGCGCTACAGTACATGGACCGCATCGAGTTCATTCCCGTTAAGCCTGCCAAGGCCATGAGGGGCTTTCTGAAGGGGCGCGTTGAGCGCCGCCAAGTTCGGGATCGAATACAGCCTTCCCCTGGCTGACAGCGTGGTGTTTGCCACTGCGCGACATCACGGGGCGCAAGTATGGACCCAAGACTCCGACTTCGAAGGCCTGCCTGACGTGCACTTCACGCCAAAGCAGTAGAACAACACCACTACTCGCGAGTCGCGAACAACAACCCGATAGAGATGAAGAGCCACGGCGGGCTTCTGTCCTCGTACAAGCGCTGATGTAGGACTGTCATACCGGCACCGAAGCCAACGACTCACCCTGACTTCGCTCGGGACTAGTTGGTTCCTTTTGCCTTCTTTGCCTTGCGCCCCGCTCCACACGTCACGTCATAGGACTCCGCTAACCACTTTCCCCAAATCCGCTTGGGCAAGGGTTCCTCGACTGTGAAACGGGCGGTTACCCAACCAGTCGAACCCACCTCAAACCGCTTCGGATCTTCCGCGGCCAGCTTAAGCGCCTGCGGCATCGAGGCGTTCAGTTTGAACATTGCCTTGAATCCCTGCCCCTTCGGTCCAGGACCAATGAACAGGAATGTGCCCTTGCCAGCCTTGAATGCGCTCTGAGTGCAGGACGTTCCCTTCGCTATGCCGGGAAATGTGACGGCCTGGCGGCGGATCGCATCTGTTGGGTCTGGGGATCTAGCCATTCATCGTCCTCACAGGTCAGGGGTTCGAGGCTCGTATGTAGGCCACCATGCATTCTTGCCGCCTAACTCTGATTCGACGGACCAGCATATTGCGTTATCATACGCCTCTGCCACGGCATATCAACGGCCTACGATCGGACCTGGCGGTCAAGTCACTGAGAAGTCGAGAGGATAGACCGTGTGTACTCCTGTCACCCGAGCGTTATGCCGCCTGCGGTTTGCAGCCTAGTATGCCAGCCGTGATACGGCACAGCGGGTGCGTCTTGGGGTGCGTTTCATTGTGCGGGTGTTGTTGCAGGGAGTTGCTGGAACCCAGTGGCGGCCGGCGACCGGAGCGTCATACCTCATCAATGCGCGTGGCGCTCCAGCCCGCCGCCCGACCGATCCGGCCGTCAGACTTCGGCTACGTGATCGGTGTGTCGTCAAGCCAAAGTGTCACCCGCCTTCTTGGCGATGCCGACTCGCTGCAAGATGTTCTCCATCAGACACCAACGCGTGAAGCTGGACTGGAGCAGGTTCAAGCCCACAAACGCGGTGAATAGGTACCAGTAGGGGTTCACCCAATAGCCCAGTGCCAGCGACGCGAGGACGAAGCTGCCGGCAATGCGGCGGATGACGTAGTGCATTTCGTTCACAGGAGTTCCTCCGTGTTCATTATGAAAGCCTTGAGTCCTTCTTCGGAGCCACGAGCGTCGCGTAGCGCCGTGAGTTTCTGCTTGAGCGGCTCTATGCAATGCTCGTCCAGAGCCGCGAAGTAGAGGGTGCTCGAGCCAGGGAACGCTCTACTACCTTGCTTCTTGCCGGTTATTCCCTTACCCAGCACATCGACGATCTTGGTGTAGCCGGGCACGTCACATTCCTCGCACATCCGCTCAATGTCGTCAGCGTGGTCGGAATCCACGATCATCATTGCGAGTTTCATTTGCGCATCATCTCGTAGTAGAGGAGTGGAATCGCAACTAGGGTGAGTGCAGTTGCCACGACTGCACCGCTGATGAGTGCCATGCCGAGTCCCTGGAAGATCGGGTCTCGCACCATGACCAGGCCCCCGATTACGACGGCGGCAGCGGTCAGGATGATTGGACGGGCGCGGATCAGGCCCGACGCAACGACGGCGTCCTTGAGAGATTGCCCCCGCTCGAGTCCGAGCTTCACGAAATCGACTAGCAGAATCGAGTTGCGTACGATGATGCCGGCGAGCGCGATCATTCCGATCATCGAGGTGGCTGTGAAGAACGCGCCGGTGAGTGCATGGGCCGGGAGAATCCCGATCAACGTGAGCGGTATCGGGGCCATGATCACGAGCGGTATGGTGAACGACTGGAACCACGCTACCACTAACACATAGATCAGCACCAACACGGCCGCGAATGCGATACCGAGATCGCGGAATACGTCTAGGGTGATGTCCCACTCACCGTCCCAGACCATGAAGGTTTCCTCGGTGAGTGTGGGTGACGCGGACCAGTACACCTCCATGTCCTCGTCCGCCTCTCTCAGGGGGCGGCTCATTTCGAGCATTGCGTACGCGGGTGCTTCGAGGCGACCCGCCACGTCGCCTGTTACGTACACCACTGGGCGTAGGTTCTTATGGTGTATGACCGTGGGAGCTAACGTGCTTTCGATTGAGGCCAGGGTGCCGAGTCGTCTCGCCCCGCGCGGTGTCGACACTGGCAGACTTGCGAGATCCCCAATCGAACCGGCCGTAGAGTCGGCCAACTGTACGCGGATGGCAACCGGTTCGGCGGCTGCATCATCGTGCAGCAGGCCCACCGTTGCGCCGCCCATTGCTGCGGCAATCGTCTGTGCTATTTCCTGTGGGTTGGTTCCGGCTCGAACCGCTTCGGCCTGCGAGACGGCTGCCTTGAGCTCGGTGTGTGGCGACGTTACGGTCCAGTCGACGTCGACCACACCGTCTACGGACGCGAACACGTCTCGCACCTTGCTGGCTGCGTGGATCTGCTCCTCGTAAGTCGGGCCGTAGATCTCTGCTACGAGGGTCGCCAAGACCGGTGGGCCCGGCGGTATCTCAGCGACCTTGACCGCCGCACCGTATGCCCGGGCGACCGAGTCGATGGCCGGCCGCAGCCTGAGAGCGATGTCGTGACTCTGCTCCGAGCGCTCGTGCTTGGGCAGCAGGTTTACCTGCACATCTGCAACGGTCGGGCCTCGGCGTAGGAAGTAGTGCCGCACCAGGCCGTTGAAGTTGAACGGCGCCGCGGTACCAGCGTAGCTCTGAACGTCGTGCACGGCCTCATCCCGGGCCACGGTCAATGCGAGTGACTGTGCCACTTCTGCAGTACGCTCCAGCGACGTTCCCTCCGGCATGTCGACGATCACCTGGAACTCGCTCTTGTTGTCGAACGGCAGCATCTTGACCGTCACCAACTTGAGAGGAATTAGCAGGACAGACAGAACCAAGAGCGCGACCATTGTGCCGTATGTCAGCATGCGGCGCTTGGTATCACCCAACAATTGCTCCAGGGTGCGTTTGTACCAGCTGGCTACCTTGCCGGTTGGGAGCGGTTCATCATCGGAATCCGCCGCCGGCCCTGGCGGAAACCTGTCACCATCCGCCTTGTGTCGCTTCAGCAATCTGATTGCCAGGTACGGAGTCACTATGAATGCGACGGCCAGCGAGAAGATCATTGCCACCGAAGCGCCCACCGGGATAGGACGCATGTAAGGGCCCATGAGTCCCGAAACGAATGCCATCGGAAGGATTGCAGCGATGACGGCGATGGTTGCCAGGATCGTGGGGTTGCCGACCTCATCGACCGCCAGGACCGCGGCCTCGTCGGCATCGCGCCTCCTGAGTCCCACGTGACGAGCGATGTTCTCGACCACCACGATGGCGTCGTCTACCAAGATCCCGATAGCGAATACGAGCGCGAACAGGGTGATCCGGTTCAGCGTGTAGCCGTACAGGCGGTACACCATGAGGGTTAGAGCTAGGGTCACCGGTACCGCCACCAAGACGACCAGGGCTTCACGCCATCCCAAGGTCAACCACACCAGTACCACGACGCCTATTGTTGCGATGAAGATGTGGAACAGCAGCTCCTGCGACTTCTCGGTCGCGGTCTCGCCATAGTCGCGCGTCACAGTCGTGCGGACGTCGTCTGAGATCACGCGACCGCGTAGCTCGTCGACTCGGTGCATCACGCTGTGCGCTATGGTGGCCGCGTTTTTGCCTTCACGCTTTGCGATCGCGATAGTGACCGCTGGCTCGAAGTCCATTCCGGTCGCACCACCTTCGAGGAAGCTCACGTAGCTAGTTGGTTCCGCCGGACCATCCTCGACCGTCGCGACGTCGCGCAGCAGTATTGGCCGATCGTTGATCACACCAATGACAACGCCGCGTACCTGATCCACATCCCGCAGCAGGTGACCGACCCTGACCGGTATGCTGCGGTTCCCGGCGAGGATATCCCCGGCCGGCAACTCGGCGTTGTTGGTGCCCAGCATGTGCATGATTGCAGCTGCAGACAGCCCTCGGGCGGCAAGCGCTTGAGGGTCGAGTGTGACCTTGACCTCTCGCGGTGCGCCGCCGATCACCCACGTCTCTGCCACGTCTGGAATGCGCTTCAGTTCGGCAGCTAGCTCAGCCGCCTGCTGCCGCAGTAGGTATCCGTCTCCGGCATCGGATCCACCTGAGAGCGTGAGTGTCAGGATTGGGACCTCGTTGATGCCGTGGAGCGTCACCAGCGGCGGTGTCGCACCCGGCGGTGACTGTGCCATGTTGCCGAACAGCTTGCCGTGGAGGCGCGCCAGCGCGATATCGGGATCGGTGCCGACTTCATAGCGCGCAGTTATCATCGCGCCATCGGACTGGGCTGCGCTATATACGTACTCGACGTCTGGGATTTCCCAGATAGCACGCTCGATCGGCTCAACGATGCGTTGCTCGACCTCACGCGGGCTGGCCCCGGGGAGGCCCACCGCGACATCGATCATCGGCACGCGGATTTGAGGTTCTTCTTCCCGGGGTGTTGTGAGTAGCCCACCCACGCCCGCTGCAAGCGAAGCACCGATCAGGAGTGGCGTCAGCTTGGAGTTCAAGAACCGCTGGGCCACTGCTCCGGAGAAACCGGTCTTCATTGGACCACCCTCTCACCGGGTTCGAGGCCACTGAGGACTTCCACTCGGGGCTCGGCTCTATCCTCGCCGCGGATGAGCGGCGCGACAGTGCGACCTAACCGCACCCAGCGAATCACCTCTCCAGCAGGTGTGAGCACCCGTACGCCAGTCAGTTGACCGCGCCGCACAACAGCGCGTTGCGGAATCGCCACGCCGATCCTGGTGCCCGACGGCACTAGCGCCGTGACGGCGATTCCGGTAGGCCAATCGGAGGGGAGGGCAGCGCGGACCTGTACGGTTCGGGTCATGGGATCCGCGCCAGACGCCACTGCTCTCACCTTGCCGAACGTGCTCAAGCCATCCTTGGTCGTGACGCTTATTTCCGCGCCGACATGCAACTGCTTGGCAACGCTAGTGGGAACTGCAAGTACGGCTTCCCTGGGTCCGTCCGCGTCGACCACCAAGAGCGGCATGCCGGGCGCTGCGAGGTCACCCTCGTTTATGTGGCGTAGAACCACGGCACCGTCAAAAGGCGCTCTGATGGAGGCGTAGCGATTCGCGGTTTCCACTTCGCTCAACGTTGCCTGCGCCATCGCCAGCCCAGACTCGGCTTGGGTCAGTTGCAGGCGAGCCTGGTCGCGCTGAACCCTGGCCACAACGTCTTGCGCTATGAGGGTGTCCATTCGGGCAGCGTGTCGTGCCGCCTCATCGCGTGCGGCGGTAGCCGCGCCCACCGCCGCTTCGGCTTTGGCGCGGTTGGCCGCAATGTCATCGGTACCGAGGCGTATTAGCGTCTGGCCAGCGCGCACCCGGTCACCGACTTCCACTGGAATGTCCGTCACGCGGGCCATCATGCGCGTCGACAACGATGCGCGACGGCGAGCCTCGACGCTGCCCTCCACCGGCATGACAGCCGAAAGCGACTCGGCCTGCACTGTGATGGTGTTGAGGCTCAACTCCGCCGGCGTTGCCTGGTCCGGTGACTCGCGACCGCAAGCGGCCAAGCTGAGCGTGAGCAAAGAAACTGCGATCCGCTTCATCATCTGTCGTTAACTCCGTATGCGAAGTCCAATGCCGCCCGGGCCACGTAGAGGTTGCGGCGGGCGGAGTGTAGTCTCAGGGTCGCTTCGGTGGCGGCTACTTGTACGTCGAGAAGCTCCGTGATCGAGGATGTGCCGGTGCGATAGCGCAATCGGGCTTGCTCGAGGGCTTCCTGAGCTTCGCGATCGGCGGCTGCGGTGACCGCGACACCCTCACTGGCAGCCTCAATCATCCGGCGCGCGCTCTGCGCTTCGACTTCAGCCTGACGTTCCGCAGCCTCGTACCGAGCCTGCGCAGCGTGATGTTCAGCTTTTGCCTTCTTCACGGCCCCAACACCGGCAAGGCCGGGGAACAGATTCCAGCGCAGACCGATTCCGACGGTCCAGTTGCTGCCGCCCTCGCCCAAAGGAGCGTCGCGACCGAATTGGCCCAGGTTCCCGAATAGGGCGATCGCCGGCAGGTTCTTGGACCAGGCGCTGCGGACCATCGATGCGGTGGCGTCACTGCCCAGCTTGTACGCTGTCAGGTCGCCGCGGTTACCAAGGCGACAGGCGGCGTCGCGGGCTGTGCACGCTGCCGAGGATGTGGCAGTTGTGTTGAGCGAGTCGGTGAGGAAGATGGACTGCATGTCATCGACTGCTACCATTGCCTTCAAGGCGGACAAGGCGTTGGCGGCCTCGGCGCGGGTCCCAAGCAGCTGCGTCTCCACCGCGGCTGCGCCGATGCGCGCCAGGCGAGCGTCGAGACCGGTTACAATGCCCTGTTCCTGGAGTGCTTGGGCCTGGGCGGCGTGACCCCGTGCGGCCTCCAGCGCTACCTCGAGCGTCTCTACCTTCCGCGCGGCGAGCTGGGCGTCCCAGTATGCCCTGGTCACCATGAAGTTCACGGCGCCGGCGTAGCGGTCGGCCGCGGCCTGCCTTGCGGCGGCGCCTCGACGCGCTGCTGCAAAGCCGTACAGCCCCTCGGGAGCGAGAATGGGTAACTCGACAGTGGCCGTCGAATTCCAACCGGAGTACGCGTTCGGCTGGTTGAGAGCCGCGACGTCGAAGTCCTCCATCGCGAAGTTCTCCTGCCGCAGCTTGAGCCCAAACACAGCGACTGGATCGTTGGTGCGGAGCCCCTGCATTTCCAGGCGGACGTTGGGTAGGAAGGCGCGGCTGGCGTCGAGGACCCCCTGAGCTGCCATCCGAGCTTCGGCTCTCTCTGCCCGCAAGGTCGGATTATCCTGTTGCGCCCTCTCCAGGGCTGCCGCGAGTGACAGGTAGACCGTGTCACTCGGGGTGGCGCTCGCTATCGGGTGCACTGTCAGTAATAGACTGATAGCTATAATCATATGTTTGAGCCCCTAAAAAAGAACGCGTTAGCGCCAGCGCCAGAACATGCCGCGGTCAAACGTCGCATTTTCGGATGCACTCCAGTATGTGTCTTACTTTGGGTTCGACAACTCTGTAGTAAACGTGTACCCCGTCTCGCTCCGCAGCGACGATCCCATGACCCCGCATCTTTGCCAGATGCTGCGACACGATGGCCTGGGGTAACTCGAGTGCCTCCTGCATATCCGAAACGGTAGCTTCGCCGCATTCCAGACACTCCAGGATCTTGAGCCTTTCCGGGTGACCCAGGAGTTTGATGGCGTCGGCCGCCCGGGAAAGCGCCTCCGGGTCGATGCCCCGAAGCATGGGTTGCTTGGTGGCTTTGTTAGTCATGAAGATAGCATAATAGCAATAAAACTATGTGTCAAGGGGCGACTCAATCATCCGAGGCATCTTCACGATGTTGCGCGGAAGTGGTAGATGGTCAATGCTTGGCTGCCGCTCCGCCGCCCTAACCCCATATCCCACAATCGCTTAACTGCCGCCATATCCGTTGATTTACCCCCTCCAGGTGAGTATATTAATCGGACCTCATAAGGGGTCACCGGGTGGCCCCTTTTTACGTTCCAGCGCTCCCGAGGACTATGACCGCCGCAAAGAAGCACAAGAGCTATAGCTCGGACTCGATTCAAGTTTTGAAAGGCCTCGAGGCCGTTCGTAGACGGCCGAGCATGTACATCGGGTCGACTGCCACTCGTGGTCTTCACCACCTAGTGTACGAGGTCGTGGACAACTCGATTGACGAGGCCATGGCTGGCTTCTGCGATCGGATTGGTGTCACCATCAACAGCGACAACGCGATCACCGTCGCCGACAACGGACGCGGCATCCCGGTGGATCTTCACAAGACCGAGGGGAAGCCCGGCCTCGAAGTGGCGATGACGACGCTCCATGCTGGCGGCAAGTTCGACAAGAGCACATACAAGGTGTCTGGCGGGCTTCATGGAGTCGGCGTCTCCGTAGTGAACGCACTTTCGGAGAGGCTCGACGCTTGGGTGAGGCGGGACAGCAACGAACATCACATGGCCTTTGAGCGGGGTCGCACCGTCCAGGACCTCACGATCACTGGTGAGGCGAAGAGCACGGGGACTCGCGTCACTTTCAAGCCTGATCCCGACATCTTCACGGAGCTGAGCTACGATTACGACACCATAGCCAACAGGCTGCGAGAGTTGGCGTTCCTGAACTCGGGCGTCACGCTGACAATCACCGACAAACGGGAAGGCCTGGAACGGTCGGATCTGTTCCTCTACAAGAAGGGCATCTCCGAGTTTGTCGAGTACCTTCGGGGCAGCCGGAAACCACTACACAACAAGATGATCCACTTCACCACCGTAAAGGACGAAGTGGAGATCGATCTCGCAATGCAGTACAGTGACGGGTATTCCGAGAACGTGTTTTCATTCGTGAATAACATCAACACACATGAAGGTGGTACACACCTCACTGGCTTCAAGGCCGCACTGACTCGGGCCATCAACGAGACGGCCAAGACCAAAGGCCTTTTGAAAAAAGTGGACTTCACGTTGAGCGGCGACGACGTACGTGAAGGCTTGACGGCGGTGCTCCACGTCAAGGTCAGAGAACCGCAGTTCGAAGGTCAGACCAAGACCAAACTGGGCAACTCCGAGGTCGAGGGTGTGCTGAAGACCGTGGTGTACGAGCACCTCTCCAGCTTCTTGCTCGAAACTCCGTCAGCCACCCGAGCAATCATCGACAAAGCTCTGAGCGCAGCGAGAGCTCGTGATGCTGCGCGCAAGGCACGCGAATTGGTTCGCAAGAAGAGCGCGCTGGAAAGCGGGATTCTGCCCGGCAAGCTCGCCGACTGCTCGCTGTCCGACCCAGCGTTGTGTGAGCTCTACATAGTAGAGGGAGATAGTGCAGGCGGTTCAGCCAAGCAGGGGCGTGACCGACAATTCCAGGCCATTCTGCCGCTCCGCGGCAAGATCCTCAATGTTCAGAAGGCACGTGTTGACAGGATCCTGGCCAACGAGGAGATCCGCAGGTTGGTCACGGCGATCGGTACTGGAGTGGGACAGGATGACTTCAAGCTGGACGAGGCGCGCTACCACAAGATCATCATCATGACCGACGCAGATGTGGACGGCGCGCACATCCGGACACTGCTGCTAACGTTCTTCTATAGCCAGATGCGGCAACTCATCGAAGCGGGTTACGTGTACATCGCACAACCGCCGCTCTACCGTCTGGCGAAGGGCAAGGAGGAGTTCTACGCTTACGATGAAGCGGAGCGTGACGAGTACGTGAAGCGGCTCCAGAATGGGAGCCGAGGAAATGTCTCGATCCAGCGTTACAAGGGCTTGGGTGAGATGAATCCGGAGCAGCTCTGGCATACTACCATGGATCCGGCCGTCCGCACCATACATCAGGTCGAACTGGAGGATGCCTCTATGGCGTCCCGCCTATTCGAGGACCTGATGGGCGATGAGGTGGAGCCCCGACGTGAGTTCATCAAGAATCACGCGAAGTTCGTCAAGAACCTGGACATCTGAGGGACACCGCGGACCGCTCCTACTCGGCCCTCCACAATATTCTCCTGATGCCTTTGCCCCGTCTGCCCAGTTGCCGGATGATCTCGGGAGACATGAGCTGTAACTCCTGCATCCAGGCCGCCGATTTGACACTCACGATCAGGGTTCCGTCACGCAGCACCTCGTGTGGGTGCGTGACGTCGGCTATCTGAGGCCCCACTAGCTCAGCCCATTCAGGTACGACGCTCGCTTGCTTCATACGCCGCTTGATGCCGTGGCGCTCAAAGTACTTGTCGAGTGCTTCGCCGATCGGCACCGCTCGGTTCTTTTTCCCGTCAGCTCTGTTCAATCCGACCTCCACTCATGTTCCAACGCGGACGGTCAAACAGTGCTGCCGGTACTTCGGCGTCGCGCGGAGCGGTGATGATCGCCTGGCCGGGCAGTGACTCCCTGATCAGGGCCAGCAAACGCTCCTGCCTTTCCTGATCCAGTTCGGCGAAGACGTCGTCAAACAAGGCGATTGGCTGTGTGGCGTGAGACGTCTCTAATGCACTCGCTTCCAGCAGTCTCAGTCCTATAGCAGCGGTTCGCTGCTGTCCAGCCGAGCCAAACTTGCGGATGTCCTTTCCCCTCAGCGTGAGAATTAGATCGTCGCGGTGGGGCCCCACTGTGGTGGTCCCGCGCCTCAAGTCCCGTTCGATCTTGGCCGCCAGCACTCTCTCCAGACCGTCGGGTCCCTCGAATGGAATCCAGTGCCTCGAGTAATACGAGATGCCCGGCTTCACCTTCTCCCCCATGGCAGCACTCAACTCCGCGAAGCGGGTGCGCGAATCGCTGACCCAGTCGTTTCGAGCAGTGGCTATCCGATGCGAGACAGCCGCAAGAGCGACGTCGAAGGCCTGAGCCTCGGCTCTGTTGCCCCGCTTCAGAGCAGCGTTTCTCTGCCTCATGATGGCGCGCCACTCGGACAGCGTCTTCAGGTACGCGGCCGAGGACAAGGAGAGCAGTACATCCATGTAGCGGCGTCTACCGGCCGGTCCGCCGTCGACTAGAGCCCGATCGGCTGGGGCCAGCACTACCGCTGATACTAGGCCGACCACCTCGGCGAGCTTCTTCATCTCCTGGCCGTCTGCTGTGACCTTCTTACGCCTGCCCTGGGTCTCATACCCAACCGTCACACGCGGACTCGCATCACCTGCGATGAAGAACCCTGCTTCGCCAAATCGAACGAGGTCACGGTCCTTCGCTCCGCGCAGCGAACGGAACAACACCAAGTAGTAGATGGCCTCCAGGAAGTTGGTCTTACCTTGCCCGTTGTCGCCTATGATAACGACCCCGCTCGGCGGAATCTCCACATCGATCGACGCCAGATTGCGGAAATTGCGCATCGTGAGGGACGCCAGCCTCACCCCACCACCTCCAACCCCACTTGCTGGCCGGGAAGCGTCAAGGGAGATGAGTGCTTGCTCTCTAACTCCAGTAATCTCCGCTTCAACTCCAGGCCTCCGCCGTACCCTCCGAGCTTACCACCAGTGGCTACTACTCGGTGACAGGGAATCACGATGGGGACAGGGTTGCGGCCGTTGGCGGTACCCACGGCGCGAGATGCTTTGGGGTTGCCTATGTACCTTGCCAGCTCGCCATACGTGACTGTCCTCCCATAGGGGATCTGTTGCAGCCGGCGCCACACACGACGCTGGAATTCGGTGCCCTCGGCGCCTACAGGGAACGTGAACTCCCTGCGCCTTCCGCTCAGGTATTGCTGCAGCTCACTCGCGACCTGGCGCTCCAGGCGCCCCTTTGGCTCTCGCTGCCCCTGTTGGCCTAGGAGAATGCTCGTTACCACTCCGTTCTCTACCGCAACGGCCAAAGTCGTAACGGGCGACTCTACGGTGAACGAGTTGGCCGTCGGCCTCACTGTCCTTTGAACTCCGGATCCCGCTTTGCCAGAAACGCTGCTGTACCCTCCTTCTTGTCGTCCGTGGCATTCAGCAGCCCAAAGTGGTTGGCTTCGAGCAGCAGACCCTCCTCCAGTGACATGTCGGCGCCGACGTCCACTGCCTCAATTGCTAGGCGCACTGCCAGCGGACCCATCGCTATGATCCCGCGAACCGTCTTCTCCGCCTCGTCGAGGACCTGGTCTGGTGCCACCACCTTGTTCACCAATCCCATCTGGAGTGCTTCCTGCGCGTCGACCATCCTGGCGGTGATGATGAGATCCAGTGCTCGGCCCTTCCCGACGAGTCGTGGTAGCCTCTGTGTCCCGCCGTAGCCGGGCGCCAGGCCGAGTTTCACCTCGGGCTGACCGAATCGAGCCTTCTCGCTTGCGATCCGAAGGTGACATGCCATGGCCAGCTCGCATCCGCCCCCAAGGGCAAAGCCGTTCACTGCCGCAATCACCGGCTTGCCGCAGGTTTCGATCTGCCGGAACACGGCCTGACCCTGCAGTGCCTGGTCCTTACCCTCGAACGGTCCCAGCTCAGCGAGTTCGGCTATGTCGGCTCCTGCTACGAACGCCTTCGGGCCAGCACCCGTTATGATCGCCCCGGCAATGTCTTCCCTGCAGGCGATCTCGTCGACTGCAAGGCTCAGTTCTTCCAGCACCCCGTCATTCAAAGCGTTCATCTTGTCCGGGCGATTGATGGTGACAAACGCCACGCGGTCTCGGACCTCGAATTGTAGAAGTTTGTAGGACATGATCTGTGGCTCTTTGTGTGTTTAGGCGGGAATCGTTGGAGTGAAAGATACCTCGGGAGCGGGACGGTGGAAGAACGCCAGAGCGCAAGCAACGGCCCACCGGTGCGCTGAACGCTCCGGTGGGCCGATTTCTATTGTCTCCGCTCGCGAGCTACTTGTCTGGCTGTTCTGTCACCCTGAGATAGGGCTTTTTGGCCACGTAGTCGGGGAACTTCTTCTTAGCATCCTCATCCGACATCCCGAGCGCTACAATTACGTCGTCTCCAACTCGCCAGTTGGCTGGAGTCGCAACTGGGTGCTTTTCTGCCAGCTGCAACGCATCCAGCACGCGAAGCAACTCGTCGAAGTTGCGTCCGATAGCCGCTGGATACGTGAACGTGAGCTTCACTTTATGGTCCGGTCCGATGATGAACACGGAGCGAACGGTGAAGGTAGCGCTCGCACTCGGGTGCATCATGTCGTACATCTGGGCGACCGTCTTGTCGGGGTCAGCTATCACGGGAAAATCCACGGTGTTACCGGTCACATCTTTGACGTCAGGTAGCCAGGCTTGGTGTGAGTCCAGCGGGTCTACGCTCAGTCCGATGACCTTGGTGTTCCGCTTCTCGAATTCGCCCTTGAGACCGGCGGCAGCACCCAGCTCGGTAGTGCAAACAGGTGTGAAGTCAGCAGGATGTGAAAACAGCACAGCCCAGCTGTCGCTCTTCCAATCATGGAAGTTGATCCGACCGGCGGTCGTATCGGCTACGAAGTTCGGTGCTTCGTCACCCAGACGAATGGTCATTGCTGTGTCCCTCTTCTGTGTCAGGCGGTTCGACGGAGTTTCATCTTCAGGGCAGAATTGAAGCACAGTCGAGGCGCCACGTCAACTCCGGGACACTGCCTCGCTGTCCGGGCTGGAAGTCTGAAGCCTAGGAACCCGCTGGTGCTGGTGGTGGCGAGAGTGCATAGTTTGGAAGGCTACCTCGAAGGGATATCGTGCTGAATGGCTGACCGCCGAGCTTCGAACGGGCGATTGACACTCTGGGTAACACGGTTACGGTGCGGCGCAGAGTAACCACCAAGGCGAGTTTTTCATATGTGCTGGCTTTCGTGACTCGGCGATCTCAGATCGCCAAGCTCGCAAATCGGCTCGAGGTGCAGGCAAAGGGTGACGCTGTGGTGTGGATAGCCTCCCCAAGGGAACCTCTAAGCGATACCAGTGTGATTTCAATAGGGATTCCGGCTGGGAGCATTTGGGGGACGCCGGCTTTGAAGGTGTACGCCAGGTAGCCATTGAGAAGACTGGTCAGCGCTGCGTTTTCGCAGAGTGGAGTACATCAAGAGTATGAAGAGAGACCAAAAGCGAGCACTGACGTCGGCCGGCAGATCTAGGATCGCCAAATGGCAGGGGAGATGATCCCATCATGCCTCGCGGGTACCGGACGGCGCTGCGGTCCTGCTTTCAGCACCGCTGCCGTCCTGGCCTGTATGGTGACGGGATCGCTCAGTGCACAGGTTGTACGCGGTCGTCTAGTCGACCAGGCGGTGGGTGCGGGTATTGGGCTGGCGTTCATCGTCTTGCTGGACGATCGCGGTGTCGAAGTAGTGAGAACCATCTCTCGAGAAGACGGCGGCTTTTCAATGGGCGCTCCTGGCCCTGGCTCCTATCAACTGCGTTCCGAGAGAATCGGTTTCAAGAGTGCCCTCACCGAACCGTTCACGCTGCGTCAAGACCAGATCCGCGAGGTTCGAATCGCCGTGGTTCCAGTAGTGGTGCGCCTCGATACGCTTACAGTGGAAGACGACAGTAAGGAATGCCGAGTGTATGGTGCGCAGGGATTGGCGACTGCAGCGGTTTGGGAAGAGGCTCGCAAGCTCCTTGCTGCCGTCGCCTGGACAGAATCGGAGATGCTGTTCAGGTATGACACGCGCAGCTATGAGCGTCGCATGAATGATGCGATGCAGGTTACGCAGGAGGCCGAGAGTCAACAGACTGACTTACCGCGGCCGCCGTACCGCAGCGTGCCGGCTGACTATTTTCGGGAGCATGGATATGCATACGTGAGCCGAGACTCGGTGACGTTCTATGCTCCGGATGCCAAGACCTTCTTCTCGGACCTGTTCCTCAACCAACACTGCTTCAACCTGACGAGAGATGATGATCGGGAAGACCTCATTGGCTTGGAGTTCGAGCCGGTGAGTGGCGGCGGATCGAGCGACGTGCGTGGGGTGTTCTGGCTCGATGAGGCGGCCTCCGAGGTGAGGTGGCTCGACCTGCGTTATACCGGCGTGAGCCCGCCAGTCTACGAGCAGAGGTCGCAGGGAAGGGTGGAGTTCCAACAGATCTTCGGCGGACCATGGTTCGTGAGCCGCTGGTGGATTCGTGTGCCTTCGACTCGCGTGCCAAGTCGCATAGATCGCGGGCTGCATGGTTGGATCGCAGAAGGTTACTACGAGGTCGGTGGCGAGGTGCTCAGAGTGCTGGACCTCGACGGCAGGCCGGTGTTTGAGACGGTGCCACGCCAGGGCCGTGAAGGAGGAGTGCCTTGAAGATCATGTACTGCTGGCGCTGTGATCGCGAGGTGCCCATGCTAGACGAGCAGGAGTTTGCCAGGGTTGCTGAGATCTATGCTGAGGCAACTCGAGCCGTGGCGCTCTACCGCCGGCGGCATGACCTCACCAAGGAAACGGTACCAACGGAATTGTTGCTCCAGCCAGTGCGGCACGAATACCAAGACATCACGGGCGTCTTCGAGCCTGATCCAACCGTGATAATGCACCATCGCGTGGCGTTGTACGGACCGGAGTGCAGCAACTGTGGCAAACCGCTCATGTCACCGGAGGCCAGATCCTGCGGCGTGTGTGGGCATCGACGCGAGCCTTAACGGGGGTGACGGAATGGGTGCGACCATGCGCGTGTCTTCGACGATTGAGGGCGAGTACCCCGACGCCAGCATCGGTGTGCTCATCGTGCGAGGCGTCGCTAACCTGGATGGTCATGCGGAGTTGGATCAACGGGCTAGCGAACTGATGCACACTCTGCGGTCGAGTCTGTCGGGTATGGACAGGGCCGCCTTGAAGGGCCTGCCCGCGGTAGCGGCTTACGAGGCCTACTACCGCAGGTTCAAGAAAAGCTATCACGTGCGTCTCCAACTCGAATCAGTCGTGTTGAAGGGCAAATCGCTGCCGCGCGTGGGGACGCTTGTGCAAGCGATGTTCATGGCGGAGTTGAAGAACCAGTTGCTTACGGCGGGCCACGACGCCGATGCGCTGGAGGTGCCGCTCGAAGCCGCGGTCGCCGACGGCAGCGAACGATACACCTTGCTCAACGGCGCGGAGCAGGTCTGCAAAGCCGGTGACATGCGGATCTCCGATGGGAGCGGGGTCGTATCGTCCATAGTATACGGGCCGGATCAACGCACTCGGCTGAAGGCGGAAAGCGTAGCAGCGTGTTACACGACCTACGGAGTACCCGGAGTCGGGTCGGAAACCGTACACGCGCACCTCTGTGACCTGCGCGATTTCGTGTTGAGTGGCAGCCCTGACGCAATGGTCGAGGAGCTGGAGGTGTACAGGACGTCTTAGCTGTGCACTTGGGGAGGCGGGGCCGTACTGACGGAATTGGAAGCGGAGGTCCCGGACTATGCCAGGACGCGGAGACAAGAATCTGGGAGCGGCCAGGCTGTTCAATCGGGTGCTCGGGATGGGTGCCTACGCCGCCGGCCTCATCACCGGCAATTCCTACGCGCGGTTCCTGGGCCTGCGCGAGGCGGCGGAGCGAGCGCTAAATCGGGATGACGTTGAAGCCGCCGAGGCACGCGCTCGAGAGTTGCTCGAACTGGCGGACCAATATCGGGGCGACTGGAATTGTGGCAACGGCATCCACCATGGCAACATCATCCTAGGTCTATGCGCGGCGCGCAGAGGCAGGGTGTCACAAGCGAAAGTCCATCTCCATGCTGCCGCGCGTTGCCCCGGGTCGCCGCAGCTCAACAGCTTCGGTCCCAACATGCGGCTCGCCGCAGTCCTTCTGGAGCAGGGCATGCGGGATGC
>JBDHHP010000083.1:0-16849 GCA_039589275.1 Gemmatimonadota bacterium | reverse complement strand
CTTGGGCGGAATCGAACTCACCCTGACTCCCCAATACAATGGCCAAATTGGAGTAGTGGAGCCGGGTAGTGCCGTCGACTTCCAATGCCCGCCGATAGTACTCAGCTGCCCTGGGATAATCACGCAGATCCCCGTAGATCACGCCGAGGTTGTTCAAGGCATAGTGATCGTGGGGATGCAGATCGAGCACCGTGCGGTAGGCGCTGATCATCTGGTCGCGGTCGCCGGTTACTACGGAGTGATAGGCGGCAGTGACCAGGTACCGTTCGCGCTCCGTGAGGCGGTCACGGTTTTCGAAAGCCTTGGTCGCAGCTTCAACCGCCCGGGAACGTCGCTCCAGTTGGTTCTGCAGCGTGATTGCCAGCTTGCGATACGCCATGGCGAAGGTCGTATCGAGAGCGATCGCTTCCTCCAGGAGCTGCATGGCCCGTGTGATGTCGCCTTGGTTCCAAGCCCTCAACCCCTGGGAGAAGAGCCGCAGCGCACCCTGCGATCCCGTCGTCACCTGCTCGAGTGGCTCAGTGCGTCGAATGCTCCTGAGACTCTCGCCGAACCTCTCCCGTAGTTTGAGCGACAGACGATCAACGGCGGCAACGATCTGGTTGTCGTCCGGCGCCGCTTCCTGCTGCGCGGTGAGCACCTCGCCGTCGACCGATACCAGCCGCGCCGCGATGGAATAGCCTGTCCCCACCGACGCGATCTCGCCCGCGACCACTGCCTTGATACCCTCGCGCTCAGCAGCCTCGAATGCCAGGGTCTCGGACAATCCCTGTGAAGGATCTCGTTCCATCAGCTGCAGGATCCGACCTACGTGCATCGGATCGAGCACAGACACCGCCATTGATTGAGATAGCCCGATGCGAATGAGTTCGGTAACCGTCGCTCCGTGAGTGGAGTCAGGGGTGCGGTTCTCGAAGTCAGCCAGAATGAGTCGTTCGCGTTCGTCAATGGCGCCCGTGGCAATGAGAGTCCCCACCGGACCGATTCCCATCGCGCGCATACCCATGTAAGAGACGGTGATCAACGTGAGACCGCCGAAACCCAGGAGCCCGCCAATCAGCGTTCTACGCCAGGTCAGCCAACGCGATACACCTGTCCTTTGCGGCGATCCTCCAGCCCGATGCTGCTCTACGATGCTCGTCGACACGACCATCGGCAGACCAACCAGCAGTAGCAAAGCCGACACCAACAACACCCAATCGGGTAGTCCGACGAGGACCTCCAAGGCGTAGACGAGAGCCAGCGTTGCTACGGCAGCGATACCGAACAGCGCACCGGCCTTAGCTGGATGGAGGATCGATGCCACGGGTGTCGCGGTCACCTGGGGGGATGTCGAGAGCGTACCGTGTCTCAACGCCTCCGCGAACTGTGCAGCTGGACTGAAACGGTCGGCCGGCGTCTTGGCCAACACGCGCATCAGGGTGGCAGCAACTTCCGCCGGAACAGCGGGACGCAATGTAGTGATAGATGGCGGTTCGGACGTGAGGTGCTGACGTACGATGCTCTCAACCGTGGGCCCGGTGAAGGGCGGTTCGCCTGCCAGCATCTCGAAGAGGACACAACCTAGGCTGTACAGATCGCTGCGGCCATCGATATCGCGATCTCCCGAAGCTTGCTCCGGGCTCATGTAAGCCGGCGTCCCAACAGCCAGGCCCGTCTCAGTCAGGCGCCCGCCGCCCGCCTCCGTTATGGCCCGCGCGATCCCGAAGTCGGCCACACGGGCGTGGCCGCCGGCCAACATCACGTTCTCCGGCTTGATGTCCCTGTGGATTACGTCATGGCTGTGCGCGTGGGAAAGAGCGTCCGCCACCTCGAGTGCGATTTGCGCCGCATCATCGATTGGCAGCTGCTTCTCGCGGTCCAGCCTGTCGCGCAGAGACTCCCCTTCCACGTAGGGCATGACGTAGTAGAGGAATCCATCGGCCTCGCCCGAGTCGTACAGTGGCAGTATGTGGGGGTGGTCTAGGCCGGCCAGTATCTCGATCTCGCGCAGGAACCGGTCCGGGCCGAGCGCCGCAGACAATTCCGGCTTGAGAACCTTGACTGCAACCGGACGACGATGCTTGAGATCCTCAGCGAGGTAGACGGTAGCCATTCCACCGGCACCCAGTTCGCGCTCCACCAAGTAGCGATCTGTCAGCGCGCTCTTGAGGCGGTCGAGGTTATCGGCCATGTGGGTGATCTCCGAGGTCGACTTTGGCATAAGATGCTTGCCAAACGTCCAACTAACCAGATCGAGGAACAGCGTGCCGCGCTGGAAACTCCCCAACCCCAGCCGTATTCTCTCCCGCGCTGTCCTCGAACACTTCGGAGATACCGGCAGCGCAGTCCCACCCGCGCTCAGTCGGCCGCTTGAAACCACCCGCGTGGCAGAACCGTAAATCTCTCACAGTCAATCGCTTACCGCACGAGTGCGGGCGGTCCTCGATCGGTACATTTTGTGTAATAGCTCTCTTGTATACATATTTTACGTATACATAGCAGGCCAAGTAGCCGAGGCAGGAAAGGAGTCGTTGAAATGAAGGGACTGTTACCCACCATCCTGATGGCAGCGACGGCGAGCGCCGCGGTGGCACAGACAAATGCGCCGCCTATTAGTGACAAGGAGGGTGTCATCCAGGCGGCCATGAACTACATGGAGGGCGCGTTGATGGCCGACGCCGACCGGGTTGCCCGGGGAGTCCACGAGGAACTCAACAAGGTGGTCGTGGGCACCCAGCGCCAGACCGGCCGACAGCGCTTGAGCTACAACACCCACACGACCCTCGTAGAGTGGGTGCGTGGAGCATCCGAACAGATGGCGGACGTCGACAAGAGCGTGGATGTAACCGTGTTCGACATCGGGAACGACATAGCGGCTGCTCGTGCCATCGGAGCCCAGTGGTACGACATGTTGCAGCTCGCAAAGATCAACGGCGTGTGGCGGATAGTGAACGTGCTGTGGTCGCCCAATCGCGGCGAGGAAGGCGCCCAAGAGGATCCGGACGCAGCGAGAGCGGCCGTGGAGGCGACCGCACGCGACTACATCGAAGGTGCCTATTCAGGTGACGCCGATCGCATGGAGCGCGCGCTGCATCCGGAACTGAACAAGGTCTTGCTGACCCAAAACCGTCAAACCGGCGAGCCGTTCCTGTACAAGATGGGCGTATCCAATCTCGTCGAGGGAACCAGAGCTGGTTTGGGCAAGTTGGATGAAGCCGAGAGAAACATCGAAGTGGACATCTACGATGTTTCCCACAACATCGCGTCAGCGAAGGTCACCTCCGCCATGTACATCGACCACATCCAGGTGGCGGAGGTGAACGGCGAGTGGAAGATCATCAACGTGCTCTGGGTACAGAATCCGGACAGGCCAAGACCTGAGCGGTGAGCGGGCTGACGGCTGGGGCAGGGCCGAACTACCTGGTGCGAGTGATAGAGAGGTTGATTGGGTAGGGCTAATCCCCGCTGCTGACTACGAAGCGGGCAACGTACTCAGCGACCGGGATCGGCGTCACATCTTCCGGGTAAGGGTCGAGTTGCTCCAGTTCCAGCACGAATGTACCAACGTCGATTGTCTTCGGATCGAGGGTGGTGTGCAGTGTATCCATCCGGGCGACGCCATCGACTGGTGTCGCCTCAACCACGACGGCGCCATTCCCTTCCCACACACACAGGATCAACGCGTTGCTCGGACACCGAGAGTCCTCGGAGACCTCGACGAAGTACACCAGAAGACCGGCGTCGGCCACGCTCGCTTGTTCTCCGACTCTCAGTTCAAATGGCTGGCCGAGTTCAGGAGTCGCGGCGAACTCCGGTTCCGTCGTCGAGGTACATCCGAGCACGATTCCTAGCACAGCCAACGCACGACGGGTCACGCGAAAACCTCCATCATTGAATACGAATCTCGCATGTCCGTAGATCATACCCGGCTAATAGGTGTCACGTCACACTGATTGGTCCTCCACGCCAATTCAATGACGCACCCCACTACCCAGTGGGTACTCGTCACTTACCGTCACCGGGAGTCTGCCCTTGGGAGCGATCTCACCTGTGAGCACCCTGATGAACGATTCGAAGTAGACTGCTTGGTTACCGAACCAACCCCTTTCTCCGTAGCCGACCAGAAAAGCGGAGACGTCAGGGATCTCTCGGATCAAGTGAGGATTCCCGTAGGCCATCGCCACGACCCCACCGGGCTTTGCGGCTATCACTCTCCGCATGAACGCTACGTCGCTTTCCCTCAGTGGAGTCGCGTCACCGTACTTGTCACGCTGAACGAACAACGACAGGAAAACCAAATCCGATTCGACGACCTCGCGCCAGGCGGTCTCGTAGACCGCCGGATCCAGTTCGGGGCGCAGCGTGAAACTCTGAATGGCTGGGTACGCGGCCGACAGTCTCGCCGTGAGTGCCGGAGGAGACGGGTCGACGTCGCTCTTCTGGACATTGATGTTCACCGCCCGCGCGATCCTCTCAGGCGCCACCGGCAGCATCGCTTCACCCTTGAGTAGCGTCAGCGATCGGTCCGCTACTTCCTGTGCAATCGCCCAATGCGACGCCGTGCCAACGAATTCGCCCACCCGGGATTCTTCTACGAAGCGCTCGTTGTGCAGATTGAGTTGAGCTTTCAGTGTCAAGAGCTTGCGCGCCGCAGTGTCGACTCGTTGCTGACTGATGCGACCCGATCTCACAGCGGCCACCAGCGCATCGATGGTCGCGACCGGATCACTCGGCTTCAGAATGATGTCGTGTCCCGCCTCGAACGCTCGAACCGCAACCTCCTCAGCGCCGAAGCGTGCTACGACGTGATCGTACCACAGGTCATCGGTGGTCAGGATGCCAGCAAACCCCAAGCTGTCGCGTAGCCATCCTGTAGCGAGTTCTCGTTCCACGCTGGCGGGCAAGTCCGATCCGCCCGTGACTGCAGGGACCGCGACGTGCTCACTCATGACGAAGTCGACGCCGGCATCGATAGCGTGTTTGAACGCTGCGAATTCTCGAGCAGCCACTGCGTCGGCGGGCTTGCTATTCCACATGAACGGAGCGTTACCTGGCATCGGCTCAACGTCACCGCGTCCCGGGAAGTGCTTGGCCGATGTCAGCATGCCGTTGTCATGGTATCCCCTGACGTATGTCCCAACCATCCGACTTAGCAGATCGACGTTGCCGCCGAACGAGCGCACGCTTTCGGCCGGGTTCTCCGGTCGCAGAGAGATATCGACGACCGGCGTGTAGGTCAGGTGAATCCCCATAGCCCTACCTTCGACCGCCGCAGCGGAGGTCGCTCGATAGACCAGCTCCTCTGACCCGACTGCTGCGAAAGCCATATTGGCCGGGTACTCTGTTGCGCCATTTACCTGCTGACCTGGCCCGCCCTCGAAGTCGGCGGCCATGAGGATCGGGATATCGGCCACGCGCTGTAGGCGATTCAACAGATGAGCTACGTCACGAGGTGTACCACCGTAGAGAACGAACATCCCCAGGCCGTGTTCACCCGCTAATCGCAGCCAACGTTGCATTCGAGGATCTTCTTCGGCCACGTAGTCGCCTGTGATATCAGAACAGATCAACTGGCCGATCTTCTGTTCCAGCGTGAGACCTGCCAAGGTCTGCTCCACCCACGCGGAGGCTTCTTGGCGCGATGCCTGCGCGCGAACACCATCCGGTGCGGCGACAAGCGATATCCCGACAGTCAGGGCAATCAGTGTTGCAGCGAACGGAAGAGATCTCATACGTTCCTCATTCCAAGACGGCCCGGCGCGCCGCCTTTGAGCGCCAACCATAGAGTGCGATCACCACGAAGCAGATGAGCGGAAGCCCGAAAGATGCTCGGACCGCAGGGAACGAGAAGGCGCCGAGGCTGACCGTCTGGAGGTCAATGATAGCGCCCTGAACCGGCGGCATCACTGACCCGCCGAGGATCGCCATTATGAGGCCGGCAGCCCCCAGCTTGGCGTCCTCTCCCACCCCCTTCAAGGCAATTCCGTAGATCGTAGGAAACATGAGCGACATGCAAGCGGAGATCCCCACCAAGCAATAGAGTCCCACCATCCCCGGTAGGAAGATTGCTGCAAGGGTCAGCGCTGCTCCACCCATGGCTAGGGTAAGCAACAGGCCGCCGGGACTCACGTATTTGAGCAGGAAGGTGCAGATAAACCGGCTGGTCACGAAAATGACCATGGCCACCATGTTGTAGCCCTGCGCTGCAACCTCACTCAAGCCCAGCTCCAATGTCGCGTAGTGGATAATGAAGGTCCAGCACATGATCTGGGCACCGACGTAGAAGAACTGTGCAACGACTCCCTCCACGTATCGCTTGTTGCGCAACAGGCGGCGGAAGGTGGGGCCTACATTCAGGGATTTACCTTCCTCTCCGTGCGACGGCATCCGCGTAATGGCGATGGCGGCGAAGACCACGGCGACGACCAAGGCAATGCCGATATAGGGAACCCGCACCACTGCCAGGTCGCGGGCTGTAAGCGCCGCCAGGTGCGTGGCGTCCAAGGCGCCCCGCTCTGCCGCGGTCGCCGGATCGAGCCGGGCCAGGATGAACTGTTGGGCAACAAACATCCCAAGCAGAGACCCCATAGGGTTGAAGGATTGGGCCAGGTTCAACCGCCGCGTTGAGGTCTCCTCGGGACCCATAGCTAAGATGTAGGGGTTTGCACTGGTCTCGAGGAACGAGAGCCCGCAGGTGAGGATGAAGTAGGCCACGAGGAAGGGCCAATACACCATCATCATGCTGCCTGGAATGAACAGGAGCGCGCCCATGGAGTAGAGCCCCAACCCCACCAGGATTCCGGCCTTGTAGGAGTAGCGCTTGATGAAGAGCGCTGCCGGAAACGCCATCGCGAAGTAGCCGCCGTAGAACGCGAACTGCACCAGCGACCCCTCGAAGTTGCTCATCTGGAGGATCCGTGAGAACGCTTTCACCATGGGATTGGTTACGTCGTTCGCGAAGCCCCAGAGGGGGAACAGGACGGTGACCAGAATAAACGGGAAAAGGAAGTGTGCCGGTACGAGTCTCGTCGAGCTCTTCGTCCCTTTCATGGCGGGCTGGGCCAACTCGGGGTCAGGCCGATTCGACGATGATGTTGCCATACTGGGTGGTGTCACCTGTGCGGATCAGTCCAACGGCCTGCGGAACGCGCTTCTTGAACTCAATATGGGGCTCGAACTGGACTTGGACGGGAGCCACCAGCTCGGCGTATGAGCGTTGCGTGGCTTCGCTATTCTCGGCCTTGAACTCTTCCGCCATGAAGGCCGTGCCCCAGTCGAAAATCCCTCTGAGAGCCATCAGCACCTGCCGGACAGTGGGTACGTCGTCAACCAACGAGATATCGACCGTCTCCAGTTGCGGCCAGAAGGGAAACCCCCTATCGGCAATGACGAGGGTGTTGGTGTGTCGTACCCGGGCGATGAGCGAGAGAACGTGAGGGTTGAGGATTCCGTCCTTTAGCATGACACACTCCAAGCGCTTACATGTTGGTCTGTTGGGAACCTCAGATATGGCTCACGTTATGGACCGGTCCAGGTGGACGTATCCGCCATCCACGACCACATGCTGGCCGGTTATGTGGCCCGACAGCGGAGACAGCAGGAAGACTACGGTGGCGGCGACTTCTTCCAGCTTGGTCATCCGCTTTCCAAGGGGAATCTTCTCCACAATGCCAGCGAGCTTCGCCTCGGGATCCGGGAACGTGTCGAGCCATTGCCGGTAGAGAGGTGTCATGACGTCGCCAGGGACAACGGCGTTCACACGGACGCCGTAGCGATGGAGGTCAACCGCCCATTCCCGAGTGAGCGCGAGGATGCCCCCCTTGGCGGCGGCGTACCCAGACGTTCCGCCCTGTCCCGTCAACGCCACCTTTGAGGATACGTTCACGATGGCGCCCCCGGCTTCTTTCAGGAACGGAAACGCGAAATGCGTCATTTCGAAGTAGTGCACGAGGCTGCGGCGCAACGAGGCCAGGAAATCCTCGGCAGTCCCATCCTCGATACCGACATTGTCGTTCACACCCGCGTTGTTCACTAGTGCATCAATCCTTCCCGCCACCCGCGTCACCTCTTCCACGGTTGGTCGACATGCGTCAGCCTCGGCCAGGTCGCGCACGATCAGCTCGCAGCGAGACCCATCCGCACCAATTTCATCACGTAGCTGGCAACCTGCAGTTTCATCCCGGTCCACGATGACCGGAACTGCACCTTCGGCAGCGAGGGCTCGAACGATAGCCTCGCCGATCCCTTTCGCCCCTCCCGTCACGACCACGATCTTCTCCCCAAGCACCAGATCCATCTCACTCTCCGTCCGTAGGAGTCAGACTGTCAAGCCGTAGAAGCTGGCTGCGTTGCCTCCGAACAGCTTGACGCGCTCGTCCGCGGAAAGTTGACACGCGTACCCATCCACCAGCTCCCACACTTCCCGGTAGCTCGCGGCCAAGAGACACACGGGCCAATCGGAGCCAAACATCAGGCGGTCGGTTCCGAAGGCGTCGAACACGATGTCCAGATATGGGCGGACGTCCTCTTGCCGCCAGCGCTGCCAATGTGCCTCGGTCACCAATCCGGAAACCTTGCACCACACGTTCGGGTGCTGGGCCAGCTCTCTCATATGGGTCGCCCACGGCTCCGACTCACCTTCCCGGATCAGGGGTTTGGCCAAATGATCTACCGCGAATGGCGAGTCCGGTAGCCTCTCGACCAACGAGATGGCGGCTGGCAGCTGTCGAGGATACACGAGGATGTCGTAGGTGAGGTCGTGCTCCTTCAACTGTGCGACCCCGCACGCTACGTCATCTCGCGCCAGAAAGTCATCCGCTTCCGTCTGGGCGATGTGTCTCACACCACAGAAACGCGGGAACCGCGAGAAGTGCTCTAATCGGTCTTCGAGCATCGGCGCAACAAGGTCCACCCATCCGACGACTCCCAAGACAAACGGATGTCTAGCCGCCTGTTGCAGCAGAAAATGTGTCTCGTCCTCGGATTGGTCTGCCTGTACCGCCACTGTGCCGCCGATGCCATGCGTCTCCAGGAACGGTCTCAGGTCGTCGGGCAGGAAGTCGCGCTTGAGGGTCGACATCTCCTCGGTGATCCAGTTGTCCCGGACCGGATCGTAGTGCCAGAAGTGCTGGTGGGCGTCGACGTACATCAGGACGCTTGGTCTCCCAGGCTCTCGAATGCCACTGCCCTCTGCCGGGCAACACCCAAGCCGTCGATCCCCAGCTCCACGACATCGCCCGGACTGAGGTAGCGCGGTGGGTCGAGTCCGAGACCCACTCCGAAGGGAGTGCCGGTGGAGATGATGTCTCCCGGCAGAAGTGTCATGAACCGGCTCAGATAGCTCACCAGAGTGGGAACCTTGAAGATCATGTCGGAGGTGCTGCTCTCCTGCCGTCGCTCGCCGTTCACCGAGAGCCAGAGCCCCAGAGTGTGAGGATCGGGGATCTCCTCTTTAGTCGCGAGGAAGGGTCCGAAGGGAGCGAAGGAATCGAAGCTCTTTCCCTTGACCCACTGCCCGCCCCGCTCCAGCTGCCAGTGCCGCTCGCTGTAGTCGTTGTGGAGTGCATAGCCGGCAACGTACTCCATGGCGCTCTCCTGCGACACGTAGCTCGCGCGCCTTCCCACAACTACGGCAAGCTCCACCTCCCAGTCCGTCTTCTCGGAGCCCGGCGGGATGAGCAGGTCGTCATCGGGCCCGCAGAACGAGGTGGTGGACTTGAAGAACACGACGGGCTCAGTAGGCATATCCGCACCGGTCTCCCGCACGTGGCCCGCATAGTTGAGACCGATGCATACGATCTTGGAGGGCCGGCTAACACATGGACCGAGTCGCACATCGCTACCCACGACTGGACAGTGTTCGATATTCCCCGGAAGCCAGGCTGCGAGCCGGGATAGGCCATCCTGGGAGAAGAACTCCTCGTTCCAGTCTTCCGCGAAAGCAGTCACGTCGATGCGTCGATCATCCGGAGCCAACACGCCTGGGCGTTCGCGGCCGGACTCACCAAAACGAATCAGCCTCACCAAACCCCCGCGATCAGTTGTTGAGTTTCAGGAAGCCACCGTCGATGGGGTAATCCATCCCGGTGGCGAAAGCGGCCTCGTCCGAGCAGAGGTAGAGAGCCAGGTTCGCAACCTCCTGCGGTGTTCCCATCCGGCCGATCGGCTGGGTTGCGGACAGCTTATCGAACATCTCTTGCTCTCGCCCCGGGTAGTTCTCGCGCAGGAACCCGTCGACGAAGGGAGTATGCACCCGGGCTGGAGATATGGAGACGATGCGGATGTTGTGCGACGCATAGTCCTTGGCCGCAGAGTAGGTCATGGCGAGCACCGCTCCCTTGGACATGGAGTAGGCGAATCGATCTGCAATACCTACCGATGCTGCCACCGAGGCCATGTTCACGATCACCCCTCTGCCCCGATCCTTCATGCCACCAATGCAGGCCCGCATGCAGTGGTATACGCCTTTCACGTTCACCTGAAATATGTGGTCAAACTCGTCTCCCGCCGTCTGCTCCAGGCTCCCAACATGCGCGATGCCAGCGTTGTTGATGAGACAATCGATGGGCCCGTAGCTCACAACCTCGGCAAAGGCACGCTCCACCTCCGTCTCGTTCGCTACGTCGCAACAATCAGCGAAAGCAGCACCACCCTCATCGACAATTTGCCTAGCCACAATCTCCGCGCCCGCGGCATCCAGATCGAGAACGTGGACTGCCGCCCCGCGGGCTCCGAAGGTCAACGCGATGGCCCTGCCTATGCCACTGGCGCCGCCGGTTATAACGGCACGTTTGCCGTCCAGTCGAAACACGTCGCTGTTCACCTTGCCTCCCGGATATCGCGTGCGTCGAGGATCTCGGCCACTCATCGCGACGCACCAGGACTCGGCGTGGTAATCTACATCTCGAGCAATTGACCGCTAACGGGGAGAGGCTTATGGCACCCGTCACTGTGAACATCGCCTCCGACTTGCGTGGTAGATGCACCGCAATCCAGATTCAAGCATCTGTGTCGCAGCCGAATCAGGGAGACTCAATACAATGAAAAAGCCGAGCCTTGGGGTGCCGTCCGCGCTGCTTTTCACTTGCGTACTGCTTAGTGGTTGTGCAGCACCTTCACCCGACTTTCTCAACGAAACGGACGCCCAATTCGACGCCCGCATGGAGTGGTGGCGGGACGCGCGCTTCGGGATGTTCATCCACTGGGGCCCATATGCGGTACCGGCGGGAGTACACCGGGGTGAACCAGTGCAAGGCATCGGCGAGTGGATCATGAACACCGCTCAGATCCCTGTTGCCGACTACGAGACCTTTGCCACGCAGTTCAACCCGATACAGTTCGATGCTGACGAATGGGTGCGCATCGCCAAAGCTGCGGGAATGAAGTACATCATAATCACGTCGAAACACCATGACGGATTTGGCCTATGGGACTCGGACGTGTCGGACTACGACATCGTCGATGCAGCACCATTCGGGCGCGACATCCTGCAAGAGTTGGCCAACGCCGCCGCAAGGGAAGGCATTCGGCTGGGGTTCTACCACTCCATCATGGACTGGCACCACCCCGACGCGCAGGCCCCCCACTTCCCGACTTACAACACCAGCGAGAAGAGCAACTCCAGCTTCCCGCGCTACGTCGAGGACTACCTCAAACCCCAGGTCAGGGAGTTGGTGACCAATTACGACCCAGCCGTACTGTGGTTTGACGGCGAGTGGATCCCGGAATGGACCCACGAGATGGGGCTCGACATGTACAACCTTGTACGGTCCATGAAGCCGGATATCCTGGTCAACAACAGAGTGGACAAAGGGCGGCGAGGCATGCAGGGCATGATGCGGACCGACCAACGATACGCGGGCGACTTCGGGACGCCGGAGCAGGAGATCCTCGAAGGGACCTCGACATTCGACTGGGAATCCTGCATGACGATGAACGACACCTGGGGCTTCAAGTCGACAGACGACAATTGGAAGTCCGCCGAGACTCTGATTCAAAACCTCGTCGACATCGCGGCCAAGGGGGGCAACTACCTGCTTAACGTAGGACCCACGGCGGAGGGACTGATCCCGTCGGCAAGCGTAGAACGGCTGGCCGAGATGGGAGAGTGGATGGACATCAACGGGGAGGCCATCTATGGAAGCAGGCTGTGGGAACACTACGATGATGGCGAGTCAGTCAGATACACCAATGCAGGCGGCCACATTTATGCCGTGAGCCTCGGTTGGCCTGGCCGTCAACTCAATTTGCACCACGTGCGACCCCAGGCCAGTTCGGAAATCCAGCTGCTCGGTTATGGTCGACCGCTGTCCTGGTCTTTCGACGATGCCGACGGCCTGACCATCACTCTGCCCGAGGAGCTACAGGACGAAAGCTCGCGACCCTGCAAGTACGCGTATTCCTTCAAGATTAGAGGCGGACCTGTTGAGGGAGACAGCAGCTCCTAGCCCGAACCCGAAGCACTATCGCGTCCCCAAGCGGCGCCGTCAGGGTATTCGTAATCGCGGAGGGACTGGGGCTTCATAGTAATGCTGTAGCCCGGTGCCGTTGGGACCGTGTAGTGCCCATTCCGCATTATTACTGGATCTAAGAAGTGCTCGTGCAGGTGATCCACGTATTCTACGATGCGATTCTCTAGCGAGGCGCTCACGCACAGGTAGTCGAAGATCGCAAGGTGCTGCACGTGCTCGCACAGCCCGACCCCGCCGGCGTGCGGACACACCGGGACCCCGAACTTCGCCGCCATCAGCAACACGGCAAGCACTTCGTTCACCCCACCGAGTCGGCAGGCATCGATCTGGCAGTAGCTCATCGCGCCCGCCTGCAAGAACTGCTTGAAGAGAACGCGGTTCTGGCACTGCTCGCCCGTGGCAACGCCGATGGGTGCTACTGCCTGCGCGATAGTCGCGTGACCCAACACGTCATCCGGACTGGTTGGCTCCTCAATCCACAACGGATCGAAGCGAGCCAACTCGCGCATTCGGGCTATTGCCTCGTCGACATCCCACACCTGATTGGCATCCAACATGAGTTTGCGTTCGTGCCCGATCTCCGCCCTCACAAGGGCACAACGCCGCTGATCATCCTCACGATCCGTCCCCACCTTGATCTTGAAGTGGGACCAACCAGCTGCGATACCTTGGCGACAGAGACTGCGTATCTCCTCGTCCGAGTATCCCAACCAACCGGCAGACGTGGTGTAGGCTGGGTAGCCGTCACGCAGCAGTTCCGCTTGCCGCTCGGCGCGCGTGGAGGCGTGCGTGTGGAGCATGTGCAACGCCTGATCCGGCGTGATCGCATCGGTGATGTAACGAAAGTCGACGCAGGCAACCAATTGCTCCGGAGTCATGTCCGCCAGAAGCTGCCACACCGGCTTGCCCTCGGCCTTAGCGTAGAGATCCCATGCGGCGTTCACCACAGCGGCGGTGGCGAGGTGGATCACACCTTTCTCCGGCCCCACCCACCTGAGTTGCGACTCGCTCGCGAGCCGGCGATAGAACCCCGCCATGTCCCGCCGGATCTCCTCCAGGGTGAGTCCGCGTACGAGTGGCGCCAAAGATCGAACTGCCGCGACGCACAGCTCGTTCCCACGTCCGATCGTGAAGCCGAGCCCGTGGCCCTCGATTTGGTCCGGATGGTCGGTGCGCAGGATGACGTACGCTGCCGAGTAGTCCGGATCCTTGTGCATGGCATCCGACCCGTGTCGACCACTCGAAGTTGGGAAGCGAATGTCCGAGACGTCTACGCCAGTAATCGTGGTAGCCATGGTGAACCGGAGGGCTCGTTGCGCTCACGTGGGATCGGTGACTTGCTTCCACACGCGCAAGAAGTTCCCTCCCATGATCTTGTTGACGTCCTCGTCACTGTAACCTCTTTGCTTCAGACCCCGAGTGATGTTGGGATAGTCGTGGACGCCACGTATGCCGACCGGTGAGGGAGTGCGGGGATACATGTCTGCACCCAGGCCTACGTGATCCACTCCTGCAACCTCGACTGCGTGATCGATGTGATCCAGCACATCCTCGATGGTGGGTCGGTTCTCCAGCGGCCAGCCACGGCTCTGATTCAGATGCTGCAGCGCGACGCGTAGGTCCAGGTCCTCGACCTCAGGAACCTGCTGGAACCAGGGCCTAGCCACCGCCTGCAACTCACTCATTGCCTCGGCATACTCGGGCGTCAGGTAATTCAGTACGAACACGATCCCGATGACGCCATTGTTCTCCCCGAGCGCACGCAACATGTCGTCGCTCATGTTGCGGCGATGGGGGTTGAGGGCTCGGCAGCCTGAATGGGATGCGATCACGGGCTCCTCGGTCACTTCCAGTACATCGAAGAATGCCTCATCCGATACGTGAGAGATGTCGATCACCATCCCCAACTGGTTCATCTCGCGCACCACGTCTCGCCCTAGTTCGTTGAGTCCGCCCCAGCGCGGCTCGTCCGCTCCCGAGTCGGCCCAGTCGTGCGACACGTTGTGGGTCAACGTCATCGATGACACACCCAGCTCATGGAACTCGCGCAGTCGTTCGAGGCTGTTCTCGATCGCGTGTCCTCCTTCGATGGCAAGAGGCATGGCGATCTTCCCAGCGGCCACAATTCGCTCAACGTCCGCGCCGGTGCGCGCCAGTTCGACGCGATCGGAGTTCTGTTCGATCGCACCGCGCATCGCCGATAGCAGTTCCCGGGTCTGGCGCACGCATTCGCCAGGATGAGGGTACAGGAAGTTCTCGATGTACAGTGCGACCGTCTGCACATCGACACCTCCTTCTTGGAGCCGCGGAATATCCACATGCCCGCCGGGCAGACGCTGGCCGATGTCCAGCCCCTCATAGAGGACTCGATAGGAGAGGTCGTTGTGAGTGTCCCACACGACAGCGTCACTATGGAGTGAATCGATTCGCTCGTCACCGGCCGTGCAGCTCAATAGCACGCCGGCGGTACTACAGCAGGCTGCCACCACATTGTTCCATCTACTCATCGCAACCTCCCAGCGCTACATGGGCTCGGGCTGATCCGTGATGCCGCGCAATCAACCAACTGGCGCGGGAGTCATCAGCGCACAAGTATAGGATAGGATGTGGCGTTTGGTTAGAGCGCTCGCGCCGTTAAGCCGTTACTCGCGCTATTGAGGTCCCAACCAGAGAAAGGAATCAAACGATGAACAGACAGATGGCGATTGGCCTAGCTGCAGCCTGGCTTGCTGTCCCGTTCGCCGCTCAGGCCCAGGGCGTCGACGGAACTCTGTTCGATCTGGCACGTGCCAAGAAGGACGTGCGCAGCAAGCGAATCAGTAGCTTTGACCGCACGGGTGGCAACAACGACCGCTTCGAACACATTCCCGACGGTCAGCGACGCACGTTGTTCCAGGTCGAAGGCGCCGGAATGATCAACCACATCTGGATCACGATTGCACCACCGCCACCCGCATTGAGCCGCAACGACATAATCCTGCGCATGTATTGGGACGGCCAGCCAGCTCCGAGTGTGGAGGCGCCGATTGGACCGTTTTTCGGCCAGGGCTGGGACGAGAGCTACAACTTCGCGTCGCTGCCGCTCGCCGCCGGACCGCGAGATGGGCGCGGTCTAGTCAGTTACTTCGTCATGCCATTCTCCGACGGCGCGCGTATCGAGGTGGAGAACGACACCGGGCGCGACATCGACGCCTTTTACTACTACATAGACTACGTCGAGCTCGATAAGCTGCCTGAGGACATGGCACGGTTTCATGCCTGGTACAACCACGAGCTGACGGAGGCACTGCCCGAAGGCGAGAACGAGTGGGCTTTACTGGGGCCGCAGGCCAACAACACCACGGGCGACGCCAACTACCTGATCGCCGACCTCGAAGGCAAAGGACACTTCGTCGGAGTGAACTACTTCGTCCACTCCCCCAGCCCTATGTGGTACGGCGAGGGCGACGACATGATCTTCATTGATGGGGAGCGGTGGCCACCCTCGCTGCACGGCACCGGAACGGAGGATTACTTCAACACCTCATGGTCGCCCAACGCTCTCTTCAGTCACCCATACTACGGCTACGGAAGGGTCAACAACGACATCGGTTGGCTGGGCCGAACTCACGTATATCGTTTCCATGTAAGCGACCCGCTCTATTTCGACGAGTCGCTACGCTTCTCCATAGAGCACGGTCACAACAACAACCTGACGCTCGACATGGCGACTGTGGCATACTGGTATCAGAGCGGTCCGCACAAGCCGTTCCCGCCATTGCCGAACCGCGAGGCAAGAGCACCGAGACCGTTCATACGTCATCTCGACATCCACCGGTGGCGTGACGAGTGGCGCAGGAACATGGGTAACGACCCGAGGCTGTGGGGTCAGGAAGTGAGGCCTGATAGCTCGCGGTGAAGAGGTGATTACTCAAGGATCGGCGGGCCCCGGCGTGCTCGGCCTCACTCCATGAGCCGCCCATACGCCAGCTGATCCTCGTACATGCGGTGGAACACCTGGTGCTTGCGATCGTGATACTGGGCAATCTCACCGCCCGCCGGTTCGACGATTCCGCGTGCTGCACTCATGGCACCCATGGCGGCTAGCAACGTCGCGTTGTCTCCGGAGGCAACTGCACCCATCATGGCGGAGCCCAGGAGCACCGCTTCCGGCTCCTTAGGCAGTGCGATACGACAGCCCGTTACATCCGCGTGTTCGCGCACGAAGACGGGGTTCTTGGTGTCACCGCCGCACGCAATCAGCGTGTGGATGTCGTAGCCCGCACGGTTCATCTCTTCCAGTATGTGACGCGTGCCGTGCGCTACCGCTTGGATGGTCGCCAGATACAACAGGGCTAAGGAATCGACCGAATCTGAGAGCTTTAGTCCCGAGATCATGCCCCGCAGCCTAGGATTGG
>JBDHHP010000082.1:0-16855 GCA_039589275.1 Gemmatimonadota bacterium | reverse complement strand
CACGAAGATGTTGATTGAGTTGATCACGCCGATCGCGATGGAGGAGGGGTTGCGGTTTGCCATTCGAGAGGGTGGTCGAACCGTCGGAGCCGGCGTCGTCACCAGTATCCTAGAGTAGAGACCATAAGGGGCGGGAGGAGACGTTTAGGGGTCTCTGCCGCTCTGCCTGATCGGTAACAGAGGATCGATATGGCACGAGACAAGGTCATCATGGAGTGCACCGACTGCAAGAGTCGGAACTACTTCACGACCAAGAACAGAAGAAAACACCCTGAACGGCAGGAGTGGCGCAAGTTCTGTCCGCGTTGTGGGACGCACAAGCTCCACAAGGAGACCAAGTAGCCGTGAGCTTCGGATTGATCATCGCGAGCGTGGTGTTGCTGGTCGCAGCCGGTGCCGTCGCAATCTGGCGTGACCCGGTTTTGGCGTTTGCTCAAAGGTCTGCGGCGTACCTCCACGATGTGCGTGTGGAGTTGCGTAAGGTCTCGTGGCCCTCGTGGGATGATCTCCGTAAGTCGACGGGAGTGATAATCGTGTTCGTGACAGTTGTGGGCGTGATAATTGGTCTCATGGATCTGCTGTTCTCAAAGATACTGATCGATTTCCTCGGACGGGCATTCGGCGGGTGACGGTGACTGCGCTTGAGCACAAGTGGTTCGCGATCCAGACGACCGCGGGGCATGAGAACAAGGTGCAGTCGCTGATCGATAGGCACATCCAGGCCGATCCCACGCCGGAGGAGGAACGCCTGATCCGTCAGGCGTTGGTGCCGATCCAGCAGGTGGTGGAGATCAAGAACGGGAAGAAGGTGAATGTCGAGCGAAAAGTCTTCCCGGGATATGTCTTGATCGAAATGGTGCTGAATCAACAGACGATCCATGCGATCAACAATATTCAGGGAGTGATCAAGTTCGTGGGACAGGGTTGGACTCCTCAGCCGCTGCGGCAGGAGGAAGTCAATCGGCTACTTGGCATAGAGGACGAGACCGAGGAAAAGGAGCCAAGAGAAGAGATTCCTTTCCTAGTTGGACAGGTTGTGGAGATAACTGAAGGTCCGTTCTCAGATTTCAGCGGCACGGTAGAAGAAGTAATGCCTGAGAAGGGGAAGGTCCGAGTCTCAGTGAGCTTGTTCGGTCGACCCACGACGGTCGAGCTGGACTACTTGCAGTTACGGGCGCATTAGCGCCACACCTGACCACGGGGAAACGTGGGAGCCGGGTGTCGACCCGGCGTGAGGAGTAAGATGGCTAAAAGAGCAGTAGCACTAGTCAAGCTGCAGATTGCTGCAGGCCAGGCTACGCCGGCCCCGCCCGTCGGAACTGCGTTGGGCCCACATGGCGTCAACATCATGGACTTCTGCAAGCAGTACAATGCTCGCACGCAGAGTCAGGCCGGCACGATCATTCCGGTGGAGATCACGATCTATCAAGATCGCTCGTTCTCCTTCATCACGAAGACCCCACCAGCTGCAGTCCTACTCCGCAAGGAGGCGGGCCTAGAGAAGGGATCTGCGACACCGAATCGAGAGAAGGTGGGCAGTGTTACGCCAGAACAGGTTCGCAAGATCGCGGAGGTCAAGATGCCCGACCTCAACGCAGCCGACATGGATGCCGCGATGAAGATAGTCAGTGGCACGGCGCGGTCGATGGGAATCGAGGTGAAGGACTGATGACCAGGGTTGGCAAGAAGTATCAGGCAGCTCAGGCCACCGTGGACCGCGCGCGGTTGTACGAGCCGGTGGACGCACTCGAAACCGTACGCTCTGCGGCTTTTGCCAAGTTCGACGAGACGGTTGAGGTTTCGGTGCACCTCGGTGTGGATCCCCGCCATGCGGATCAAATCGTGCGTGGCACAGTGGTGCTACCGCACGGAACTGGGAAGTCGGTCCGCGTGCTGGTGATCGCTCAGGGTGACAAGATGAAGGAGGCCGAGGCCGCATCGGCTGATTTTGTCGGGCCGGAGTACGTCGAGAAGATCAAGTCGGGGTGGCTGGAGTGCGACGTCGTAATTGCGACGCCCGACATGATGGCGCAGGTGGGCCAGCTGGGCCGCATCCTGGGCCCGAGGGGTCTGATGCCCAATCCGAAGTCGGGGACGGTCACCATGGACGTGGATCGGGCCGTGCAAGACGTGAAAGCAGGTAAGATCGAGTTTCGGGTGGACAAGACCGGCAACCTGCACGCACCGGTGGGCAAGGTCTCGTTCCCTCAGGAAAAGCTGAATGAGAACCTTAATGCGTTCATGGACTCCGTGGTCCGTGCCAAACCGGCTGCTGCTAAGGGGACCTATGTGAAATCGGTCACCGTGTCCAGCACCATGGGACCCGGTGTCCGAGTGAATACTGCGGGGTACCGATGAACCGCACACAGAAGGCCGCAGTCGTCGATCAACTCAGGGAACGGCTGACCAAGTCGCCGAACATGTACTTGACCGACTTCACGGGCATAGCAGTCAAGCCGATGACGGAGCTGCGCAGCAAAATGCGCTCTCTTGGCGTGGATTACGTGGTAGTGAAGAACACTTTGGCGCTGCGCGCTCTGCAAGAAGCCTCGGTGTCAGGTGTGGAAGGAGAGTTTGCGGGTCCGACCGGTTTCGTGTTCACGGGCGACGATCCAGTCGCGGCGGCGAAGCTGATAATGGATTTCCAGAAGGAGCACAAGACACTGACTGTCAAAGCGGGTCTGCTGGATGGTGAGCGCGTCGGTCCCGCCGAGGTCAAGCGACTGGCTTCCTTGCCGTCGCACGACCAAATGCTTGGCCAAGTGGCTGGCCTGATGCAAGGCCCGCTGCAAGGCTTCGTGGGCGCCCTCGGGGGCCTTCTATATGAACTTGTTGGCGCTCTGGATGCGCTACGGACCCAGCGCGCTAGTGCTGAACCTCTGGCTTAAGAGAGAGACGAGATGGCAACCAAGACCCTCAGCAAAGATGAGATCCTCGACGCGATCGGTAACATGTCAGTTATCGATCTAGCAGATCTGATCGAGGCGTTCAAAGAGAAGTTCAACGTGACTGTGGCCGCTGCGCCGGTTGCCGCGGCCCCGGGACCGGGTGGGGATGCCGGCGCGGCTGGTGGAACTGAGGAGCAAACGGAGTTCACCGTCGTGCTCAAGGATGCGGGATCTAAGAAGATACAGGTGATCAAGGCTGTTCGCGAAGTGACTTCGCTCGGCCTGAAAGAAGCGAAGGATCTCGTGGACTCAGCACCCAGCAACGTCAAGGAAGGCGTTGGCAAAGACGAGGCCGAAACCGTCAAGCAGAAGCTCGAAGAGCAGGGGGCGACCGTCGAGCTGAAGTAGGTCCTAGCAGTCGCCCACCCTCCGGGTGGGCGGTCGGATGCTTAGGTCCCATTTCAGCTGAGGCGGAATGCATCTACAGACTGACCAAAACCCTGCTCGTATTACGAGCCCCGAGAGCTGCCTCATCCGGGTCGCGTCCGGGTTGAGGTGCGCGGGGCAATTTGTGTTGCGTGAGGAAAGTTCATGACCAAGAACGGCGTTCCTGTTATCTCGTTCGGGAAGTTGGAGTCGGGCATGGAAATGCCCCATCTCCTGGACATCCAGACCAAGTCGTTTGAGGGGTTGCTGCGCTCAGATGAAGGGGCGGAGCGTGCCGACATCGCGTTGGAGAGGGTGTTTCGGGAGGTGTTCCCGATCACCGACGTGAACGGCAACTACTCGCTCGAATTTGTGTCGTTCACCCTAGGCGAGCCCAAGTACTCGGTGCCGGAGTGCATCGAGCGGGACATGACCTACTCTGCATCCCTCAAAGCCACTCTCAGGCTGGTCGTAAACGAGACCCTGGATGGCGGAGTGCAGCGACCGAAGAACATCCTGGAGAAGGAAGTCTACCTCGGAGAACTGCCTGTACTCACTCCACTCGGCACGTTCGTGATCAACGGCGCCGAGAGGGTTGTCGTGTCCCAGTTGCACCGTTCGCCGGGCGTAGTGTTCGAGGAAAACATCCATCCTAACGGGCAGCGCCTCTACAGCGCGCGTATCATCCCGTTCCGGGGATCTTGGGTCGAGTTCACCGTCGATATTCACGACGTTGTCTACGTCCACATCGACAAGAAAAAGAAGTTCCCGGCTACGGCATTGCTGCGAGCGCTGGGATACGGGTCGAACACCGACATTCTTGAGCTGTTTTACGCCATGAGATCCGCCGACCTCACGAAGAACATCGACAATCGCACTGTCCGGCGTGAACTGATCGGCGCACTGATCGGGGAACTGGTTGCCGACCCCGAAGACGATGATGGCGAGCCGCTCGTGCGAGAGGGCGACGAGCTCACGGAGGAGCGATTCAGCCAATTGCGCTCTGCTGGAGTGAAATCGCTGCGTGTGTTCGCACGTTACACGACGATTGACCTGCGTGACGATGACCAACCGACGACCGTCCGCGACCGTGCCGACCGCGACGTGTTGGCGTTTGATGTGCCGGACCCGGAGACAGGCGAGGTCTTGGCAGAGGCGGGCAAGGGCTTGACCGTTGCGCTCAGGAAGAGGCTGATCAAGGCAGGCGTCGTAAAGATTGATGTAATCGCTTCGTCTCTCAGGGCAGAATCACAGGTCGTCAAGCACACTCTGGCAAAGGACCCGACGAAATCGGAAGCGGAAGCGCTGGAGCAGATCTATTCGCTACTGCGCCCCGGTGAAGCGCCCAATCTGGAGACGGCTCGGGCGGCACTGGAACGTCTCTTTTTCAACCCGAAGCGGTACGACTTGGGTAGGGTCGGCCGGTACAAGATCAACCAAAGACTAAAGGTCAACATACCGACGGATCACACGGTCCTCACGAAAGAAGACTTCGTCGCAATCGTGCGGTATTTGATCGAGTTGTCGGAGGGACAAGGATTCACTGACGATATCGACCATCTGGGAAATCGGCGGGTGCGTACTGTGGGCGAGCTGATTGCGAATCAGTTCTCTGTGGGTCTCTCCCGCATGGCGCGGCTCATCAAGGAGCGGATGAGCATCAACAGTGATCCCGAGAAGATCACTCTGGATGATCTTGTGAACGCGCGCACTGTGAGCGCCGTGATCCAGGCCTTCTTTGGGAGTTCACAGCTGTCGCAGTTCATGGATCAAACCAATCCGCTGGCCGAATTGACGCATAAGAGAAGGCTCAGCGCGTTGGGACCCGGGGGATTGACCCGTGAGCGGGCCGGCTTCGAGGTCCGTGACGTACACTACTCACAGTATGGTCGTATGTGTCCGATTGAGACGCCTGAGGGACCAAACATCGGACTCATTACTAGTCTGTCGACTTTTGCTCGCGTGAATGAACTCGGGTTCATCGAGACTCCTTACCGCAAGGTCTCCAACGGGACAGTCACGGATAAGTTGCGGTGGCTCTCGGCGTCGGAGGAAGAGGAATTCGCGGTCGCGCAGGCAAACGCTCCCCTCGACGAGAGAAGCCGCTTCGCCAATGAGGTTGCGTTGTGCCGCAAGCGGGATGACTACCCTATGCTGGCGCCAGCGAAGATCGACTACATGGATGTGGCGCCGGAACAGCTGGTTTCCGTCGCAGCGGCACTGATCCCGTTCCTGGAACACGACGACGCAAACCGGGCTCTGATGGGCAGCAACATGCAGCGGCAGGCGGTGCCATTGCTGTTCCCGCAGGCGCCGCTTGTTGGAACTGGTCTTGAGCGAAAGGTGGCCGGGGACTCTGGCTCGGTTGCCGTCGCACCGCGCGAGGGCGTCGTCAGCAAGGTGACCGCCGACGAGATAATCGTCGACACGGGCATCGATCGCAAGAACGACGACTCGGCACCACTTGCACGACTGATGCAGCACGACCGCTTCCGTCTGAAGAAGTTCTGGCGTACCAACCAGGACACGGCCATAAACCAGAGACCACTAGTGAGCGTCGGTCAGCGTGTGTTCGGCGGGCAGGCCATCGCTGACGGTCACGCGACGGACCACGGAGAACTCGCCCTCGGGTCAAATGTCCTGGTCGGGTTCATGCCTTGGTACGGTCACAACTTCGAGGACGCAATCGTAATCTCGGAGCGCCTGGTGAAGGACGATTCGTTCAGCTCCATTCACATCCAGGAACTGGAGCTGCACGTCCGCGACACCAAGCGGGGTCAAGAGGAGATCACGCGGGAGATACCCAACGTCTCGGAGGAAGCGTTGGTTGACCTCGACGAGCGCGGCATTGTCCGGATCGGCGCTCACGTGAAGCCGGGCGACATCCTGGTTGGCAAGATCACGCCAAAAGGCGAGACGGAGCTGTCGCCAGAGGAGAAGCTGCTGACCGCGATCTTCGGTGAGAAGGCCAAGGATGTGAAGGACTCCTCGTTGAAAGTGCCGCCCGGGATGGAGGGCGTCGTAATCGATGTCAAGATCTTTTCCCGCATCGAGGACCAGGTAGTCGAGAAAGACCGCGGAGAGCGGATCGGTGAGGTGCGACAGCTGGAGCATGAGGAAAAGGCCAGGGTCAGCACTGCCCTGTTCGATGAGCTGCATGATCTTCTGGAGAACCAGGAAGTCCACGTGATGCTCAAGAACGGGTCGATCGAGGAGTACCTCACATCGGGAACCAAATTGACCAAGACCGTGCTGGCCGATGTGAACTTCGCCGAGGTCGACCTCAAGACCCTGCGGGTAGCGTCAAAGACTCGGAACGAGAGAGTTCGGGGTGCCGTTGACGCTGCCAACAGCGAGCGGCTCAAGATGGAAGAAAAGGCGGAAGATCAGATCGACAAGATTCTCCAGCCTGACGAGCTGCCACCTGGAGTGATCCAGTTGGTCAAGGTCTACCTGGCAGAAAAGCGCAAGATCTCGGTGGGCGACAAGATGGCTGGTCGCCACGGGAACAAGGGTATCATCGCTCGGATCGTACCAGAGGAGGACATGCCGTTCCTACCGGACGGCGCTCCGGTAGACATCGTCCTCAATCCCCTCGGTGTACCGAGCCGGATGAATGTGGGGCAGATCCTCGAGACACACTTGGGATGGGCGGCCGCGATACTTGGGTTCAAGGCGGAGACTCCTGTGTTCCAGGGTGCCCGAGAAGACGAGGTGGGACTTGTAATGACACTTGCCAGCCTCAAATGGGCTGCTCGAGCTCTCAAGCTCTCAGGAGCTCCGCCGGATCTGTCGACGGACGTCGTCCGCACCGCGGTTGCCGATCTAGCCAGCCTTCCGATCGTTAATGGCGGCAAGCCCGGCTTGATGGATGTTCGGCTGGATCGTTTGGGGGGTCGCGCCGTGTCGCAGACCAGTCGGGACCTGTATCACGGTCTGCGCGATTTCTTGACGGAGGTGTCCAAGGAGATCGCTGGACGGTACAGAACGCAGGCCGATCTGCAGGTGGAGTATCACCAGGCCCGGTTGGAGGCTGAGCAGGATGAAACTACCAGCCAGGAGATGTCGGCGATCAAGGCGGGCCTCAAGACTGCCGCCAAAGTGTCGGGCATGGCGGATGAAGCGATTCTCAAGGCAAACGATCTCAACGCACTAGCCAAGCTGCTGGGACCGAAGAGTGAAGCCGACGTAGGATCAGCCGCCGAGGAGTTGCTGCGTTTGTCAGGCCTCACACCGGGCGGGAAGTGTCGTCTGCGGGACGGACGAAGTGGTGAGTGGTTCAAGTCAGAGGTGACGGTTGGATCGATATATATGATGAAGTTGTCGCACCTCGTAGATGACAAGATCCACGCACGCTCGATCGGACCATACAGTCTGGTTACGCAGCAACCATTGGCGGGTAAGGCGCAGTTCGGCGGACAGAGGTTCGGAGAGATGGAAGTGTGGGCGCTAGAAGCGTATGGCGCGTCGCACACGCTGCAGGAGATGCTGACTGTCAAGTCTGACGACGTAAACGGGAGGAGCCGCGTCTACGAGGCGGTGGTCAAGGGCCAGAACTTGCCCGAGCCGGGAATCCCGGAGTCATTCAACGTCCTGGTCAAGGAACTCCAGGCGTTGGGTCTCAAGGTCACCCTGGGCGTCACTGACGACGGCGAGGAGTAGAGAACACACATGATTGATTTTCGCAGCGTAAGAGATCAGAAGGGCTCGAGCTTCGACTACATCCATATCCGGATCGCGAGTCCGGAGGAGATTCGTGGACCTAAAGACCCTAAAGAGAGGGAGCGGGTGCTCATGCAGGGCCAGCGCTCCTGGTGGTCCTGGGGAGAGGTAACGAAGCCGGAGACGATCAACTACCGGTCCTTCAAACCTGAGAAGGACGGGCTCTTCTGCGAGCGCATATTTGGTCCGGTGAAGGACTGGGAATGCCATTGCGGCAAGTACAAGCGAATCCGCTACCGAGGAGTCGTTTGCGATCGCTGCGGCGTGGAGGTCACGTTGTCCAAAGTGCGACGCGAGCGCATGGGACACATCGAGCTGGCCGTTCCGGTTGCACACATCTGGTTCTTCAAGACGTTGCCTAGCCCAATGGGGAACCTGCTTGACCTGACCCTTCGCGACCTCGAGAAGGTGATCTATTACACAAACTACGTCGTGATTGACCCTGGCCAGCAAGAGGTCAAGGAAAGGGAATTGGTCGACGAAGACGCCTACTTGACGTTACGCGAGAAGGCGAGATCTGAGGGAGACACGGAATTCCACGCCGATATCGGAGCGCCGGCGGTAAGGGAGCTGCTAACCCGCCTCGACGTCGACAGGCTGGCAGAGGAGCTACGGCGGGGCGTTGCCACCGAGACTAGCCAGCATCGCAAGAAGCAGATGCTCAAGCGCCTGAAGATAGTTGATGCCTTCAGGGGGTCGGGCGACGGTGGCGAGGAGCGCAACGATCCGGCATGGATGATTCTCAACGTTGTCCCCGTGATACCACCTGATCTGCGCCCGCTCGTTCCGCTTGACGGTGGTCGGTTCGCCACCAGCGACTTGAACGATCTCTACCGGCGGGTCATCAATCGGAACAACCGGCTGCAGAAGCTGATCCAGCATCGAGCTCCCGAAGTGATCCTACGTAACGAGAAGCGGATGCTGCAGGAGGCAGTAGATGCGCTGTTCGACAACGGCCGGCGGTCGAAGGCGATCAGGGGCCGGGGTAAGCGACCGCTCAAGTCGCTGTCCGACATGCTCAAGGGCAAGCAGGGGCGCTTCCGGCAGAACCTGCTCGGGAAGCGGGTGGACTATTCGGGCCGTTCCGTGATTGTGGTGGGTCCGGAACTGCGATTGCACCAATGTGGGCTGCCCAAGACGATGGCGGTCGAGCTGTTCAAGCCGTTCATAATCCACAAGTTGGTCGATAAAGGCATAGCTGAGACCGTTAAGCGGGCCAAGAAGATTGTTGAGCGGGAAAGCCCCGAAGTATATGAGATCCTCGAGGAGATAATCCAGGACCATCCGGTGTTGCTGAACCGAGCACCGACACTGCACCGGCTGGGCATCCAGGCGTTCGAACCGGTGCTGGTCGAAGGCAAGGCCATCAGGATTCATCCGCTGGTATGTGCCGCGTTCAATGCGGACTTTGACGGCGATCAGATGGCGGTACACGTGCCCCTATCGTTCGAGGCACAGCTCGAGGCGCGCGTCCTCATGATCTCCAGCAACAACGTGCTCAAGCCTGCCGACGGTCGTCCTGTGGCGGAGCCGAGCCAGGACATGGTGCTGGGATGTTACTTCCTGACCAAGGCGCTTCCCGACTTCGAAAAGGACGTGGTGGACGCACCCCGTATGGGCTCACTGGCCGAAGTCGAAGTGGCTGTAGCGAATGCGCGAATGGACTACCACTCACCCATTCAGTTCTGGTACGAGCCGCCGGCCAGCGGCGCCGATCAGCAGCCGGAGTGGATCGGTACGACTGCGGGACGCGTGTTGTTCAACAGCATCTTGCCGGAAGCTTTGTTGGTGGAGATGGGCTTTCAGAACGATGTGATGCGTAAGCGCACGCTTTCGGCGATCGTGTTCGAGGCTTATCGACGCGCGGGACTCTCGGAGACAGTACGGTTCCTCGATCGATTGAAGGAATTCGGGTTCGGATTCGCGACCATGGGCGGTATCTCGATCGGCGTCGAGGATCTGGAGATTCCGGAAAAGAAGGCTGGCATAATTCACGAGGCGAGTGAGAGGGTGGACCGCTTTCAAAAGGCCTACTCGACGGGTCAGATCACCTTCGGTGAACGCTACAACAAGGTCATCGATGCCTGGACACATGCCAACAACGACATCGCCTCTGCGATGGTGGACAACCTCTCGCGGGCAAACATGGGACTTAATCCGGTCTACATGATGTTCGATTCCGGTAGCCGTGGCAGCCGCGATCAGATCCGACAGCTTGCGGGAATGAGAGGCTTGATGGCGAAGCCGCAGAAGAAGCTGACCGGCGGCATTGGCGAGGTAATCGAGAGCCCGATACGGTCGAACTTCCGAGAGGGACTCACGGTGTTGGAGTACTTCATCTCTACACACGGAGCCCGGAAGGGATTGGCGGATACGGCCCTCAAGACCGCTGACGCGGGATATCTCACGCGGAGACTGGTAGATGTTGCTCAGGACGTGACGATCGCTGAAGAGGACTGCGGCACGATCCTGGGACTCGAGATCTCTGCCCTCAAGGAGGGCGAGGACATCATCGAGCCGCTGAGAGAACGCATCGTCGGCAATGTCGCTGCCGTAGATGTGTTCGATCCTCATGAGCTGGACGAACACGGCGACCCCAAGATGTTGGTGGCGGCTGGGGAGTTGATCGACGAGGAGTCGGCGGCATTCATCGAGGATGCGGGTATCGAGTCACTCCGGATTCGGTCTGTGCTGACTTGCGAGGCCAGGCGGGGGCTGTGCCGGATGTGTTACGGCAGAAACCTCGCCACTATGCAGATGGTGGATCTCGGCGAGGCTGTCGGGATCTTGGCCGCCCAGTCGATTGGTGAACCAGGTACTCAGCTGACGCTCAGGACCTTCCACATCGGTGGAACGGCGGCGCGTATCGCTGAGCAGACCGCGCGGAAGAGCAAGCTGGCTGGCAAGATGACCTTTGGAGACCGGCTACAGGTCGTAGAGACCAAGGACGGTAGTCAGGTCGTCACGGGCTACGACGGTGAGCTGATTCTCAAAGACGAGGATGGACAGGTGCGTTCGAGGTTTCACGTACCGTTGGGGGCAACACTCTCCGTGTCTGACGGTGAGAGGGTGGAGCGAAATAGCCTCCTCTTCACGTGGGACCCTTATGCCAATCCGATCATTAGCGATGTGAAGGGCACAACGAGGTTCATCGATATCGTTGACGACGAGACGGTGCGGGAAGAGCTGGACGAAATAACCGGTCTGAGGCAGCGCGTGATTACGGAAGACCGGGACAAGAAACTGCATCCGCACATCGAGATCGTTCAAATCAAGGGAGGCAAAGAGCGGAGAGTCCGGGACTACGTGATTCCCGAGGGTGCACAGCTCACCGTCGAGGATGGTCACGAGGTACACGCCGGAATGACGATCGCCAAGATCTCGCGCGAAGCGTACAAGACACGAGACATCACAGGCGGTTTGCCGCGTGTCGCCGAGTTGTTCGAGGCGCGACGTCCCAAGGACCCGGCCACGATTTCAGAGATCGACGGCGTGGTCGAGTTCGGCGACATCAAGCGGGGCAAGCGGGAGATCCTGGTCAAGCCCGATACCGGTGAGGCGCAGGTGTACGACGTACCGGCAGGTAAGCACCTCAGGGTCCACGCTGGCGACAAGGTGTGGGCGGGCGACAGGTTGACTGAGGGCCCGGTCAATCCGCACGACATTCTGCGGATCAAGGGGCCGAGGGCAGTTCAGGAGTACCTGCTCAATGAGGTTCAAGAGGTCTATCGCCTACAGGGCGTGAAAATCAACGACAAACACATCGGTGTGATTGTGCGCCAAATGCTCCAGAAGTCCAAGGTGGTAGACCCAGGTGATACCGACTTCTTGGAGGGCGAGAGTGTCGACAAGGTGTTATTCCGGGACAGGAACGAGCGGGTGATCAAAAAGGGTGGCGATCCCGCCACCAGCGAGCCCCTGCTGCTTGGCATCACGAAGGCATCATTGACCACCCAGTCGTTCATCTCTGCGGCATCGTTCCAGGAGACGACGCGGGTGTTGACGGACGCCTCGATCCGCGGTGCCAAGGACGATCTTCTGGGGCTCAAGGAGAACATCATCATTGGTCACCTGATCCCTGCAGGGACAGGCATCTACCGTTATTCGGAAATCGAGGTAGAGCCGCCCGAGGGATTCGAGCCACCGCCACCGCCGCCGGAGTTCGAAGAGGATGTGGCGACACCGAGCCCGTTCATCGCCGCGCCGAAGTTGCCCGCGGAGACTGAGGCTTAGCGTTCAGATTCGATTGTTGGTGGGCCGCGTGGTCGGGTAACCGACCGCGCGGCTTTTTCTTACCTTTGCGGTACTATGATCGATTGTCAGAAACAGCTGTTTTCGCTTCCGGATGACCTCCACTACCTGAATTGCGGGTATATGTCTCCCCTCCTCAAAGAGGTCGAGGAGGCAGGCGTCGCGGGTATGAGGCGCAAGCGGGTTCCCTCGAATATCGCGCCAGCGGATTTCTTCGAGGACCTCGAGACGGCGCGGCGTCTGTTTGCACAGATCATCGGGACATCAGAGCAATCGCGAATCGCCATCATCCCGGCTGCATCGTATGGGCTCGCAACTGCCGCACGAAACCTGCGTTTGGAGGCCGGTCAAAACGTTGTGGTCGTATCTGGACAGTTCCCGTCCAATGTCTATGTATGGCGCCGCCTAGCGGCTGCAGCGAACGTTGAGTTGCGCACCGTTTCTGCACCCGCCTTGAGCGAGGGGCGGGGTCAAGAATGGAACGCCAAGGTGCTCAAATCGATCGATCGGGGCACTGGGTTGGTGGCTTTGGCCCAGGTTCATTGGACCGACGGTACTCTGTTTGATCTCGCGAGCATCGGGGCCCGCGCAAGAGAGGTTGGCGCGGCGCTGGTGGTGGATGGGACGCAATCGGTGGGAGCCATGCCGTTCGACGTGGACGAACTGAGGCCGGATGCCTTGATCTGCGCTGCCTACAAATGGATGATGGGGCCGTATTCCATTGGGGCGGCGTACTTTGGTCCCCGGTTTGACGGGGGCTGCCCGCTCGAGGAGACCTGGATTGCTCGCACGGACAGTGGCGACTTCCGCCGACTGGTGGACTACCAGGACGAGTATCGAGCCGGAGCGGTCCGCTACGACGTGGGAGAGACCAGCAACTTCATCCTGGTGCCCATGTTGGTCGCGTCCTTGACGAGAGTACTGCGGTGGGGGATTCCGGCTATTCAGGAATACTGCCGCAAGCTGACTCGGCGGCTCGTGGCCGAGGTCGCAGATCTGGGTTTTGGGGCAGAAGAGGAGCGGTGGCGGGCGCATCATATGGTCGGCCTGCGCCTACCGCCGGGCTCGGATCCGACTGCGGTTTCGGGGGAGCTGGCGCGGCGTAAGGTATCCGTCTCGGTTCGGGGAGAGGTGCTGCGGGTGTCTCCGCACGTGTACAACGACCCCTCGGACGTGATAGCTCTACATGATGCCCTGAGGGGAACCGTCAGCTCATAGCCGACTTGACCCAAGCTGGCTCCTGGTCTAAGTTTACAAGCTCCGCTGAAACGGGAGTTTTCGGCGGATCGTAGTACGGACTGAGTCTACGAATCATAGAGAATGCCGACAATCAACCAACTGGTCCGCCACGGGCGGAAAGTAGTGAAGAAGGCAGAGAAGGCGCCTGCGCTCAAGGGGAATCCCCAGAAGCGGGGCGTGTGCACCCGGGTGTACACTACGACGCCAAAGAAACCCAACTCCGCGTTGAGAAAAGTCGCGCGCGTGCGCCTTACCAGCGGGTTCGAGGTCACGAGCTACATTCCGGGAGAAGGGCACAATTTGCAGGAGCACAGTATCGTGCTGATCCGCGGCGGCCGGGTGAAGGACCTGCCCGGTGTGCGGTACCACATCATTCGTGGTACTCTCGACGCGGCGGGCGTGTCCGATCGGCGCCAGGGACGCTCCAAATACGGCGCTAAGAGGCCCAGGTGAGTAGACGTCAACGCGCGATTAAGCGGCCGGTGCCCCCGGATCCGCGATACGACAGTCAGACTGTGACCAAGTTCATCAACAACTTGATGGCGGACGGTAAGCGATCGACCGGAGAAGGAGTGTTTTACTCCTCGATGGACTTGATCGAGCAGCGGACCGGCCAGCCCGGCGTGCAGGTGTTCAAGCAGGCGTTGAACAACGTGAAACCGGTGCTGGAAGTGAAGAGCCGGCGGGTCGGTGGAGCAACATATCAGGTGCCGGTTGAGGTCAAACCGGACCGGCGAGCGGCTCTGGCGATGCGTTGGATCATAAGCTTCTCGCGCAACAGGGGCGAGAAATCGATGTCTGAGCGCTTGGCAGCCGAGTTGATAATGGCTTCGAAGGGTGAAGGCAGCTCGATAAAGAAGAAAGAAGACACCCACCGAATGGCTGAAGCGAACCGAGCCTTCGCGCATTACCGGTGGTAATTACTTAACTTAGGTCGACAATCACGGGACCCTGCTTCAAGGGATCCCGCGTCGCAGGGAGCTAGGCTCCCGGACGAGTGCGGAGCGAGACCTATCCGATTCGGCGGATGACGGTCGCCCCGCTTTTTAGCTGCCCGGAAGCGGGCACAACCAACAGGAGACGACACGATTCCGGGGACGGAACGGTACTTGAGACAATGCCCAGGGCTACTCCGCTAGACAAGATTAGGAATATCGGCATCATGGCGCACATCGATGCCGGTAAGACTACTACTACGGAGCGGATCCTGTATTACACCGGGCGCACATACAAGCTCGGTGAGGTGCATGAGGGTACCGCCATCATGGACTGGATGGAGCAGGAGCAAGAGCGGGGGATCACGATCACTTCCGCAGCGACCTTCTGCCAGTGGCATCGCGACGACGAGCTGTTTCAGATCAACATCATTGACACGCCGGGTCATGTCGACTTTACCGTAGAGGTGGAGCGATCCCTTCGGATCTTGGACGGCGCCGTGACCCTGCTCGACGCGGTGGGGGGTGTTGAGCCTCAGACGGAGACGGTGTGGCGTCAGGCGGATCGATATAGAGTGCCGCGTATCGCTTTCGTCAACAAAATGGATCGCGTAGGGGCCGACTTCGATCGCTGTCTCAACATGATGCGCGAGCGGCTCGGGGCAAATTCGTATCCAGTACAGTACCCGCTGGGTTCCGGAGAGCTGTTCACGGGTCTCATCGATATAGTCCGACAGGTCGAGGTCATATACGATGAGAAGTCCAAGGGCGTGAACTGGGTTGAGGGCCCGATTCCGGAGGCTTTCTGCGACAAGGTTGCCAAGCTGAGGCATGAACTCATCGAGGCAGCCGTCGAACACGACGAGGAGTTGCTCCACAAGTACCTGGAAGGCGGGGAGCTGACGGAGGACGAAGTTCGGCACACGATCCGTGAGGCCACACTTCGCGGGGAGTTGGTGCCGGTGTTTTGCGGCGCTGCGTTCAAGAACAAGGGCGTGCAGCGGTTGTTGGACGGAGTCATCGACTATCTACCCAGCCCGCTGGATGTCCCGCCGGTTCAGGGGCATGCGCCACACCACGACGAGACCACGATCGAGCGTCGCTCCGACGACGATGAACCTTTCAGTGCGCTGGCCTTTAAAATCGCGACCGATCCGTTCGTTGGAAAGCTCACTTTCTTCCGGGTCTATTCGGGAGTCCTCAAGAGCGGTTCGCACGTGCACAACTCTACGAAGGACCGCAAGGAGCGCATCGGCCGGCTGCTCCAGATGCACGCCAACAAGCGGGAAGAGATTACTGAGGTCCGCGCGGGTGACATCGCTGCGGCAATCGGTCTCAAGCACACGCGAACCGGCGACACTCTCTGCGACCGGGCGCATGACATCATCCTCGAGGTGATGAAGTTCCCCGAACCGGTCATATCCGTGGCGATTGAGCCGAAGACCAAGGCCGACCAAGACAAGCTCGGGGCTGCAATGCAGAAGCTCTCCGAGGAGGATCCCACATTCCATGTCCGTTCGGATGCGGAAACCAACCAGACGGTCATCTCTGGTATGGGTGAGCTCCACCTCGAGGTCCTGGTGGATCGGATGAAAAGGGAGTTCAAGGTAGAGGCCAATGTGGGTCGGCCCCAGGTCGCGTACCGTGAGACCATCCGAGCGAGGGCGGAGAACGTGGAGGGCAGGTTCGTTCGCCAGACAGGGGGCCGCGGTCAGTTCGGGCACGTCGTGATCAACATCGAGCCGTCAGGGCAGGGGCACGGCTTCGTGTTCGAGGACAAGATCGTAGGCGGTGCCGTGCCGAAGGAATACATCGGATCGGTGGAAGGCGGGGTGAAAAGTGCGCTGGAGAACGGCATGCTCGCGGGATACCCGATGGTGGATGTGAAGGTAGAGCTTGTCGACGGCAGCTACCATGAGGTTGACTCCAGCGAGATGGCGTTCAGGGTCGCTGGCTCGATGGCGTTGAAAGCTGCAGTTGAGCGCGCCGATCCTGTGATACTCGAACCCATTATGGACGTGGAGGTAGTGACCCCTGCGGAGTACATGGGGGATGTGGTCGGAGACCTGAACGGTCGGCGCGGTAAGATCGGCGGCATGATGCAGCGGCAAGATGCGCAGCTGGTGGGAGCCAGCGTGCCGCTTGCAGAGATGTTTGGATATGCTACGACGATGCGCTCGCTTTCGCAGGGGAGGGCAGTTTACTCAATGCAGTTTTCACACTACGCGGAAGTGCCGAAATCGAAGGCTGACGATATCATCAACAGAATCAGAGGCTAGAGGAACCTGATTATGGCGAAGGAAAAGTTTGAGCGAACGAAGCCGCATGTGAATGTCGGAACGATAGGGCATGTGGATCATGGTAAGACGACGTTGACGGCGGCGATAACGGAGG
>JBDHHP010000081.1:0-17096 GCA_039589275.1 Gemmatimonadota bacterium | reverse complement strand
CGCCGAGCTCGTTCGCCGTATCGAAGAGTCGGAGAGGCGATACGACAAGCAGTTCCGAGGCGTTTTTGAGGCAATTCGTGCACTCATCAGCGAAGAAGGCGATCCGCCCAAGCGCATCGGCTTCCGTGCGTCGGGAAAGGAACGTAAATCTTGAGATCACAGATTGTGATTCCAAGCTGGGCCGGACTGCTACACGAGGCAGCTTTGGAACGTCGGAACAGCCGTAGGGGACGGGATGCCTGACGCTCTTGATCGGCTAGCTGCAGCCCTGAGTGATAGCTACCGCATCGAACGCGAACTGGGAAGCGGTGGGATGGCCACCGTCTACCTCGCCGAAGACCTGAAGCACCACCGCAAGGTAGCCGTGAAGGTGCTTCGGCCTGAACTCGCTGCCGCACTCGGCGCTGATCGGTTCCATCGTGAGATAGAGATCGCGGCGAACCTGCACCATCCTCACATACTGCCTCTCTACGACTCGGGCGACGCTGACGGCTTCCTGTACTACGTCATGCCCTATGAGGAGGGACAGTCACTAAGAGACAGGTTGGCGAAGGAAGGTGAGCTGCCGATTGCCGAGGCCGTCAGGATCCTACGGGATGTCGTAGACGCCCTCGATCATGCTCAGGAACACGGTGTCGTTCACAGGGACATTAAGCCCGACAACATACTCCTCACGAAGCACCACGCGTTGGTCACCGACTTTGGTGTTGCCAAGGCTGTGAGTGAGGCGACAGGAGCAGAGAAGCTGACCACTGAAGGCGTTGCACTCGGCACACCATCGTACATGTCTCCTGAGCAGGCCGCTGCTGATCCTCACATAGATCACAGAGCAGACATCTATGCTGTCGGCGTTGTTGCCTATGAGTTATTGACTGGCAGACCACCGTTCCTTGGCACCACGCCGCAGATGATCCTCTCGGCGCACATGACCGACACGCCTGAGCCAGTCACGAAGTACCGGGGGTCGGTGCCTCCTGCGCTCGAACAGTTGGTGATGAAGTGCTTGGAGAAGAAGGCCGCAGACAGATGGCAGAGTGCGGAGGAGTTGTTGCCGCAACTGGAAGCTTTGGCTCTCGCATCTGGCTTTGGTCATCGTTCATTCTCGTTGCAGCCACCCTCGCTGGCGCGCAGCGTCTGGGTTCGGGCGGGGACGTCGGTGCGTTCTGTATAAACTGGCTGGGTTGTTTCGTGGTGTTGCCGGTGGGCGCAGCCTTTATGTCAGTCGTTTCATGGACCGTATCCCTGCTGTTCCTGGGCTGGTCGAAGCGGACGCGGCCATGGGTCTACGCAGTCGGCTTCGTCGTTACGCTGTTCTTTCTGACGATGTTCGCGTACATCGGGAGCCGGGGGTAGCGGTTCTGCGGATCGGCATCGCACCAGGACCGCCTGCCGTTCCAAGAGTTGATGAGGCCGAAGGGGTAGGGATGACTGATGCCCTTTCCCGCCCAAGACAGCCTTGGAGGATCGCTACCCATTAGCGTTTAGTGCATTGAATGAATCGGACAGATGATCGGGGTTTGAGTGTGATCAGACATACATCAATAGTGTATCTCTTTCTAGTCTGTTTCTCAGCGTGTTCTTCTACACGCGAAGCTGAGCCACCAGGGCCAGTTGCTGGATTCGGAAGCACACCAATGATTGACGGTGTGTTTGACTCTGGGGAATGGGACGACGCGGAAGTCGTGCGTGCGGGTGCAATAGAACAATTCAGGATAAAGCACGACGGCGTCAACCTGTATTTTGCCGTCAGAGCCGGTGGAGGTGACCTCGTGTTCAACACGAATGCAGGTATACGCGTCCTCCATTGGTCTGCTCAGTTGGGCTCTGCGGAATACGTGAAGTCCGACATATTGACACAGTCACTCGACAGACCTTTCGACCCTGAACTGTGGGGTCTGTACGACAAGTCAACGGACGTCATCCAGGAGGCTCTTACGGCATACCTGGCCGAAAACGGTTGGGCGGCGAATACTGCGTCGATGGGTAACTTGATGCAATCAGAACTGGTGGTCTCGTTTGACTGGCTAGGGGTGAACACCGAGTCGCGGCAATTTGTAGAGATACCAAGTGTCCGGATAAGTGGTGGTCTCATGATCTCTAGGGATGACCCGAGGGAAGAAGAGCTTATGGCGCTGTCTCGGGAGGAGATGCAAAGGCTGTATCCATCCGTGTCCTGGCCAACGCAGTCGGAGCCAAGTGACTCTATAGGTATGGGCGGTCTCCCCGATGCCATACGCATAGATCCAGCAGACTTTGGCAAGATCTGGGTCGATCTTCGGAGGTAACGTTTCAACCGTTTAAAGAGCTCGTGAGACCGAAGTGGTAGCAGCGTCAGCCTATTCTCGAAAATTCCTCACGCACAAAAAGGCCAGACTACGGTAATACGACACGGGGCCCCCCTGGGGGTCCGCCCGGGGTCCCCTGAGCGACGTGAAAAGGTCACTACAATCTCGGGCTGCGAGGCCGTCAAGGTGACGTTTCCTATTTCTCAGAGCGATCTGCAAGAAAACTGCTCGAAGGACCGCAGTCGGGCAGTATTGGTACACGCCGTTTCAACGCCTCTGGGAGAGCCTGAGATGCGCTGTGAGGGAGGATCTAGACGTGGTCGAATCACCATTCACCCAAGCAAGAAGGGAGGCTCGCTTCGCTGCGAACCTCCCGTACTATGCCTAAAGTATGCCTAACTCAGTGTGATTCAGCCGTACTCATCGTGATTGCGCTCTGACGCTTCGTCTCGCAACTGCTTGTTCTTCTTCTGATTAGTACGATTGAGTCCCGATGAGTCCGACCCTTGGTCGGAAATCATAATCCGTGTGTCGGGGGTTCGAGTCCCTCCTCCGCTACTTAGCATAAGAGGCAGCCACACTTCCCAGATCTCTTTTCAAGACCTCGATCTGTCGTCACTTCCCTCCTAGAATGTCACAGTCTGCTGCACTCAACAGACAGCTGTGTCCGTGTCCAGAGTGCCAAGGTTCCTAGCTGCCGGTACGTGGCAGCGAACGTGACAAACTTGGTGTGAGTCGTTGCCACGCACGGTTGCGACGGGTCTGGGGCACGTCATCGCGCGACTTCTTTGCCGTGGGGGACAATGAAGTGATCCTCAGGGGGGAGCGCTGAGCTGCGAGAGTCACGAATACACCATCTTCTTCCACCTACAGCGAATCGGAAAACCTCACCTCACGTACGTCGCGTTCGCGGCCGGTCGGTTGCGTCAGCGGGCCATAGAGCTCGGGACGGCGTGCCGACATCCAGCGAACCCCGGTGCACATGTCTCGCAAGCTCGGGTCGAGATCCGCAACTACCATGTCGTCATCGACACTGTCTGATTCTGCCATGATCTCTCCGTATGGGTCGAGAATCATTGCGTTGCCGGTTCTCACTTCATTGTCGTCGATGCCTACACCGTTACTGAATATCAAGAACAACCCGTTGTCGTGCGCCCGGGCGGGCAACCAACGCAGCAGCCAACCTCTGCCGTTGGGACCGCTGCACGCATCCCTGATCGGTTGAGGGGCCTCGTTACGACGGAGCCAAAGTTGGGGATCAATGCGTTTCATACTGCGGGGACTGCACGAATCGCAGCCGCCCGTTTGGTGTGGCGCTAGCAGAACCTCGGCGCCGCGCAGGGCCGTCAGCCGGACGTTCTCAACGATGTTGTTGTCGTAGCAGATCAATACCCCCACGCGGCAGCCTTGTGGAGTGTCAAACAACGTGAAGTCACTGCCTGATGCCATGTGTGGGCTGATGAAGCAGTGCAGCTTGCGATGCTTGGCGTGCGCCCCGTCGGGCATCGCGACGACGTACGTGTTGTAGAGCGCGCCGTCCTCCGCTAGCTCGATCAGCCCGGCACCGATCGTCATGCCGGATTCGCGAGCGAGTGCTATCAATGACTGCGTTGAAGGACCATCGGGAACCGGTTCGGACAACGCGACGATGTCGTCGCTACTGAGCTTGCGCACGTGCCAGTAGCCCGTGATACACATCTCGGGCAACACCAAGAGGTCAACACCACGCTCGGCCGCCTGCGTCACAAAGCGGCGGATGATCTCCAGGTTAGCCGACTTGTCGCCGGGTAGATGATTGAATTGAACAGCTGCGGCGCGAATAGGGAGCATGGTGATGTGCTCGGTTGTGAGTTGGTGGTTGTCCCGCAGGGTCCTTGCACATACACCCTTCGACGACCCAGCACAAGATCCGTGACGAAAGCGGCCGGGAACCGGGGCTGGAGAAGGCAGCGCGGCCGGCCCGAGTGCCCTCGTCGGTACGCTGGTCAGCCGACGAACGTGGCAGAACACTGTACCAAATTGGCGCACGCTCATTTGCGCGCGTTGATACCATCGATATTGACGATAAGCGTTTGATCGACGAAGGTCGGCTCGCCGCGCACCGTCGACCCAAAACCCCAAACCCAACGCATCAAACCCACATCAGCCCGATTGAATCTGATCCAGGGCCGTTCTCATCCTCGCGGCATAGTTGTCGATCTGCTCGTAGTGCTCGAACCCGATGATGATCATGTCGACTGATCCCAATCCCAACACGAACCTCAGGGAGTTGTCGATCTTCTCGTCATCCTCAGGATAATTCCCGCCGCCGATGAGCTTCATGCCGATGACGCCCTTGCCCGAATCGTGGCACTGGTGGATGAGTGAAATGACCTCTTCGGGTTCGGGCTTGTCCATCGCTATTCCGTACGGATTGATCCTGGCGTGAAGCATATCCACCCAGGGACTCTCCACCGCGGCTTTCATCGCCTCCCAGGTATGAACAGAAACACCGTGGGCCTTGATGATCCCTTTTGCTTTCAGGTCAGACAGGCCGTCCATGTGCCGCTGCTGGGTTTCTGGCCAATCGGCGTCTACCATGCAATGCAGCTGCACGAGGTCTATGTAGTCCGTATTCAGCTCTTTGCGGAAACGGTCCACTACGATATTCGGATCCGGACGCTCGGGCTCGGGTATCCCGCCCTCTCTGGTCCATATCTTGGAAACGAGCGTGACGTCGTCACGTGGGATGGTCTCGAGTGCCTGCGCCATCAGGCCATGCGATCCATAAGAGTCGGCATTGTCGAAAAACCGGATGCCCACATCATATGCGTGCTGCACCACGCCGAGTGCCTTTTCCTGCTCCTGCCGCACGAGTGAGGACGAGCGGTTGAAACCATGAAAGCCCATTCCGATTCCAAGCAGGGTAGTCTCCAGTCCCGATTTACCGAGTTTGACCAACTGGAACGGGTCGCTGGGAACTCTGCCGAAGCTTGCGAGAGGGTTGCCGAACACGAGGTAGCCGGTGCTGACCGACAGTGCGGATACGAATTCACGACGATTGAACTTCTTCATAAGGCGGCACTCTCGTTAATGAGCTGATATGTCAGGCAATATAGGGAACTCCGGCGTTACCAGCCCCTCTCCCTCAGGAATCTGTCCAGCTCTTCCCGCGGCATGGGCAACAGTTCGGGATGCTCATCGATCCACTGCAGGAAGTCTGCCCTGATCTCGTCGCTCCAGCGGCCGTCGATCTGGCCAGGAGTGTATGTCCCTTCTTGCAAGCGCTGGTGCCCAAAGGCATCCCGTAGCGCTATGAACTCACCGTTGATCACTACCCGTTCCAGCAGGTGAGGCGGTATGAATATGACCCCCTCCCGTTTGGCCAGCACCGCATCTCCCGGGAAAACTGTAGCAGTCCCGATCCTTATCGGAACATTGATACCGGTCAGCATCATCTCCTGTATGAAGGAGGGGTCCCAGCCTCTCACATACGCATTGAAGCCCTCGATCTCCTCGAGTCCCTCCAGGTCTCTCGCGCCCGCGTCGAAGATCACTCCCCGTTTCGAATTGGCGTATATCGCGTTTCCCAGGTTATCACCGATCAGTGTCCCATCCACCACCTTCCCGAAACCATCGGCCACGTAAACGTCACCTTCAGACAGGAGGTCGATAGGCCAGGAATTGGAAGCGCCTATCATGCCTTCACGGTGTCCCTTCTCCAGCAGCCGGTCGGCATACTCCGGCCTCGTGGGCATGTACTGGGCCGTGAGGGTCTGCCCGGTGAACGGCCGGTCTTCGTGTAGCATCTGCCAGTCGCCGGCAAACTGGTTGTGGTAACCCTCTCCGCGCAGCACGCCCCAGGCTTCTTCAATGGAGATGTGCTTCAAGCGTTCCAGTAGGTTCTGGGAGAGCTTGGGCCGCCCGTCGGGGAAACGCTCTCCTTCCCATTCCAGCGTATAGAACCTGATCTCCTCCGGCGTGGCGACCTGTGCGTGCGATACAGTGATGTTTGCCATGCCGAGGCAAATCAAACCGAGAAACACTAGCGAGTTTTTCATGGCACGAATGTCTTGTTAGGGTGTTTCTGCTTCATTTTCAGTGGCTTCCTGTTCCGGTTTGCCCCTCCACCAGGTGGCCAGCGAAGAGCCGGTCACGTTCATCATGGGGCCAAACACCGCCGGTGCCAAGCCAATGGTCGCGACCTTCCCCATCTCCAACGCGATCCCGCTTGCCAGTCCACCGTTCTGCATCCCCACCTCCAGTGCAATGGTCCTGCATGACCGTTCGTCCACTGACAGCAGCCTGCAGCTCCAGTAACCCAGGAAGTAGCCGGCCAGGTTGTGAATTAGACATGCCAGGATCAGCGCCACGCCGATAGCCATCAGACTGTCCCGTCCTGCGGCAGTGATAATAGTGATGATTACCGCTATCCCCACCATGGAAACGAGTGACATCGCCTTGTCCAACCAGTCTTTCCTGCCACGGGCATAGTGTCGGAAGACCATTGCTGCAGCGATCGGCAATAGAGAAAACCATACGACATCGGTCGCGGCACTGTAAAGGAACTGCGCGAACGTCACCTCGTTTACCTGATAGTTCAGGAGGTTCTTCACCACGATGATGAACAGATATGCCAGGGCCTGGATGACGATGCTCCTGCGCTTGGTCAGTCCGTACCCGATGGCGTTGAAGATCAGTCCGGCTACTATCGGCAGAATGACGATGTTGATGATGCTCAGCATCATGTTCCAGAAATCGATGGGCACATACTGCGAGGCCAGCAACCTCATCAGGAGCGGGGTCATCAGTGGTGCCAGCAGCGTCGCCACCGCCGTGAGCGTCACCGACAGAGCCAGGTTCGCCCTTGCAATGAACGACATGACGTTAGACGCAAGGCCACTCGGCGCTGAACCAACAAGTACGATCCCCGCCGCGATCTCCGGCGGGAAACCGAAAGCCTTGGCAACGCTGATCGCCACGAGCGGCATGATTGTGAACTGGCAGACGATGCCGACGAACACGCCCCTTGGCATCCGGACTACGTCCGCAAAGTTCTTGATGCTCAACTGCGACCCCATGCCGAACATGATGATCTGTAGCAGGGGAACGATGGCCCGTTCCAGGTCAAAATCACCAACCTGCCGGAAGAACTGGGGATAGTTCAGCGACACCGTGACTGCGGCGAAGATCCATACTGTATAGGAGAACTTCTTCAGACTTGGATGCCCGTAGAAACTGAGGGCCAATGTCACGAAGAACAGTGTGAGCAAAGGGCTCGTGAGACCCTTAGCGTCCGCGATCCAGGAAATGAAAAAGCCTGCCAGGAAGAGCAGGGAACCGATCAACAGAAACTTGGCAATGGTATGGCGCATAGCTTGGCTTCGATTTGACGGCTCATTGCGTGAATACTACATCTATGAATCGACCCCAACCGGAACTTGAATATCATGCAAAAGACGAAAACTCAAGGCACGGTGGATTCCCGTCGGGGTTTCCTCAAGAAGGCCGGACTCAGCGGCCTCTCCGCAGGGCTACTACTCAATGAGCCGATGCACGAACAACTGGGATACCTGACCCAGAACGTGAACCGCAATTCAGCACCCACAGACCTCGAGATCACGGACATGTGCATCGCCGAGATCACTGATGTGGTGTTCCGCACACCCATCGTGCGGATCTACACCAACCAGGGAATCGTCGGGCACGGCGATGTGCGCGATGGCGCCGCAAAGGAGTACGCCCTGTTCCTGAAGAGCAGGATACTGGGCGAGAATCCGTGCAACGTGGAGCGGCTGTTCAAGAAGATTCAACAGTTCGGGCACCACGGACGGCAGGGTGGCGGCGTGTCCGCGGTGGAAATGGCCCTGTGGGATCTAGCCGGCAAAGCCTATGGTGTTCCCGTGTACCAAATGCTGGGCGGCAAGTACCGGGACAGGGTCCGGCTCTACTGCGACACTACCGTTTCGCGTGATCCACACGAATACGCCCAGCGCATGCAGGCCAGGATAGATCAGGGGTACACGGCCCTGAAGATGGACATCGGCATCAACCTGATCAGGGATCTACCGGGAGCGATCATCAATCAACCCGGCGGCGCACTCGATCCCTGGCAGCATGAGTACAGGGATTACAGCATGACGCTACACCCCTTTACCGCCGTGCAGATCACGGAAAAGGGCCTCGACGCGCTGATGGAATACATCGACGTGATGCGTTCGCAGATCGGGTACGAGATACCGATGGGAACGGATCACTGGGGACACTTCAGCGTCAATGAAGCCATCAAGATTGCTCAGGCTACGGAGCCCTATAACCTCGCTTACATAGAGGACATCATCCCCTGGCAATACACCGATCAATGGAAGGAAATAACCCGGTCATCCACTACGCCCACGCAGACTGGGGAGGACATCTACAAACTGTACGGCGGGTTCCACGACCTGATTGCGCAACACGCCGTGGACATCGTGCACCCGGATCCCAATACGGCCGGTGGGATACTGGAGACGAAGAAGATCGGGGACTTCGCATCGATGCACGGAGTTGGGTTCATGCTGCATCATGCGGCTGGACCCGTTTCCTTCCTGGGCTCAGTGCATGCCGCCGCGGCCACCGAGAACTTCATGTGGCTGGAACATCACGCGGTCGACTCACCGAGGTTCGACGATCTGGTGACCGGCATCGAAAAACCCATAGTGCAGAACGGCTATGTGAAAGTGCCCGAGTCGCCCGGCCTCGGCGTCGAGCTCAACGATGAGGTGGTAAGAGAGTTCCTCGTAGAGGGAGAAGAACTGTTCGCTCCGACACCGGAGTGGGATGAAATTCGGGCTTGGGATCGGCTCTGGAGCTGAGTGATCGATTGCAGAGTGCAGAGTACAGAACGCAGATTGATCTGTTAATTCTGCAATCACGGCACCTACAACGTTTTCGGTATGGGCTTGATCTACGCACAACTCGGGGATGCGGAGAATGCTGTGCTATGGTTGGATCGGTTCCTTTCGGCACCCGGCAGAGGTTCCGTGCACACAATAAACCTCGACCCGCGATTTGACCCCATCCGAGAAGACCCTGGTTTCCAGGGACTACTAGAGGAACACCGGGGCAGTCGGTAGATCCCGCGACGACCCGCCGTTCCAGAGTTGATGAGGCCGAAGGGGTAGGGAGTAGGATTGCAGATTGCAGAGTGCAGATTGCAGAAGTGGCTGAACCACTCCTCCGTCCCCGATTCTTCAGCGCGAGTCCTGGCGCTAGTCGCCGCAGTTGCAGCGCGTTATCGCGAGATGCAGAGTGCAGAAAGCAAAGCACGATCCCATTCTGCACTCTGCAATCTGCACTCTGCGATTCTGGTGCTCTCTGGCCCTCTCAGGTGTGGAGCCGTAGCTTAGCCTAGTTGCCAATCGGGAGCCGTCCCCATGGCCAACGTGTTGGAACGTTTGAAGTCTGCATTAGCTGATCGCTACCGGATCGAGCGAGAGCTTGGTTCGGGTGGCATGGCGACCGTGCACCTTGCCGAGGATCTGAAGCACCGCCGCCAGGTTGCGATTAAGGTCCTACGACCAGAGCTTGCTGCCAGCCTCGGCGCAGACCGCTTTGTGCGCGAGATCGAAATCGCCGCAAACCTCACGCATCCCCACATCCTGCCACTGTTCGACTCTGGTGAAGCCGATGGCTTTCTCTACTACGTGATGCCATTCATCGATGGTGAGTCGCTGCGGGACCGCTTACAGCGTGAGGGGAAGCTCGCGGTGGACGAGACAATCCGTTTGACCGATCAGATCTCTTCCGCTTTGAGCTACGCGCACGAGCGCGGGCTGGTGCATCGGGATATCAAGCCCGAAAACATACTGATCTCGGGCGACCAGGCGATCGTCGCAGACTTCGGCATCGCACGTGCCGTGGAGGCGGCTGGGGGGGAGCGTTTGACGGGCACGGGGTTCGCGGTAGGTACGCCCGCCTACATGAGTCCCGAGCAGGCGATGGGAGCGAGCGAGTTAGACGCGCGGAGCGACGTCTACGCGTTGGGTTGTGTGGTCTATGAGATGGTGAGCGGTGGTGCACCGTTCGATGGGCCGACGCCGCAGGCCTTGATTGCTAAGCACGTCTCGGACACGGCTCCACGATTGCGCACCAGTGATTCCACTATCCCACTGTTCGTGGAGCGGGCGGTGGAGCGGGCCATGGCGAAAGAGCCGGCCGATCGGTTCGCGAGCGCCAGCGAGTTCGCGGCTGCGCTGACGAGTGGCATCACGGTGCCGCGGGTGCGGGCGCGAGGTTGGCGTCGGGGAATGCTCGCTGGGGTGACAGGCGTCGTGGCAATTGCGTTGGCGGCGTGGGGGCTCATCACGCTACTTGCCGGTGGAGGCATCCAGCGGCTGGCAGTTCTGCCGCTCACCGACCTCACCGGCGATCCGGAACAGGAGTTCCTGGCGGCGGGAGTACACGAGGCACTCATTGCCGAACTCGGGCACTTGGACCTCTCCGTCACCGCCCGCGCCACCATGGCCCAATACCGCGACACAGAGAAAAACATCAGCGAGATCGCGCACGAACTGGACGTGGACGCGGTCATCAAGGGCTCGGTGTTCCGCGGTGGAGACAGCCTCGAGATTGCCGCTCGCCTGTACGACCGCGACGAGCGGGAACTCTGGAGCGGTACGTTCGATGGTGTGTTGCCGAACATCGTGGCCATGTACCGAGGGTTTGCGCGCGCCATCGCAGGTGAGATCCGCTTGAGCCTGAGTCCAGCGAGCGAAGCCCGTCTGGGGGAGGCAGCTGCGGTGGACCCGGCGGTCTACGAGGCCTACCTCCGGGGGATGCACGTTATTCAAAACGCGACGACCCCGGAGCAGTACGACAGCGCCATCGTCTACTTCCAGCGAGCCGTTGAGCAGAACCCGGCGGACGCCCTGGCCTGGGCCGGCCTGGCGGACTGTTACGTGACCCTGGGGCACGATGCCGGGTTAGGGACCCCGGAGGTGTGGGCGAATGCCCGGGCAGCCGCGGAGAGGGCGATCCGCCTCGACTCCATTTCCGCCGAGGGGTGGGCGGCGCTGGCGGATTACCAAACGTATCATGGGCGGGATTGGGAAGCGGCCGAGCAGGCTTTCCGGAAGGCGAACGAGCTGAACCCCAGCCTGGCCTGGAACCACTTCCACTACGCCTGGTACCTGGCGCTCTTCGGGAGAGTGGAGGAGGCAGTAGCTGAGCACGAGCGGGCCAAGGCGCTCGATCCCCTGACTCCGTATCACACGACCTGGCTCCCGGCCCTCCACTGGTGGTCTAGAGACTTTGAGCGGGCTTACGCCGAAGCCAAGGAGGTGCTGGAAGACTATCCCGACGACCCCATTGCCCTCTATGTGTTCGCTGTAAGCGCGGGTAACTCGGGCTTGTTAGACGAAGCCATCGAGGTGTTAGAAAGGGGGGCCGCCCTGGTTCCGCTTGGTATCTCTTACGCCCTGGCCGGTCGAAGGGAAGAGGCCCTCCGGATCGCGCGGGAAGCGGAGTCATCTTCGGATGCCGGGAGCGTCTTCTCAATCTACGCCGCCTTGGGGGATCGGGAGGAAGCCCTCCGGCGGTTCGAATATGCATCCGGCTTCGCATTGCCCTGGGTCTGGTTTGATCCGTTGCTCGATCCCCTCCGCGACGACCCGCGCTTCCAGGCCGTGTTCCGGCGCATGAACCTGAGGTTCGAACCGGGACGATTGGCGCCGGTTCCGCTTGCTCCGGACTCGGCGGAACAACGGTAGGGACTCCTATGTCTGAGACGATCGCACGTCTCACCGCTGCTCTTCGCGACCGCTACACCATCGAGCGAGAACTCGGTAGCGGCGGCATGGCGACCGTCCACCTCGCCGAGGACCTGAAGCATCGCCGTCAGGTGGCCATCAAGGTCCTCCGTCCCGAGCTTGCCGCCAGTCTCGGCGCAGATCGCTTCGTGCGCGAGATCGAAATCGCCGCCAACCTCACGCATCCCCACATCCTGCCACTGTTCGACTCTGGTGAAGCCGACGGCTTCCTCTATTACGTGATGCCGTTCATCGAGGGAGAGTCGCTGCGCGATCGCTTGCAGCGCGAGGGGAAGCTCGCGGTGGATGAGGCGATTCGCTTGACCGATCAGATCTCTTCCGCTTTGAGCTACGCGCACGGGCGTGGTCTGGTACATCGGGATATCAAACCCGAGAACATACTGATCTCGGGCGACCAGGCGATCGTCGCGGATTTCGGGATTGCACGAGCGGTGGAGATGGCTGGTGGGGAGCGTTTGACGGGCACGGGTTTGGCGGTTGGCACACCTGCCTACATGAGTCCCGAGCAGGCGATGGGCGCGGGCGAGCTGGACGCGCGGAGCGATGTGTATGCGTTGGGCTGTGTTGTCTATGAGATGGTGAGTGGCGATGCACCGTTCGATGGGCCGACGCCGCAGGCTTTGATTGCCAAGCATGTCTCGGACACGGCTCCGCGATTGCGCACCAGCGATCCCACCATCCCGTTGTTCCTGGAGCGGGCTGTGGGGCGGGCGATGGCGAAAGAGCCCGTCGATCGGTTCGCGAGCGCGAGTGATTTTGCGGCTGCGTTGACTAGCGGCATCACCGTGCCGCGCGTGCGGGCGCGCGGTTGGCGTCGGGGAATGCTCGCTGGAGCGACGGGTGTCGTGGCGATAGCACTGGTGGCCTGGGGCCTCATCACGCTACTCGCCGGTGGCGGCATCCAACGACTGGCCGTGCTGCCGCTGACGGATCTCACAGGCGATCCGGAACAGGAGTATCTCGCTGCAGGCGTGCATGAAGCTCTCATTGCCGAACTCGGCCGCTTGGAGCTCTCAGTCACTGCCCGCGCCACGATGGCCCAATATCGCGACACAGACAAGACTATCCGGGAGATCGCGCGTGAGCTGGGTGCGGACGCGGTCGTCGAGGGCTCAGTGTTTCGAGGGGGAGACAGCCTCGAGATAGCCGCGCGCCTCTATGACCGCGACGAGCAGGAGATCTGGACCGGCACTTTCGATGGCGTGCTGTCGGATGTCGTTGCGCTGTACCGCGGTTTCGCGCGTGCCATAGCCGGTCAAGTACAGTTGAGCTTGAGCCCGACGGACGAACAGCGTCTCGGTGAGACACGGGCAATAAACCCGGCGGTCTACGAGGCCTACCTGCGGGGGATGCACGTATTGAACAACGCCACTACGTCGGAAGAGGTCGAAGATGCCGTCGGCTATTTCGAGGCAGCCGTGGAGCAGAACCCGGCGGACCCGCTGGCGTACACCGGCTTGGCGTTCTGCTACATCTTCCTCGGTCACGACTGGATGGACCCTCGCCCCGAGGTGTGGCCGCGCGCGCGCGCGGCGGCGGAGCGGGCGCTGCGCCTCGACTCGACGCTAGCGGAGGCCTGGGCAGCGCTGGGGGTGCACAAGGCCTACGCCGAGCGGGACTGGGAGGGTGCCGAGCGGGCGTACCAGCGGGCACACGAGCTGAACCCGAGCCTGGCCGACAACCACTACCAGTATGCCTGGTTCCTGGTGCTGTTCGGGCGCGTCGACAAGGCCCTGGTAGAGCACCGGCTAGGCCAGGAGCTCGATCCCCTAAGCCCCGGCCACACAACGTGGCTTCCGTCTCTGTATTGGTACCGTGGAGACTTCGAGCAGGCGCTCAGAGAGGCTCGCATCAATGCGGAGCAGTACCCGCAAGATCCCAACGCGCACTACGTGCTGGGCGAGAGCGCGGCCCGGCTGGGGCTGTACGAGGAGGCCATCGCAGCGCACGAGGAGATGGCAGCCCTCTATCGGGGCTACATACCTGTTCTCGCTCATACGTACGTACGAGCGGGCCGCAGGGAGAACGCGCTTCGCATCCTGCGAGACCTCGAAGCCCAGCCACCACATTTCTGGAGCGCTCGAGGCCTGGCTCTCATCCACGCCGCCCTCGGGAACAGAGACGAGGCCCTGCGCTGGCTCGAATTCGAGCCGGCGCACCACTGGGTGGCGTGGGATGCAGCTCAAGGGCAGTGGGAAGCCTACCGCGATGAGCCACGCTTCCAGGCAGTGCTGCGGGGTATGAACTTGCGGTTCGAGCCGGGAGACCCGTACCCGGTTGCGCTTCCTCTGGTCCCAGCTGAGCTTCCGGCTCCGCGGGGCGGGTGATGTCAGATTGCAGAGTGCAGAGTGCAGAGTGCAGATTGGCGGTGGGCCCGGCGGACTAAGACAAACCAGGACGGTCCGGTACGGTCTTGCTCTTCCGTCTTTGTCCGTCCTCGTCCGTCCTTGTCCGTCTTCTCACCATGAGCAACATCGACCGACTCACCGCCGCGCTCAGCGGGCGTTACAGCATCGAGCGCGAACTCGGCAGCGCGGCTGACCCCTAACCTCTCGGAGCACATCATGACCGCCGGCTCGAACCGCAGAGACTTCGTCAAGACACTGGCCCTGGGTGCGGCAGCGCTCGCCCCCTCGGCGAAGGTTTACGCTCAAACAACGGGCGCTAATGACCGTCTCGGTATCGGGATCATAGGAGTTGGGAGGATGGCACGGGGACATCTGCAGAACCTGCTAGAGCTGTCGGACGTCGAGGTGCGGGCCCTGTGTGACGTGTACGAGCCCAACCTCCAATGGGCGGCGGCGAGGGCACCCGGGGCGAGGACCCACGTCGACTTCCGCGAGGTCCTGGATCGGAACGACATCGACGCAGTGGTGCTCGGCACGCCCGACCACTGGCACGCGCTACAGACGGTAATGGCGTGCGATGCGGGCAAGGATGTGTACGTCGAGAAGCCTTCCTCAGTGGCCATTGCCGAGGGTCGCCAGATGGTGGAAGCCGCACGCCGCCACGACAGGATCGTCCAAGTGGGGACGCAGCAGCGGTCGGCCCCTCACTTCAAGTACGCGGTGCAACTCGTGCGCGGCGGCACGCTGGGCGAGGTCACTTTCGTCCGGACCTGGAACTACGGCAACCAAGTGCCCGACGGAATCGGCACCCCGCCCGATACCGCGCCGCCCGATGGCCTGGACTGGGACATGTGGCTCGGCCCTGCGCCCATGGTTCCGTACAATGAGAACCGCTTCGGTGTGTTGCTGGACGAGAACCTGGAGTACCAGCGGTGGGCGAGCTTCCGATGGTTCTGGGACTACGCGGGCGGCATGATGACGGACTGGGGGGTGCACCTGCTCGACATCGTCCAATGGGCTATGGACGCGGATGCCCCTGACGTTGTGACCACCCACGGCGGCAAGCTGGTTCTGGAGGACAACCGCCAGACTCCCGATACCCTCCAGGCCACCTTCCGTTACCCCGGCTTCGTGTGCACCTACGAGAACCGCGAGTGCAACGGCCACCCGCTCGACGGACACGACTACGGCATCTTCTTTCACGGGACCGAGGCCACGATGTTCGTCGACCGCAGTGGCTTTCAGATTTTCCCCGAGGGGAGCGAAGAAGGTGTTCCCATGCAGGCGCAGTCGCTACCGGCGAGCCACGCGCGTCACATGCGGAACTTCCTGGACTGCGTAAAGAGCCGCCAACGGCCCGTGAGCGACATCGAGATCGGCCACCGCTCGACGAGCACGGCGATCCTGGGCAACATCTCATACCGCACCGGCCGCCAGATCGAGTGGGATCGGGAGACGGAGGCCATCGTCGGGGATGCGGAGGCGTCTGAGCTGTTGGACCTCGTCTATAGAGCACCTTGGACGCTTTAGAGACATCCCCGAGCTGCCCGGTTTTTTCGTTGCGGGCGCGGGGCGCGAGGCGCATCTTAGCGGTAGCCGTAACAAGGAGCCCACCATGAAAGGCACCATCCTGGACTTTCTGAAGCTCGCCACTGAAAAACCCGAACTTGCTCAGGAACTAGTTGACCTTGCTGCGAAGCATGACTTCGAGTTCAGCGACGAAGTGAGGGACACCGACTTGGAGGAAGTGGCAGGTGGTAGTACCGCCTACTTCAAGAAGTCAATTGGTGGCCCGGGAGCGAGCAATATGTGGAGTGCCGCGCTGTCACTACTAAAGGACCATGCACAGCGGGATACACAGGAAGAAGCGGACCTAACGAGAATCTGAAGTTCATCAGAGCCTTCTAGCATGCAACACATCAGGGCCGGGCCGCTTGGCCCGGCCTTTTCAGACTATCCGTCCTGTTGGAGCTTCATAAACTCCGTGAGGAGGCTTGCAGAGTCAACGTCTTCATAGCCCGCTGCAGCGGCTTGCTTGGCAAAAGCTGAGGCACCCGACCCATTCAAACCGCTCAACTCGTTCACGGCTGAGGCTTCCTGCTTCGGCAATGGTAGACCAAAACCGCCAGCCACTTCCTCCAACTCAGAGTCATCCAGCGCATCCGCGTCGAGTCCGATCTTCTCCGCAGCAAACCGTGCGAACTTGCTTCTCAGTGTCTCACTCTCAGCAAGCTTCTGCTTGAATGCAGCCAGTTCGTCTTGCGACATCGTGACCCCCTGTTTAGGTCCCCTCAACATGGCTTCGAGTAAAAGATAGGACTCGGGTTCGTGTCGCCGCAAACAGACCGGAACCCGCTCGGCCTTTTCGTGTTCCCATAGGCCAGTCTGGCCGTCACCAAGCTCAGGTCGTAGCTTAGTCCAGTCGCCACCAGGGAGCCGTCCCCATGGCCGACGTTTTGGAGCGTCTCAAAGCTGCGCTGTCTGACCGCTATCGGATCGAGCGAGAGCTTGGTTCAGGTGGGATGGCTACAGTCTACCTCGCCGAAGATGTGAAGCTCCATCGCAAGGTTGCGGTGAAGGTCCTCAGACCAGAACTCGCTGCCGCACTCGGTCCTGATCGGTTTGTACAAGAGATCGACATCGCGGCCAAGCTCAACCATCCGCACATACTCGGG
>JBDHHP010000080.1:0-18507 GCA_039589275.1 Gemmatimonadota bacterium | reverse complement strand
TCCCGCGATCCTAGCCGGTGGGGCGCTCGCGTTTGCCACTGCTCTGGGTGATTTCGTGGTGTCGATCGTGCTCTACACCTTTGAGACCCGTCCCATCTCGATCGAGATCTTGTCAGCGCTCCGGGAGTTCGACATCGGCATCGCGGCCGCCTACGGTGTGGTGCTGATGTTGATCTCGGCTGCGGCGATGGCGGTGGGTACCAGACGGTGAAGCGTATCTCCGTTCTAATGGCCACAGCGTTCGTGGACATGCTCGGGTACGCGATGGTGTTCCCGCTACTGCCCTTCTACGCGCTGCGCCTCGACGCTCCAGAGTGGATCATCGGATGGATGATCGCGGTCTTTTCGATCGTGCAACTTGCGTCCGCCCCCTTGTGGGGCAGGCTGTCAGATCGATACGGTCGTAGGCCCGCGATCATTGCGGGGCTAGGCACTTCGGCTGTCGCGTTCATCGTATTCGGACTTGCCACATCCATGTGGATGCTGTTCCTGTCGCGGCTGATCCAGGGGTTCGGTGGCGGCACGACTGGCGTGTTGCAGGCTTACGTCGGTGACGCGGTCGAGCCAAAAGACCGTGCGCGGGCTCTCGGGTGGCTGACGGCGGCTACCAGCGCGGGTGTAATGATCGGCCCCGCGATCGGATCTCTGGCATTCAGTTTCGGTCCGGCGGCACCGGGTCTCGTAGCTGCCGCTCTCTGTCTGATCAACGTCGTATTTGCGGGCCGGTGGCTGCCCGAGTCGGTACCACATGGGGAAGGCCCAGGTGAAGCGAAGGTTCGCCGTGGGCCGAGCCGTTCCATCAAGAACGCCGTTTGGGAAGTCATCAAGCATCCCGGGCGCGACGTTTGTCGCCTCATCTGGATCTACACGCTTGGGATGTTGGGATTCATGTCCACCACTGCGGTGATCGCTCTGTATCTCGAGAGCAGTTTTGGCGTTACCGCACAGACTATTGGCCTGTTCTTCGTCTACTTCGGTGCTATGGGTGTTGTGATGCGGGCGCTGGTTCTTGGAAAGCTGGTGGACTGGATGGGTGAGGTTAAGGTGATGCGGTTTGGTGCCCTGTCGCTTGCACTCGGCATCTTTCTTATCCCGCTTGCCTGGTGATGTCGTTCATGCCTATCGGTACCGCGTGTCTCTTCCCCTCGGTGTCGGCTCTGGTAACGCAGTGCGTTCCGCAGAGTGAATTGGGTCAGACAATGGGAGTGCAGCAGTCGTTCGGCGGCCTCGCGCGAGTAGTGGGCCCTGTATGGTCCACCGCGGCCTTCCAGGGTCTGGGTGTGCAGATTCCGTTCTACCTCGCGTCCGGCATCGTGTTGTTCGTCGTGCTGCTGACTTCGCGAACACGACGAGCAGCCGTTGCAGAAGCAACGGGGGCGGCATAGGGTTGGGAGGGGTGCTGGCGGAGAGTTCGCAAAGGCACCAACTTTGCGTTACACGTGACCACTTGGACGCTCCATCTTCGACCGTCCTAGTCCGTCTTCGACCGTCTTTTCTTGACGATGACTAATCAACTCACTCAACTGAACGCGGCTCTCTCAGACCGTTATGTGCTGCAGGAGGAGCTCGGCCGGGGCGGGATGGCCACCGTCTATCTGGCTCACGATCTCAAGCATGACCGCATGGTCGCGGTCAAGGTTCTCCACCCTGAAGTCGCGGCGGTACTGGGCGCCGAACGTTTCCTGAAGGAGATCAAGGTCACCGCCAATCTGCAGCATCCCCATATCCTGCCACTGCATGACTCAGGACAGGCTGACAGGTTCTTGTACTACGTGATGCCGTATGTGCAAGGCGAGTCCCTGCGCCAACGGTTGGAGCGAGAGAATCAACTTCCGCTCGATGAGGCTTCGCACATCGCTCGCGAGGTTGCCGATGCTTTGAGTTATGCCCACAGCCTGGGAGTGGTGCACCGCGACATAAAGCCAGAGAATATTCTACTCGAGTCGGGTCACGCCGTGGTCGCCGATTTCGGGATAGCCACAGCGATGTCTGAGGTTGGGCCAGAGCGCCTCACAGAGACCGGGATGACTCTCGGCACGCCCGTGTACATGAGTCCTGAGCAGGCCGCGGGCGATCGCGATCTCGACGGTAGAAGCGATCTCTACAGTCTCGGTTGCGTGCTGTACGAGATGATTGCTGGTCAGCCGCCGTTTCCTGGGCCAACGGCGGAGAGCATCATCCACCAGCACCTCACAGTCGAGCCGCCGTCGGTGACTGCGATCCGGCCTGCAGTGCCGGCGCACCTTGCTGGAACGATTGCGCGTGCACTTGCCAAGACGCCAGCCGACCGGTTCAGTCCAGTCGCGCTGTTTGCGGAGGCCCTCAAGGAGCCTATGGTCGGTGTTCAACCGCCGACTGTTGCCCGCGATCGCGTTCGTCTGTTTCTGGGAGCCGCGATCGTCGTGGTGGTAGTGTTGGCTGCGGTGATCATCTGGTCGCAAGCGCGACGGAGCGAGGCGGCCATCGTCCTACCGACACCTCGCCAGGTCACCTTCAGCGGCGACATCCTTGAGGCAACTCTGTCTCCTGACGGTCAGCTCCTGGCCTACGTTACCGGCCAGAGTGGTCAGGCGCGCGAGTTGTTCGTGCGAGACGTAGAGGTAGGGCAACCAATATTGATCCATGAGTCCGAAGCTTTCTTCTGCTGTCCCGACTGGTCGTCGGATGGGTCTCAGTTGCTGTTTCACGATGGACCGCGTGGCAACGGAACGGGGGTGATCGTACCGCGTCTTGGTGGAGCACGACGAAGGATGTTCACGGACGTGATCGCCATCTGGTCGCCAGATGGATCGGCGATCGTGAGTTGGTGGCCGCAGGCGCAGTCCCTGTGGCGGACTGAGACTGCCACGGGTGACACACTCGCATCGATACCGATCACGGGTCAACACGATTGGGTCTCCGGTGTTGATTGGTCGCCTGACGGGGAGTGGCTGGCCGTCATCACTCTCCTCGAGGGAGCGTACACGCTCTGGACTGTAGCGCTCGAGGGAGATGTGACGCATGAAGTGGTTGAAGACACGCTCGAGATGCTGTCTCCTCGCTGGGCACCTGATGGTTCTGCAGTGTACTACTTGCGACGGGTTGCCGAACGCGACGATGAGCTTTGGAAAATCCGGATCACTGGCAACGGGGAGGGCCGTGGGCCCCCAGAGCGCGTGCTCTCGAATCTGACGATTGCGGTAAGGAGCTCTGCCATTCCGTCGATTTCGCTCGCGGCAGACGGCAGCCGGTTGCTGTACAATCGGCTTCAAACCCGGTCTAACCTGTGGTTGTTCGAGCTTGACCCGTCGGCATCGGACGGCGTGCGAGAAGCTAGGGAGCTGACCACTGGCACCGCGATGCACGAGACGCCGAGGATCTCCCCTGGCGGTGGTCGGGTGGTATACCTAGAGTCGGCGATGCGTGGGAGCAACGTGTTCACCATGGCACTCGAGGACATGGAGCCCATGCAGCTGACGTTCCTAGATTCCGACGTGTGGAGTCCGGCATGGTCTCCTGACGGCTCGTTGATCGCATTCGGAGCCATGCGGGAACGCCAGCCTGATGTTTGGGTGGTGCCTGCCGCCGGAGGAACACCGCGTCCGTCATCTCTGGAGGAATTCGAGCGTGGCAACCTGTTGGCGTGGTCACCGGGGGAACGGCTTGTCTACCAGCGTCCTGGCGATAACGAGTACTACACTGTTGACCTGGGTTCAGACACAGAAGCGTCATTGGCCCGTGGCGACCTACGGGGATGGGCTTATGATCCAAGGCCGGCTCCGGGCGGGGAGCGAGTAGCCATGTACTGGAACCTGGGTCGCTCCGATTCAACTGGGCTTTGGATACACGAGATGGAAGCCGAACCAGTGCTCCTTGCCCCGCACCACTCGCCGATCGGCTGGTCGGCGGATGGGGGGACCCTCTATGCGATGCCGGTGCGTGATCGGAGGTCCGAAGGGACGGAGGTCCATGCGTTCAACATGGCGACCGGGCGTTCTCGCCTCCTGGCGACCCTCCCAGTTGCCGTCATGCCGTGGAACGCGAGTGTTAGACACGATGGCCGCACTTTGGTTGCCGCCGTGGAAGAGCGTCAGACGGATGCGTGGGTTGTCGACAGCTTCGACCCAACGGCGCGGTAGCAGTGGCTACGTGAGTACCGACAGTGTAACGGCACACCTGGAACTCGCTCACACGTCGCGGAAAACAGGAAAGCTAAAGTTGGCCGCAGAGCACTACGCGAGGGTGCTCGAGCTGGATCCTGACCACTCGGAAGCCCGCTACTTCGTCTCAGTGGTGAGTCGCAGCGATACCCCCGACAGCATACCTGGGACGTTGGTGCGAGACCTGTTCGACGATTACGCGGCGACCTACGACCGCCACGTGGTTGGAACCCTGCACTACCGCGGTCACGAACTACTCCTTTCAGCAATCGCAGAGCTGTCGGATCTCGAAGACCCGTTTGAATCGGCTCTCGATCTCGGTTGCGGAACCGGCCTGTGTGGAGCGGCATTCAGGGACATCGTACTGCGTTTGGTGGGAGTGGACATCTCCCCAAGAATGATCGAGAAGGCCCGCGATCGGTGTGTCTATGACTCGTTGGTGGTGGGCGACTTCGGCGACGTGCTACGCGAGTCAAGCGATGCGTACGACCTTATCTTGGCGGCGGACGTGCTCGGCTATGTAGGTGACTTGGGCGATGTGTTCGCAGGTTGTGCAGGCGCTTTGCGTGAGGGAGGTCGCTTCGCGTTCACGGCGGAGATGGCCCGAGAAGAAGCAGCGTGGGTGTATGTGCCGGGTGGACGATACGCTCAGGGGTGCAGACACATTGAGCAACGCGCCGTTGATTCAGGTTTCGACACCGAGTACTACACTACAGGCATTCTGAGACAGGAAACCGGAATCCCGGTTTCCTGTCATGTGGTGGTGCTGAGGCTGAACGCGACTACCTGATGTTATTGATTGCGTTCTTCGCCGTGTCGTGCTTCACTTTCATGATGTTGGATATCAAGGTGAACTGGCGGTTTTGCGCCTGCATGTCTTGCTGCAGCTGCAGGTACTGCAGGTTGAAGCTTTGATCCATTTCAGCACTCTGCTGTTCTAGATCAGCACCGCCGGCAACCGTCTCCAGTTCGTCTAAGCTCAGCTCACCCGATTCAACTTGGGCCAGCTTGTCCACCATACTGGTGAATTCTGGTCCCGTGACCTCAAAGCCCAGGTCTGCGGCGTAGTTGGTGATTGCGGCGGCCGGATCGTCGCTCGTCTGAGCGACTTCCATCACTTGATCCATGATGCTCGCGTCTGCCGCGGCGCTGTTTAGGAAACCGATCACTCCTTGTTGCGACATCCGACACCTCCAGCCTTTGCGCGACGGCGATTGAGTTGATTTCGTTCAACACCGAGTGAAAACGACCTGATCTAAAGATAGCAAGAACCTTACCAGCGTTCTATCGGGTGCCGAGAGCCCACCGGCTCCGATCCTGTCAGCTCGGCTCGAGCTACGGCACCAACCTCTTCGCCCCCGCTGGCGGCTCCCAATCGCTACAGGGTTCGAAGTAATCCCACAGGGCTGCGGAGACCAGTCGCAACAGCGCGTATACCGTTCCGGAGATGGTACCCAGTAGCATCAGCGCCAGGGCGAGATATGGGGGTCGTCTGCAGCATTCGGCCATCTCTTGTGTCAATTCGCGCCGTCTGCCAGCTCCGCAAGCGCCGCCACGAGCAACACGATCTGTTTCGTAGCCAGCCGCGCCGGCTCGATTTCGGCCCATTCCTGCAGGGTATGCTGGTCTCCACCTCTGGAACGCCCGACCGATATGGACGGGATGCCCCGCGTCACGCCGACGTTGGCGTCGGTTGACCCGGAGGCACGCGCCGCTGGCCGGCCACGGAAATCCCATCCCAGATGCTCCAATACGTCCACGGCTGTCTGCACGATTGGGTGTCGGCGGCGGTCTTCCAGGTCCTCTGGACGGCCACCGGCCTCGTTCTTCTGAATCCACTGCCTTTCGAACTCCACACGGTGCTCTTGTGCTATGCGCTTGCACGTATTGACGACGGCGGTGTCGAGCACCGCCAACAGTGTGGGGTCAACGGTGCGGAGATCGACGGTGAATGAGACTTCCTGAGCGATCGCGTTGACTACGTGCCCGCCGCTCAGAATACCCACGTTGTAGACGGCACTCACCGGTGCGTCTCGCGGCGGAAGCGGGATGTTGTAAATGTCGGTGATGCATTGAGCGGCGGCAAGAGCGGGGTGAGGCTTACCGCGCGAGCTGTTGGTGTGTGAACCCTCTCCATTGAACACCATGCGAGACCAATAAATACCGAGCGCACCGTAGTTCACGGCTCCAAGACCGCCGTCGATCGCGATGAGCATATCGGCGACGCCGGGGTTGTGTTCGAACCAATAGGCCATGCCTCGCAGGCCGATCTCCTCTTGAACCGTTCCGATGAAGATCACGTCGCCTTTGGTGCTCAGCTGCGCGGCCTCCAGCGCGCGGGCTGCGGCGATCATGTTGGCCACTGAATTGGTGTTGTCGAATACCCCAGGCGCATACAGGATGCCGGCTTCTTCTCTGACAGTGATGTCAGTATCAAGAGGGTGCACCGTGTCCATGTGCGCAGCGAAAACCAGGGTCGGACCGGTTCCTGTTCCCGGCCTTCTTGCGACCACGTTGCCAATCGCATCGACCGTCACCTCGAAGCCGAGCTGTTCGAATTGCCGACGCACGTACGAGGCGCGTTCTTGTTCGTGCTCCGACTTGGCAGGAATCTGAGTGATTCTGATCCACTCCTGCACTTGCGACTCGAAATTGCTGTCGACATACGCGAGTGCATCCCTTACCGCCGGGACCGTTGCTAGATCGGCTGAGAACTTGGTCTGATAGGTCTCCTGCCCAACAGTATGTTGCGGCGGAGCCAAGCCTAGAAGCAGCAACAAGGGAGTGATATGGCGCATCGGATCTCCTCGTGGTGGGTAGCGACTCGATAAGAAGCTAGCGGGAGGACTTTACTCGCGCGAGGTTCCGGTGGACTCGGCCGGAGTTCTGCTTGCGCTGCAGCTCCAATTCAGTAAGATCTCTCCATGCCTGGCCTCACACCCAACTTGAGCAGAGAAGCGACCAACCTGAAGCGCTCAGTTATGCGCGAGCTGCTGCGCTTTGCGGTGGACCCGAACATCATATCGCTGGCAGGAGGGTTACCAGCGAGTGAGTTCCTTCCCTTGAACGGCCTCCGTGAATGCCTTGACGCGGTGTTGGCACGAGATGGCGCGAAGGCGTTGCAGTACAGCCCCATGTCGGAAGCTTTACGATCGTGGATCGCGGAGCACATGCGTTCGCGCGGTGTTACCTGCACTCCCGAAGAGGTCTTCATCACGAACGGCAATCAGAATGGGTTGGCGATTCTTTCCCGCATGCTGCTAGACCCCGACGAGCCGGCTGTCATCGAAGAGGTCACTTTCACGGGCATTAACCAGGTAACGTGTGGTCGCAACGCGGTTATTCGCACGGTGACAACGGATCTCGATTCAGGGGTAGATGTGGATGCGTTGGAAGCGGCCTTCAGTGAATCACCACGACCGCGGCTAGCAGCCTTGGTGACCGACTTCCACAATCCACTCGGTGTGAGCATTGCAGCGGAGAAGCGATCCCGGATAGCAGCGTTGGCGGCCGAGTACGGAGTCCCGATCATCGAAGACGATCCCTACGCGTCACTGCGGTTTGGGGGCGAACCGGTGCCGCCCTTAAAGGCCTACGACGACGCGGGCATGATATTCTATCTTGGCTCGTTTTCGAAGATGTTGGCTCCCACCCTGCGACTAGGCTGGATGGTGGCCCCAGTCGAGCTGATGTCCAACATCACCACGTTGCGTGAGTCGGTAGATCTCGAGTCGTCCACCCTCTATCAAAGAGCTGTCGCCGAGTTCCTCGAGCGAGGACTGTTGGAACCGCACCTTGAGCGGATCACAGCGGCTCATCATGAAAGATGTGACGCTATGCTAACGGCACTGGACGAACATCTGGGGAACATCGCGCGTTGGAGCAAACCGGACGGCGGGGTGTTCGTATGGGCCTCGTTCCCAGAACAGCTCGACACTACGGATCTGTTCCAGCGGGCCATTGATCGTCGGGTGGCCTACATACCGGGCGCCGTCTTCTCGGTTGACGGACGCACCAAGAACGCTATGCGGCTCAACTTCAGCAACGTCAAACCGGACGCTATCGAAGAGGGCGTTAAGCGACTGTCAGAAGTTGTCAAAGCGGCGCTGTAGTAAACATGGAATTGCCTGACTTCGTCTATCACCGACCCGCGACACTAGCTGATGCGTGTGATCTCGGTAAAACCTACGGTAGTAAAGGGCGCTATCTAGCAGGTGGAACAGAGGTGTTGGTCGATTTGAGACAGCGCCGATTCTGTACCGAACACGTCATATCACTCACCTCATTGCCTGATCTGAATTCGATTCAAGCGACTGGAGGAGGACTGCGCATAGGCGCAATGGTGACATTGACCGAGGTCGCCGAGTCCTCAGCAGTGCGGCAGGCCTTCCCGACACTCTGTGACGCCATCCTGCACATCGGTTCTGAGCAGATCCGAAACCAGGCGACTATTGGTGGCAACATCTGCGGAGCAGTACCGTGCGCGGACACGCCTCCTATCTGCATTGCGGGCGCTGCCGAGCTGCGGTTGGCGGGTCCGTCCGGCGAACGCAATGTGCCTTTGCGTGATTTCTTCGTCGGACCCCGCGAGTCTGTGCTGCTGCCGGGCGAGTTACTGGTCCAGATCGTGATACCTACGCAACCGGGCCATTCCGGGACGAGCTATCAGCGGTTCTCGCTGCGTCACGGCTCGGCTCTCGCTGTCGCATCCGTGGCTGCACGTTTGGTTGTGGACGGAGCACGGATTGCTGATGCTGGCGTGGTGCTCGGGGCGGTTGCACCGATACCGCTTCCGGCTGCCTCATGTGTCGCGCTATTACAGGGGAACGAGCCGTCAGAGGAGCTGCTCGCGCTGGCAGGTGCAGCCGCAGCACAAGAAGCGCAGCCGATTAGCGACATCCGCGGCAGCGAAGCATTCAGGAGGCACCTGGTGCAGGTGCTCACGGTTCGTGCGGTGCATGAGGCGTTTGAGAGGGCTCGGAGAACCCCGTCGTGAGCCAGAAGCTGCTTGTCTCCCTGACCGTGAATGATCAGCGGTGTGAGGCTGCGGTGAAGCCGGGCACTAAGCTCCACAGCTTATTGCGAGACCAGCTCGGTCTTACTGGCACAAAGAACGGTTGCGAGATAGGAGACTGCGGATCTTGCACGGTAATCGTGGACGGTCGTCCTGTGGCTTCGTGTCTCCTGCTAGCAGTGGAGGCTGATGGGTGCGAGATAACGACCATCGAAGGACTGGGCGATAACGGAGAGCTGCATCCGCTGCAGAAATCGTTCGTCAAGCATGGGGCTCTGCAGTGCGGCTTCTGTACGCCCGGTATGCTCGTGGCGGCGAAGGCGCTGATCGATCGCAATCCGGAGCCTTCTCGGGAAGAGATCCTTAACGCGTTGGGCGGCAACCTATGCCGCTGCGGCTCGTACAGCAGGATCATCGACGCCATTCAGGGTTGGCAGGAGTACGTCGACGTCGACCTAGATTGCGCGCCTCGCAGTGAGGGTGAACGCGACCAGGACCGCGATTTGAGCGTGGTCAGCCACGCTGTGCCGCGCTACGATGCGCCCGACAAGGTGTGCGGTCGAGCGAAATACACGGCGGACATCAAGCTGCCGAACATGGTGTTTGGGAAGATCCTTGGCAGTTCCGTTCCCCACGGGCTCATCAGACGGATCGACACGCAACGCGCTCGAGAGCTTCCCGGCGTGCTGGATGTCATCACCGGCAGTGACGTTCCCGATAAGAGCTACGGTGTGAGTCCGGCGCGCTACGACGAACAGGTGCTCGCCCAAGAACGCGTTCGTTGCGTGGGTGACGAGGTGGCTGCGGTTGCCGCGGTAGATGAGGCGACGGCGGAAGAGGCGCTAGCGTTAATAGAAGTCGAATACGAAGAGCTTCCGGCGGTGTTCGACCCGGAAGAGGCGATCAAGCCGGGTGCCCCGTTGATCCATCCGGAGAACCCGCGTTATGCCAACAACATCAACACACGGGTCGAGTGGGACTTCGGAGATGTGGAGCAGGGATTCGCGGAAGCGGATCACGTTCGTGAGCAGCGCTTTGTTGGCAACCGCACGTACCAGGCGCCGATTGAACCACACGCGGCAATTGCGCGCTGGGAGCATCACGGCGAGCGACTGACCCTCTGGTCATCCACACAGACTCCTCACTACCTGCAGCACATGGTATCGCGTGTGCTGGGCGTACCGATGGGCAACATACGGGTGATTCGGCCTGCGGTCGGTGGTGGGTTCGGTGGCAAGGCCGAGGCAACACCGCTGGAGCTGTGTTCGGCGATCCTCGCTCGGAAACTGGGTCGGCCGGTGATGATGAAGTATTCCCGCGAGGAGATGTTCTACCATTTCCGAGGCCGGCACAAGCAGTACATGGATCTCAAGATCGGGGTAAAGCGGGACGGTACTATTACCGCAGTCGAGTCGAAGATCTATCTGGATGGTGGTGCGTACACGTCGTTCGGAGTCATAACCGCCTACTATGCTGGATCGATGCTGCCGACTTTGTACAAGTTTGCGAACTACAAATACAACGGCGTCCGCGTATACACCAACCTGCCCGCAAGTGGCGCGATGCGCGGTCACGGAGTGCCACAGCCTCGTTTCGCATTCGAGTCGTTGCTGGACATGATCGCCGAAGATATTGGCATGGATTCGTTCGAGATTCGATTGCGCAACGCGATGGATCCCGATACGAGGACATGCAATGCGCTCCATGTATCGTCCTGTGAGTTCAGGGCAACACTGGAACGCGCGCGGGCAGACTCTGGCTGGAAGCAGAAGAAAGGCAAGCTGCCGCCGGGCCGCGGGATCGGCATCGGCTGTGGCGGCTTTGTCTCCGGTGCCGGTTATCCGATCTATCGCTCCGAGTTCCCGCATTCCAATGCAGTGCTTCGGGTCCACGAAGACGGTACGGCAGTCTCGCTCCACATTCTCGCTTCGGAGATCGGCCAAGGTAGTGACACTGTGCTGGTGCAAATAGCGGCAGAGGAGTTGGGCATACCATACGAGCGCGTCTGGTTGGTGGAATGCGATACCGTATTGAGCCCACTCGATCTCGGCTCGTATTCCAGTCGGGTTACGCTAATGGCAGGCAACGCGGTGAAGATGGCAGCCGGTGAAGTGAAGGCGAAGCTCCTCGAGGTGACGGGTACGAGACTTGGTCGCGAGCCGCAGGAACTCGAGGCCAAGAACGGCCGCATATTCGTTACCGCGAGTCCCGAGTTGTTTATGGACTGGAGCGAAGCGGGTCGTATCGCCTTTGGGCAATCGGGCCCAGTGGTTGGTACAGGCCACTACAGGCCGCCTGAGGCGTTGGGGGGTGGCTTCAAAGGAAGCACGGTGGGAACATCCCCGGCGTACAGTTTTTCGACGGCGGTCTGCGAGGTGAGCGTCGATCTCGAGACCGGCTACGTGAGAGTCGAGAGGTTTCGCGACTTCGGTGATTCAGGAACGGTGATTAACCCCATGACGTTCCACGGCCAGGTCGAGGGCAGCATCATCATGGGTGTCGGCGAGACACTGTTCGAAGACACCGTGATAGGTGCGAGAGGTGTCATCTCGAACCCGGATCTACACGGATACCTGATTCCTACCATTGGTGATACGCCGCAAATCCACTCGGTAGCGGTGGAGAGCTACGAGCCTAACGGCCCCTTCGGCGCCAAGGAAGTGGGGGAAGGGAGCCTAGTGCCGATTCTCGGTGCCATTGCCAACGCGATCTACGATGCTTGCGGAGTGCGTATTACCGAGTTGCCCATCACGCCAGAGAAGATTCTCGCAGGGCTCAAAGACCAGCACCATTGATGCAACCGACCTGACGAACGTACGTCCGGCACAGGTGTCGTTCCCAACGCAATCTACAGTCGTTGAACCCCGCCTACCACTGCTGGCGAGACGTAAGCAATCACGCCATCTTAAGTTTCGAAAACGTCTTCTTCCACGCGCAAAAGAGTCGACACTATAACGGCCGATTTCTTTGAGGAGCCTTCGAGGGGAGACCAATGACGGAAACGCAATCCATGCTTCCTAGAGCCAGAATTCCATACGGAACCTGGGGAAGCAGCTATTTCCCGGCTTGGCAGACGTCGGCTTTGGCCGAAGTCAACATAGGCCAATTTGCTGGCGAAGCGATGAATCGGATCCTGGGTCTGAGAAAGGTGCAAAAGTCTGAGTTGGAGTACCTGGTCATCGGATCCACCATTCCGTGGCACTGGAAGTTCTGGAATGCACCGCTGGTGGCACACTGTATGGGACACAGGATCTCGGGTTATCACGTTGAGCAGGCGTGTGCCACAGGTTTGCAGGCTGCTTTGTTAGCCGGCGCCGAGGTACAGGCCGGATCCGATGTGGTTGGCGTGCTGACGTTCGACAGAACGAGTGACTCCCCTGTGGGTGTGTTCCCAGAGCGCCGAGCCCATGAGCGGACGCAGGCAATTGCGGACGTGTGGGACAATTTTGGATTCGATCCAGCAACGGGTAACGCGATGATCGCCGCGGCAGGCCTCGCAGCCCGCAAGTACAAGACAGATCGCAGAGAAGTCGATGACTGCGCGTTCCATCGCTATGAGCAGTACTTCGAAGCCAAGGCCTCCGGATTTCTCGATCGTGTACTCGTTCCACTCGAGGTTCTCAACGTACAGGGCCGGTTCCTGGGCCGAGTCGACGATGACTATGGAGTGCGGCAACTGAGTCGGGACAGTCTCAGCGTCATGCCTGAACTCGACACCTGCGTGACCGGCGGTGGGCAGACCCACGCCTCGGACGGGATGGCGTGTTTGCTGGTGACCTCCAGGGAGCGAGTTGCCGATTTCACAGCCAAGCCGGAGATCGACATCCAGTTCGTTGCCAAGACCGAGGTCAGAGTCAATCCGAGTTTGATGCCGGAGGCACCCGCCTTGGCCGCGGAGAAGTTGCTTGCTAGGTGCGGCCTAACGCTCGATGACATGGCAGTGCTCAAGAACCACAATCCGTTTGCGGTGAACGACGTCATCTTCTCGAAGGTGACCGGTTACGACTGGCACAAGATGAACAACACCGGTTGCCCGCTGGTGTGGGGTCATCCGCAAGGACCCACACTCACACGGGTGCTCATCGAGGCGCTGGAGGAAGCTGTCTCACTGGGCGGTGGTCACGTGCTGATCTTCGGTTGCGCCGCGGGCGATATCGGCATTGCGGCCATCCTCAAGGTCTCGTAGGGAGGAAGCGAAAATGACGACGACTATGAGGGATGCAACCCTCCAGACGATAGGGTTGGGGAATGTGAGCGACATTTTTCGGAACGGGCGACTTCCGGCCGACACCGGTGACCTAGTCGATCAGGTGTTCGGCAAGGCCGGCAAGCGTGGCTCCATGGTGATATCAGGAGCCAACGGAATTGTCGGCGCTGGGAAGACGATGCAACTCGGGTCTCGGTTAGCACCGTTCGACGTCCGAATGGTAGCGCTCGATTTTCCTAATGCACCGGATGGAATTGGTAAGCAGTACGCTGGCTTGATGCGCGCATTCGGCGCCGAAGGCGCCAATCAAATCATGGGCAACGTCATTCGACTCAACTACAACGGCAAGACACTGCCAGGCGAGTTGAAACGAATGGAGCCACGTTTCCTGCTGGAGGCGATTCCAGAGATACTCGAGATCAAGCGAGCGCACTACGACGTTTTTCGCGCGGCGTTTCCTGAAATTGAGATCCGCTCGGTGACGTCGGGGTTCCCTAGTTCAGAACTGGGAGTGGGCATCGCCCATCCGGCATTCCCGCACGAGATCAACAAGATCTGGGAGGTAGTTGAACGCGAGCCCTCGGCAGTCACGCAGTTGCTTTGGGCGCTCGGCCTGATTCCGATAGCGGTGAGCGACGACTGGTCTTTCGTGCTGGACGTGTTGTTCTGCGGAGTAACGTTGGCCGCCTTACGCTACCACCACGCCACCAACATGCCGTCATGGAAGATCGACAAGTTTGTACGCAAGCTGCTGGGGCCCAATCCACTTCGGGCTCACGATGCCATCGGTGCTGCCGGAGCCAATTTCCTGACTTGGTCGTGTCTCCATCACCTGAGTGAGAAGTACGGTGAGGTGTTCGAGCCCACTCCCGAGCTGGTCGAGCGCAAGGACACCGGTCAGAACTGGTATCCGTTCAACCACTTCCGGCCTCTGGTGAACTGGTCGCTGGAGGGAGAAGAGGAACAGGAGTTTCGCACGTGGATTCTGGGCCCGCTGTACCAGATGACCAGCCTCATGCTGCACGAGAAGCGTGGCCACTTGTCACACCTGAACGCGATCGGAGAGCTGTGCGCGCAGTTCAGGAACGGCATCATCGCCACGATTCGCAAGGCAGGTGCCGATTCGGTTATCCAGACGGTTGATGCATATCATCGGTTGCACCCTGAAGCGGCAAAGGCTGCGTGGCATCCCGACGCGTTCGGGGCGATGGGCGAGCCGGAGTGGCAGCAGCTCTACGTAAACGCCGAGCACGACGGCAAAGTTGGCGTCGTGACGATCAATCGTGAGAGCTACAACGGCGACGTAGATGCTGAGTTGAACCGGGCTCTGGACTGGCTCAAGCATGCAGGCATTGGCCGTGTGATTCTCACGGGTGATTTCCATCTCTCGACACAGATGGTCGGCGCCGACACTAGCGAGTTCTATGCTGCTCTCGAGGACGAAGCAAAGGGGGCACAGGTCTCAGCCGACTGGTCTCGCACGGCGAGGCGACTAGCTGATGACTTCGCGGTCTCCGTCGGATTCGTGAACGGCAAGCGGTGTCTTGGCGGCATGCTGGAGTTGCTAATGCACTGCCACTACTTGGTGGCGGTGCAGGACTCGGATCTGGGGATGCCTGAGGTGACTCTGCCTGTTGTACCGGGCATGGAGGGATGCCACTGGCCCTTCCGCAAGGCGAATCCCAAGGGTTGGCCCAAACTCATTCATCTGTTGCTTACCGGCAGATCGGTCAAAGCAGCTGAGGCCGTGGGTTGGCTCCTAGACTACGCCGGTCCTCTGGAGGGCGCCCTTGTGACCGCTTGGAAGCTGGCAACAGACGGCGACCACGGCCTCGCCAAACGGGAACTGGAGCAAGGGGCCCTCGAGACCGTCCCCACGGACGTGAGCGGGCTACCTGGCCCCGGCAGCCCGGAAGCCGCAGCAGCGCGCGACGCCATCATGAGTTGTATCAAGGATGCCTGTGGAGCGGTGCTGTCAGACGCGCTTCCGGCACAGGCCAAGCACTCGGCAGGATTCATGGTGTCGAAGGCATGCAAGGCTGGCCGGATCGGAACCGAGTATACCAAGACAATGCTCGTGTAGGATTCAGGGAGGCTTCACGGAGTCTTCATGCGTTGAGTCGCATATGAGTCTCAGCAGCGTGTCCCCGTACCTTCCGACGACATTTCATTGCGTCCAGATGAGGAGTCGCACCGTTTCACGCAACTCTGCGCCGGACGCCCTCAATTCGAGGTAGGAGCGGACCCATGACCGTAGCCACGCAGAACCGGATCGAGGAGGATGTCTGGATCCCGACCTGTTGTGGGCAGTGCTATTGCATGTGTGGCATCAACGTTCGGCGTCAGAATGGCGTCGTAACTGAGATAACCGGCAATCCGGACGCGCCGAGTGGGCGAGGACACACGTGTGTGAAGGCCATGGCCTCACCACATCTGCTGTACGACCCGTACCGCGTCAATTACCCGCTCAAACGCACTAATCCGGAGAAGGGGCTCGGTGTAGATCCCAAATTCGTCCGCATCTCCTGGGAGGAAGCACTCGACACCATAGTGCAGAATTTGCAGGAGTGCCGTGAGCGTGACCCACGCGGGGCCTACTTCCAGGCTACCACTACCCAGGCATCAGAGATCCGCTTCGGCGTCATCGGGTTCATGAAGGGTTTTGGGACGCCCAATTACTGGGTATCAGGTGGCGGTCTGCACTGCGGCAATGGTGCGCACTTCATGAACGGTATCATGCACGCCGCTTGGTCGATCATCCCAGATTTCGCGCACTGCAACTACGCCTTGAATTTTGGATGCTCCAAAGGTCACGGTGCAGGCCATGTGGCGGTGCAGAACGCAACTCAGGCCGCCGACGCTCGGGCACGCGGGTTCAAGAACGTCGTTTTCGATCCGTTTCAGAGTGCTCAGGCGTCCAAAGGCCATGAGTGGGTACCGATCAGGGTAGGAACTGACGGGGCGCTGGCGCTTGGGTTGATCAACTCGTTGCTAAACGAACACGGCATCTACGATGTCGAGTACCTGTCCTACAAGACGAACGCACCGTATTTGATCCGTCCTTCGGACGGGCGTTACATGCGGGACAAGGACACCAACAAACCGCTGGTGTGGGACCTTGTGGACAACTGTCCCAAGGTGCACAACGAACCCTCCGTCACTCGAGTGGAGTACGAGGACGTTGCGCATGAGGTTGCCCTGCTGGGCAGCTATACAGTTGACGGGACGGAATGCCGCCCAGCATTCGATCTCTTGAAGGAGCACGTCAAGAAGTACACGCCTGAGTATGTTGAGAAAGTCACGTGGGTTCCGGCGGCGACGGTCAGTCGGATCGCTAAGGAGTTTGGTGAAGCTGCGGAGATCGGCTCCACTGTGACGATCGAGACCAGCAGGGGTCCCAGGAAGATCCCCAAGCGCCCGGTGGCAACGCACTTCTTCCGCGGAACGCAGGGCCACGTCAACTCGGGTTGGACCTGTCTGTCAGTTGACTTGGTCAACCACATGGTTGGTGCTGCAGACACATGGGGTGCCGCTTTCGGCCTTGGTGCGGCAGTTGGCAGCGGCTACGAGGGTACGGGTAAGCCCTTCCAGATCCCTTATCCCTGCCCGGACGGGCTAATGGTCGCGAAGACATGGGTGTACGATCACGTACCGTACCCCATGCGCGTACCCAAGGCGCCGACTCGGCTTGATCTGCACGACATGTTCCCGACGTCGATCTACAACGCCTTTACCATCACGAGCCCGCGTTGGGAGGAGATGCTGGAACGCTTCAAGATCCCTTACAGGCCTGATGTGATGATCAACTTCGGCTCCAACTCGGTGATGACCATGGGCAACGCCGAGGCGGTGACCGAAAACTTCTTGAAGAAGTTCAACTTCATCTTCTCGTTCCAGCTCTACATAACTGAGTTCGAAGAAGCCGTAGCAGACATCGTGTTACCTGACGCCTGCTTCCTGGAGCGGTACACGCCGGCGGTGAGTTTTCCCTCGACCTTCTCCCATCCGCAAGGGGAAGACGACTGGGGCTGGTCGATCAGGCAACCCGTGGTCGAGCCACTGTACGAACGACGCGACTTCAACATCGTCATGCTGGATATCTGCAAACGGCTCGGCATTCTGGGCAAGTACTACAAGGGACTGAACGATTCCATTGGCATCCGCTATGGCGGCGAGATGGACGAGAAGTACAAGCTGGTAGAGGATGGCAGCGTCGAACACTCGTGGGAAGACGTGTGCGATCGCATGCTCAAAGATCGATTCGGTGAAGAGCACGGTCTCGAGCATGTGAGGAAGAAAGGCGTTTTCACGTGGCCTAAGAAGAAAGAAGACGTGTACTGGAAGTGGTTCAACCCCGCTAGGGTGCCGGTCTACTTCGAGTACTTCATCGATTCCGGCGAACAGATCGCCAAGTTGTGGGACGAGTTCGGTGGCCAGGACTTCTTCGACCTGGACTGGTCTCGGTTCAAGGCTCTGGCGGACTGGTACCCTTGCCCGACGCATACCGAGACCAACCCCGAGTACGACATGCACGCGTTCTACTGGCGCGCCGTAATGCACACCAACTCCATGACTCAGCAGAATCCCTATCTCGACGAGGTCTCACAAGAAGATCCCTACGTCTACGCCGTGCAGATGCATAGGGTCACGGCGGCGCAGAAGGGCATCGGAGACGGGGATCAGGTATGGCTCGAGAATCCGCAGGGCCACCGGGTCAAAGGGTGGGTCGCGCTCAGCGACGGAATTGAACCGCACCACCTCGCGATCGCGGCGGTCGCCGGGCACTGGGGCAACTTCATGCCTATCGCCAAGGGCAAGGGCACTTTCTTCAATGATCTTGTGGAGATGGATCTACCGCACACGGATCCACTCACGTTTAACCAGGACATCTGCGTCCGCGTGAAGGTATACAAGAACGATCGAGCTTAACGGTAGCGGACAAAGAGCAGATACAAGGTCGCTACGGGAGACACGTATGCCACGTTGGGGGATGGTGATAGATCTCAAGAGGTGTTACGGCTGTTACGCTTGTGTGATGGCGTGTAAGATGGCCAACCACACCCCACCCGGAGTGTTTTGGTCCCGGATTCTCAAGGGCGAGTCGGGGACCTTCCCAAACACCGTCCGACAGGCGTTGCCAGTTCTGT
>JBDHHP010000079.1:0-23263 GCA_039589275.1 Gemmatimonadota bacterium | reverse complement strand
GGAGTGCCTGTGGCTGATTCACCGGCTCGAACGCGAGGCGAGAGAGGCCGGGGGCAGAGTTCACTACCTCCTCGGCAATCACGAGATGATGGTGCTACGAGGTGACAACCGCTACATAAATGTCCGCTACCTCGACGGTATCCCGAACGAAACAACGATAGAGCACAAAGACCTCTATGGTCCTGACATGGAGTTTGGCAGATGGCTCCGCAGCAAGCACGTAGCGGTCAAGCTGAACGACATCGTGTACGTGCACGGTGGTCTGTCACCGGAGGCAGTCGAACTCGGGATGGAGTTGGACGATATGAATGAGCTGGTCCGGCGCATCATCGACGTGCGTTCGTACGAGCTATTGTTCAGCCTCCAGCTGTATTTCGTAAACGGCGATACGGGTCCGCTGTGGTATCGCGGCTATCACTTCACACGGCCCGAGTATGCGCAGGCTACATCCGAGCAGGTGGATGCGATTCTCGACTTCTATGACGCCGAGGCAGTGGTCGTCGGTCACACCGAAGTCGACTATGTTGAAAGTCTCTACGAGGGGCGTGTGTTCGGTGTGGATGTCCCGGTCGATGACCTCGGTTCTCTGCAAGGTCTACTGTGGGAAGACGGCACGTGGTTTCGGGTAGTCGGCACGGGTGAGTTGGAGCCGATACCATGAGCGCGCATGCTGCCAGGTGTGGAGGTGATCTACAGCGTAGTCAGTAGAGAGAACGGCCTCGCTTGACGCCCTCGGTCCCGGCCGGATATTCCCGGGAGAGCAGCCGACAAAGCGTCCCCCTCACCAACGCGAGGCTTCCATGCGCAAGGGATTCCGTTTCTCCGTCTTCGCCGCCATCGCAACAACTCTCAGTCTCCCTATTACGGCCCAATCAGCGGCAACTGGCCAACCGACACCCGACCAGTACAAAACCCTGCATTGGCGCCACATCGGGCCCGAGGGGAACCGCTTCAGCGCGGCCACCGGCATCGCCGGCAACCCACATATCTACTACGTGGGTGCGGCGTCGGGGGGCATCTACAAGACCACGGATGGGGGCGTGCATTGGGACCCGATCTTTGACGATCAGCCGGTGCAGTCCATTGGGGCCCTGGATGTTGCGGACAGCGATCCCAACATCGTCTGGGCTGGAACCGGCGAAGCTAAGATCCGCAGCCACATCTCGCTGGGGGAAGGGGTCTTCAAGTCCACTGATGCCGGTGCGACGTGGACCATCATGGGCCTGAAGGAGACCGGGCGGATACCAAGGGTCATCGTTCACCCCACCGAGCCGAACATGGTCTACGTCTGCGCCTTGGGCCATGCCTATGGGCCGCAGCCCGAGCGGGGTGTGTACCGGACAATCGACGGCGGAGCGACGTGGGAGCAGGTCCTGTTCGTTGACGAGAACACTGGTTGCTCGGATCTGGCCATGGACCCCTCGAACCCCCGGGTCCTCTTCGCAGGGACGTGGCAGCTAGAGATCCACACCTGGGGCCGCACTAGCGGCGGGCCCGGTGGGGGCCTCCACGTCTCTCGGGACGGTGGGAACACCTGGACACGCCTCGAAGGAGACGGGCTTCCTACGAAGCCCGTCGGTAAGGTGGCCGTGGCGATCGCGCCGTCCAACACGCAGCGGGTTTACGCCATGTTCGAGACCGGAGATGGCATCCCGTGGGACGGCGAGCCCACCGAGAACGGGCAGCTATGGCGATCGGAGGATGGCGGCCACAACTGGGACCTGATCACGCGGAACAGAAACGCGATGGGCCGGGCCCACTACTACTCCCGCGTGGCAATCTCACCTGATGACGAAGATGAGGCGTACTTCCTCACCGCGTCCTTTGCGCGATCAACCGACGGTGGGCGTACCCTAGAGGTTGTGCCGAGGATGCAGGCACCCGGGGGCGATCACCACGACATGTGGATCGATCCAACGGACGCTGATCGCATGATCGTGGCCCACGACCAGGGACTCTCCATCTCCATCAATCGGGGAAAGACGTGGTTCAAGCAACGTCTCAGCAACGCTCAGATGTATCACGTCACGGTGGACAACATGGTCCCCTACAACGTCCTGGGAAACAAACAGGATGAGCCCACCTACCGGGGCCCCAGCAACAGCAGGATTCTGGGACAGCGCAGGGTCGATTATATCCCTCGCGGCATGTGGCATCACGTGGGTGGTGGGGAAAGCGGCTGGGCCACGCCCGATCCAGTGGATCCCAACATCGTCTGGTCGTCGGCGTCGGGATCGGGCATGGTGGGAGGAATCGTTGTCCGTTACGAAGAGGACCGGCGCCAGTACAGGGTTGTGGAGGTCTGGCCGGAGCAGAGCCGGGGACCTGCTTCGGGCGTGCGATACCGCTTCGTTTGGGATGCACCGATTCACATCTCGCCTCACGACCACAACACCGTGTATGTGGGGAGCCAGCACGTGCACCGGACCACGAACGGCGGCCAGAGCTGGGAGGTAATCAGCCCTGACCTGACCCTCAACGACCGGAGTCGCATGGGTCCTTCCGGGGGCCTCACACGTGACAACATCGGTGTGGAATACGCCGGCGTGGTGTTCGGTATCGCCGAGTCGCCGCTCGAGCGCGGCCTCATCTGGGCGGGTACCAACGACGGTCTGCTTCAGGTTACGCGCGACGGCGGTGCGAACTGGAATAACGTCACCGAAAACATCCCTAACCTCCCGCCGTGGGGATCGGTCCGCAGCATCGCGCCGTCACGTTATGCGGCCGGGACGGCGTATGTCGCAGTTGATTTTCACCAGGTCAATGGTCGGGACCCCTACGTCTACCGGACCAGGAACTACGGTCAGAGTTGGGACAAGATCACGGACGGTATCCCGAGTAGTGCACTGAGTTACACCAAGGTCATCGCCGAGGACCCAGTGCGGCAGGGTCTGCTCTATCTGGGAACGGAGAACGCCATATACGTCTCCTTCAATGACGGCGACACCTGGCAATCACTGCAGACGGATCTGCCCCACGCTCCGGTCTCGGGGATCGTCATTCAGGAACACTTCGACGATCTAGTGATCTCCACGTACGGGCGTGGCTTTTGGATCCTGGATGATCTGACACCGTTACAGCAGCTCACGTCGGACGTGATGGCATCGGAAGCGCACCTGTTCCAGCCGCGCGCGGCGTACCGCTTCCGACCCATCACTCCGCCCTCGGTTCCCTACGACGACCCAACTGTAGGGGAAGACCCTGAGTACGGCGCCTCAATCAACTACTGGCTCCAAACCCCAACGGATTCAGCCCCCACAATCAGCATTCACGACGACGCTGGTGAGCTAATTCGCACAGTCGAGGGAACCAACCACGCCGGGGTGAACCGCATTTACTGGGATTTGATGGACGAGCGCAGTACACAGGTACGTCTGCTCACGCCGCCGATGTACGCCGAACACATGGAAGTGGGATCCGAGGGACGGGACGCACCGAGCACGGGCAGGATGGCGGTGCTGCAGGCCCCCGGCACGTACACGGTGAAGCTCACTGCGGACGGAGCCGAGTACACTCGGCTCCTGGAAGTGCGGAAGGATCCCAATTCGGCGGGAAGCGAAGCCGAGATTGCTGAGCAGCTCGAGGTGCTCTACGCCGTCAAGGCTGATCTCGAAGTTGGCGCCGGGGTGGTGCACGAGATCGAAGCCCTAAGGATCCAGCTGCAGAACTTGGCCCGGTTCACCGAGGACGCCGAGGTAGAAGACGCGTCGAAGGCGCTGGGGGAGAAGCTGGTGGAGCTGGAGATGAACTTGGTGGATCTGCGCCTCACCGGTCAGGGCCAAGACGGGGTCCGCTTCGAGGCCAAGCTGCTTGCGAAGCTGGGGTATCTGACGCGGGGCCTCGCCCTCGCCGACTTCAGACCGACGGATCAGGAGAAGGAAGTCCAGCAGATCTTGCACGATCGGCTGGCCGAACACAGAGGCGCGCTCGATGCTATCATCGCCGGCGATGTGGCAGAACTCAATGCCATGCTGCGCGAGAAGGGTGTTGCTGTCATTGGGGGACGGTGAGGGACGCTGGGGCGGGAGAGGGCGGTAGAGGGCGGTAGAAGGCGGTAGAGGGCGGGCGTTGGCGCCGTTGTGTCGCGGCGGCCCGCCCTGTGGCGTACATTGCGGCGTCTCTTCACGCTCGAGGACGGTCTTCTCATGTGTCACCGAGTCTTGGCGGGCGTACTCTGCTTCACGTTGGCCGCCGGCGCGGCGGCCGCGCAGCGTGCATCCGATGCCAGCTTCACCTTTCGGCAGGTCCGCTCCTACCCGTTTCCCAACGAACTCACCGCTGCGGCTACGGGCGCGCGTCTGTCTTGGGTATTCAACGAGCAGGGTCAGCGTAACATCTATGTCGCCGAAGGACCTGACTTCACTGCGCGACGTCTGACCCAGTACATGCAGGATGACGGGCAGGAGCTGTCGAGCGTGTCTCTCTCAGCCGATGGTCGCTGGGTGGTCTACGTGCGCGGGGGCGACCACGGTTCCAACTGGGACGATCACCTGCCCGTGAACGTTACGCACAGTCCGACGCCGTCCAAAGTTCAGATCTTCTCGGTCCCGTTTGATGGTGGGGAGCCCGTCGTGCTTGGTGACGGCGAAGAACCCGTGATATCGCCACGTAGCGATTTGGTCGCGTTCAGGAAGAACCGACAGATCTGGACAGCACCGATCGATGGGTCAGAAGAGGCTGAGACGCTCTTTTCCACGAGCGGGAACAACAGCGATCCGCGCTGGTCGCCCGACGGCTCGCGGCTCGCGTTTGTGTCGAATCGTGGCGACCACTCGTTCATCGGTGTCTACACCGACGAGTCCACTCCGATACTCTGGCTCGATCCGTCGTTCACGCGCGACCGTTCGCCGCGCTGGTCACCCGAAGGCGACCGGATCGTATTCGTGCGCCAACCGGGGTCGGGCGGCGCCCCAGACTCACTGCTCGCGCGGCGACACAACCCATGGGAGATCTGGACCGCCGACGCAACGAGCGGTGAGGCGCAACGGATCTGGCAGGCACCAGAGACACTTGAAGGTTCGGTCCCACGGACCCATGGCGGCACCAACCTGCATTGGGCCGCGCGGGGCCGGATAGCGTTCCTGTCTTATCAAGATGGCTGGCCGCATCTCTACTCGATTGACGCCGGTGGGGGCGATCCGATGTTGCTCACGCCGGGCGACTATATGGCCGAACACATCAGCTTGAGCCACGACGGGCGTTGGCTGATGTTCACTGCCAATGCGGGCGACGATCGGTTCGATATCGACCGGCGGCACGTAGTGCGTGTGCCGGTTGATCAAGCTGCTGCCGAAGTAATGACGCCCGGCGCGGAGCTGGGTTGGTATCCAGTGATAACAGGGGATGGTGCGACGCTGGCATACATAGGTGCCAACACACAGCGTCCTCCGCTTCCCACCGTGATGCCGTTCGACGGTGGCGCTGCTCGGCAACTCGCTATCGATCGAATCCCGGATGACTTCCCGACCGAATACCTCGTCACCCCCACACAGGTGATCTTCCAGGCTTCCGATGGCGTCACGGTCCACGCGCAGCAGTTTGAGCAAGGCGGCGGAGCCGGTACCAAGCCAGCGGTGATCTTCGTTCACGGAGGTCCGCCGCGACAGATGCTACTGGGGTGGCACTACTCAGACTACTACTCCAACGCATACGCGGTGAACCAGTATCTGGCTAGCCGCGGCTTTGTGGTGTTGTCTGTCAACTTCAGGCTGGGAATTGGCTACGGTTACGAGTTCCATCAGCCTCCCAACTCGGGATGGCGCGGAGCTGCCGAGTATCTCGACGTCCTGGCAGCGGCGGAGTACTTGCGTAATCTGCCGCAGGTTGACGGTGAGCGCATTGGTATCTACGGCGGTTCCTACGGCGGGTTCCTCACGGCTCTTGCTCTGGCGCGGAACTCAGACCTGTTCGCGGCCGGTGTCGACGTTCACGGCGTGCATGACTGGACGGCCGAACGAGCGCGCGGTCTCACAACACGTGACCAGTACGAGATGGCACCGGACGTATCGAATGCCCTTGAGGTTGCTTGGGTATCATCACCCGTCTCGTCCATGTCGATGTGGACGTCTCCTGTTTTGGTTGTACACGCTGACGACGACCGCAACGTACGGTTCAACCAGAGCACCGATCTGGTGCGTCGCTTGGAGGCACACGGAGTCGAATATGAGACCTTACTGATCCCGGGCGACACACATCACTTCATGCGCTACACAAATGTGCTTGCGGTATACGAGGCGGCTGTGGAGTTCTTGGAGAGGAAGCTGATGGAGGGATGGTGAAGGACGGTGAAGGACGGAGCAAGGTGGTAGAAGGCGGGGAGATAGGGTACAGCTAACCCCGGGCGGAAGCCCGGGGTCAAACCGAAAGAGGTACAGATCCAATGCTCCATCGTTTCCATCGCTTGGTCTTGGTATCGTCGATTTGCTGCGTGATCGCAGCCTGTAGCGATGCGTCGCGCGATCGGGACACTCTCACCCTCGTCGTTGCAGGCCAGGCTCTCATCAAGGTGGACCCGAGGCTTTCGTGGGACGACCCGTTCGGCAGCGTGCGTCCCATCGTCGAGGCGGCGGACGTGGCGTTCACCAATTTCGAGATGGCCATCAACGGTCCCGACAACGAGTGCAGTGTTCCCAAGGATTATGTAACCGTACTCGGCCAGCTGCGGATTCCTCCTGAACTTCAGCCGGGCAACGTGAGCAACCCACACGCAGTCGAGGCTCCGGTGATGGACTTCCTGGCGTCGATGGGGTTCGACTTGATGTCGCTGGCGAACAACCACACCTGGGACTTGGGTGAGTGTGGTGTGGAGGTCACTCGGGCGGCCGCCGAGCGCTACGGTGTGACCCACGCTGGGACGGGGACCACGACTGAACAGGCCACGGCACCTGCCTACTTGGACGTAAGCGGCACTCGGTTTGCCCTGGTGGCGGCAACCACCGCACACGACGAGCGAGAGCGCATCGCTGCTACCGTCAACGGCGTATGGACCGGCCAACAAGACGATTGGGATCGCAACATCGCGGCCGTGCAGGAGGCGGCGCGGAACGCCGACATCGTCATCTACTACCAGCACTTTCAGATCGACGTCGACGAGTTTGACGGCCTGGCGGATGGCGAGGTGACAGGCGACGGGCACATCAAAGTCAACGACGTGGCTCAGTGGCAGACCGATTTCGCGAGGGCGGTCATCGACGCCGGAGCCTCGATGTACATCGGCCACGGTCACAGGGGATTTGACGGAGTGGAGATCTACCGGGGTCGTCCTCTTCTCAGACAGCTGGGCGGCTTGGCTTACCAGGGGCTCAGCCCGAACATTGGCAACTACCATCAGTACCGTCCGTGGTCGGGACTGCTGGCGCGAATGACAATGGTCGACACCGCGGTTCAGTCCATTGAGTTCATTCCACTGGTCCTGGACGAAGGCGCGGCATACCGTGACGAGTATGACGACGTCGGATTTCTGACCAGAAGAGGACTAGCTGAGGTCGCGACCGGCGAAAACGCGATCGAGACTCTCGATCTGCTCAGGCAGCTGTCGCAGGAATACGGCACCGACGTCGAGATCCGTGGGGAGCGGGCGGTCGTCGAGATAGGAGGCGCACGCTGACCTGGCGCTGACATAGCGCTGCGTGTCTCGGGTGCGCCGGGGCTGCCTGCCCACTTCCGACATATCTTTCATGTGCTCGCGCGTGTCCCGTGCCAGCATGCAATCCAACATCCAAATGCCGATCGGGAGATCCGGAATGCTCAAGAGAACGACCTTCCTGGTGGCCGCGTGCGCGTTCCTGATAGGAACCGGCGCACAGGCTCAGATGACACCGTATTACAAGTGGACGCTACTACCTCCGGAGATCATGGACGAGATCATCGGTGAGGCTTCGGGTGAGACGGCGTTCAATACCATTATGGAGACGGGCGGTTACAACAAGGACCGCCGTTCAGCCGAGTACGACGGGACCTTCTACGAAACACAGTACATCTACGATCAGCTGGTGCAATACGGTCTTACGGGTGCCGAGATCGCTCGATTCCCCGGAGGGGAAGTCTGGGACGGCATTAAGGGCGAGTTGTGGGAAGTGAGTCCGATGCGACAGAAGCTCGCCTCGTATCAGGACATGAGGGCGATGCTGGCTCGCGGCAGCATCGACGCCGACGTTACTGCGCAGTTGGTCTGGGTTGGTTTTGGGACCGAGGAAGATCTGGATCGAGCTGGCGTTGCTGGTAAGATCGTCGTGACCGAGGGATCAATCGGGACTGTGCACCGCGATGCCTGCCAGCAGCGTGGCGCTCTGGGGGTCGTGTCGATTGCCAACAACCGGCCGTTCTTTGATCCGCTGCAGATCCCGTGGAGCGGCGTAGGCGGGCGCGGCGCCAGCGCAGAGGGGAACAAGTTTGGCTTCTTCATTCCACCCAGGGAGGGCGCCGACCTCAAGCGTCGCCTGCTTGACGGACACGAAATCACAGTGCACGCGCAGGTTGCTGCCGCTACTCGCTCCTACGACCTTGAAGACCCCGTGGCATACATCCCCGGCACCGATCCGAACGGCGACGAGGTGATTCTCTCGGCTCACCTGTTCGAGGGCTACGTCAAGCAGGGTGCGAACGACAACAAATCGGGCAGCGCCACCATACTCGAGGTAGCTCGCATACTGCACACCCTGATAGAGGAAGGTCGCATCCCGCGCCCTAGGCGGACGATTCGGTTTCTCTGGGGCCCAGAATACTCGGGCACGGGTCCCTGGGTCGTGGCGAACAAGGACATCATGGAGCGCACGCTCGCCAACATCAACATGGACATGGTGGGCGAGTGGCTCAGCCTGAACAAGGGCTGGATGACGCTGATAAGAACGTCTTATGGCGGACCGCACTACGTAAACGACGTGATGGAGAACTACTACCGCTTTGTAGGCGAAGCGGGCCGCGAACAGATCCAGAATCGGCGCGACTACTACAAGATCCCACGCAGGATCGTCGCGCCTTCCGGTGCCGATGAACCGTTCTACTATGCCATCGATACGCACTACGGCGCTTCAGACCACATGGTGTTCAACGACTGGGGGGTGCAGGTGCCCGGCATCATGATGATTGCGTGGCCGGACCAGTGGTACCACACCTCAGGCGACCGGGTCGATAAGTCAGATCCCACGCAGTTGAAACGGGTCGCGATCATTGGTGCGGCGGGAGCCTACACCATCGCGAGCGCCGACGATGACATGGCTATCAAGCTTGCAGGGGAGATTGCCAGCAATGGAACACGGCGACTGGGACACCAGTTCGTGTTGGCCCAAGGGCGGCTGAACGAAGCTACCGCGCAGAGTCTCCTGGAGCAGTACAGGTGGGCTCGGGCTCACGTGGAGGCGGCGGTAATCAATGAGAGGAACACGCTGCAGACCGTGATGCAGCTCGCGTCGGACGTGAATAGGGTGGGGAACTACGTGGAACAGATGCAGAACACGATAAACCAGGTCGGTGAAGCGCACCTCGCCGCGTTGGCGGCGCACATGGAGGCGGTGGCCGAACGCTGTGGTTCACCGCCCGCTAGGCTCCGCATGGCCGAACTGGAGCGGAGGGCTTCTCGGCTGGTACCGAGGCAGACACCGTTGGTAAAGCGGGATGGTTACCGTGGGTGGCAGGGGCACCTGCAACAGGTGTCCGCGGAAGCACGACAACAGTTCCCCTACGAGAGGGATATCGCCAACACGAGTGAGCTGAACCTGCTCATCAACGGTCGCAACAGCGTGCTCGACATCAAGAAGATGCTCGACGCACAGAACAGAACCACGTCGGATCTGCAGGCAATCATCAATTACATCGAGGTTCTGAAGCTGGCGGGATTGGTCGAGATGTAGGCTTGCCGCAGACGTTTCATTTTGCACACTTGCCAGCCGGCTGGGGCTCCGTCATGGGGCCCACGGCTGGCTGACGGTTCGCTCTACGATTCCGCAGACAATTCCGTGACCAGAGCCCGGCGGTCAGATGACACTCAGGTGACGCTGCAGCATCATGTGCTGACGGCGTGTGTGAAGTGGACCTGGACGGTAGCGGGGAGCCTGACCTCTCGTTTGGGCAGCCCGATTTCAACTACCGCGCGCTCCGTTCCACAACGGTTCTGCGCTGGGAATACCGTCCCGGTTCGGTTGTGTATCTCGCGTGGCAGCATGGTCGCAGCCTGCATGATCCGGACAGCTCGTTCAGGGGGGTCGGTGACTTATGGGACTTGCTGTCGGACGAGTCCACCAACACGGTCCTCGTGAAGGCGGACTACTGGATCAGTTTCTGATGCGGCAGTAGCTACTTCGGGGGCGAGGGCGTAAGGAGAACTGGCCGGGATTCCAGCCCGACATCTCCGCCAGCCTGACTGACCGCTATGCGATGTCACCATGGTGGGAGACCCGATTGCGACCGTTTTCCTTGGAGTGATATAGGGCCTGGTCAGCCGCGGTGAGCACTTCGGAGACTGTGGGTGGCTCGGGGCGTGGCACAGTCCTTTGGAACGCTACGGTTGTGGCTCCTAGGCTTGCAGTGATCTCCCGCCGCGGCCAACGCTCCACCTCGATTGCGTTGCGGAAACGTTCCGCGAGCATAATGGAACCACCGTGGTCAGTCTCGGGGAGTATCACCCCAAACTCCTCGCCCCCGATTCGAGCCACGTAATCGCTGCGCCGAGCCTTGTCGCGCAAGACCTTGGCAACCCCCCTCAACACCTCGTCGCCCGCCAGATGGCCGAAGCGATCGTTGTACGGCTTGAAGTGATCCACATCAACGATCAAGAGCGACATGGGTCGCCCACTGCGGACCACCTGCTCCAGCTGGATGTTGAGTTGATTGAGAAAGGAGCGACGGTTCCATAGCGAACTGAGGCTGTCTGTCGAGGCCATCTCCAAGAGCTTGGCGTTGGCTTGCTCCAGCATCTCGGCCTGTTGGGAGATCCGCTGCTCGGTGCGCTTTCGTTCCGACAAATCGACGATTGCGCTCACAATGAAGATGCCATCAGCGGTACGGACCGGATTGAGCCCGATCTCCACGGGAAAGACGCTGCCATCCCGCGCTCGGGCCATGAGGTCCCTCTGCTGGCCCATGAGGCGAGTTCTCGGATCCGCATTGAACTCCTGGCGGTGGGCGGCGTGGTCCGCCCGCAGGTCTGTCGGCACCAGCGTTTCAACCGACCGTCCCACCAGTTCGCCTAGGCCATAGCTAAAAAGGCGCTCGGCTGCTCGATTGACCAGCACTATCCGACCGTCGGCATCCGCGACAACCATCGCGCACGGAGACGACTCCACAGCCGCCCGATAGATCTCAGCTGTCTTATCCAGCTCAGCAGACAAGCCTTTCCTCCGCAAATTGCAGTCTCGATGTTACAGATGGGTTGCCGATCGTGAAACGAGCGTGAAGAAGGAGTTAATTCACGGGGTTCGCGCATCGCCTGCCCGGTACTCCGTCAGTGACAAACCTGTACAGTCGCTGGACACCGTGATGGTCAGTGGTCATACTCCGGAAAGGAGCAGGCTGGAGCAGTCCTACTAATGAATTGCATGTACGGAGGGCAGTTGTGCTCAAGCGCATTAGTTACATCAGCAAGTTCTCTCGCCCATTCACTCGTGACGAGATCGATGGACTTGCCGCGGATGCGGCGGAGCGAAACCGTTCACTTGGAGTGACGGGAATGCTCATGTCGAGCGGAGGCATCTTCTATCAGGTTCTGGAAGGCCCTACAGACACCGTTGATCGCCTGTTTCAGAAGATCGCAGCAGATCCGCGTCACAAAGATGTGCTCGTGCTCAGCACGCACGAGGAATTTGAGGACCGACAGTTCCCGTCGTGGGCAATGAAGAAGGTGAATCTGGACGAGGAAACTCTATCCAGATTGGAGCCCGTCAAGGCCCTGCTGGAGGCCCTAGTGGTGCAGCAGGAAAGCACGCAGCGCCTGATGCGCGTATTGTCTCGATCTGTGTGGCAGGCGTTGATGGAAGACAACTGACGGGAGCTAAGAGAACCGGGTGACGATGTCTGCATTCCCGAGCTGTGCTGCTACTGAGCCGCCTAGCTGTTTGACCTGAGCCGCCCGATCGGGGAACCCCGTCTCGTTACCGCGCGCGATCGCCAACAGCAGACAATGCACCACATCGGGCGTGAGGACTTCCGCTTCCTGCAGCAGCGCGGCCGTCTGATCGAAGCTGGATCCGAAGTCTCGGTCCGCACCGTCAATTCCAATCGCAAGGCCCACGGCGCACATCAACAGGGCGGTGATTCTCGGGATATCGACAGTGGGATTGCTCCGCAGCAGCTCAAACTCCAACCTGGCTTGGTCCACTGAACCCGACTCCATGATGAGGATGATCTTCATCAGCTTGGGATGAAGCGCCTGCCGGGCGACACCGAGTTGCTCAAACAGCTCGATGCTCTTGTCGAGAGACAACTCTGCGTCGTCAGACTGGTCCTGCGCCCGCTGCACTTCGGAGAGCACTGACCACGCGGTTGCCTCGATCCGGTTCAGCTCTTCTCGGCGCGCGAACGCCTGCACTCGTCTGCACAGCGTCAAGGCATGGTCTAGGTTCCCTTGCCGCAGCGCAACGCGAGCGAGACCAAGTTGGTTTTCAGCCCAGGGGACGAATTGGCCGGTTTCCTCGAATATCTCTTGAGCTTCGCCGAAGGCATCCCAAGCCTGCTCCAGCTGGTCCATCTCCAACATCGCGTTTGCTTGTTCAGATAAGCACGTCGCCAACTCGTGTTTGGGTCCGGTGATGCGCAGGATACGTTGTGCTTCAGAGTAGTAATCCAACGCGGACTGCAGCATCGCTTGGTGCTGGTGCACTCGGGCCAGCACCAAGAGCGCCGCACCGTCGAAACGCTGAGTGTCAGGACTGTCAGCCAAGCCTCTCACGCGGTTCGCTAGCTCCTCGGCCGTACTGAGGTCCCGTCTTGTGCAGTTGATGTCAGCCCGCAGCAGCCAGGCTTCGAGGCGCTGCGGATCATCGATGGGGCTGTTCAGTTGATTCAAAGCCTCACCGTGAAGAGTCAGTAGCCCGAGGGCTGCGGAGTAATCCTCGACCCGCATTCGCTCTTTGGCCCCTCTCAACAGCGGGCCCACAGCTGCCTCGAATTGAGTGGCTTCAAATCTGTGACGACCGATCCGTTCCGAATCACCCCAACGAGGTACCGGGTGACGCTCTGCCAACATGTTCGCGCATAGCCGATTGTGAGAAGCCCAACGCCGTTTTTCCTTGGCAATTCTCTCAATACTGTCGCGCAACATGCTATGGCTGAAAGACCAACCATCGACTCCCGCTCGTGCCAGTCGTAAAGCCAGCAGAGACTCCAGCACAGGACTCGGATCAGGGGTACGAGCAAGCAAACACAGCGACATCCACTCGGCCATGTCGACTGTGCCATCCAACGCCGCTGCGAGTTCAAGAGCCACCTGCATGTCGATCCGCTGGGCGGCAGGTGTCGGTGACAGGGCAACTCCGCCTACGCTCTCATCCAATACTCGCTCTAACCTCTGGACCCAGACAGCGTGGATGTCGTCGGGGACTTCGGGTGGGACGGGCCCCGTAAGGACGAACCCGTTCACACCTGCTCGGAGGATACCACGTTCTACCCAATCACCGACCAGCTGGGTTGCGTACAGCGGATTCCCGCCGGAGCGGACCGAGACTCGCTCGGCCAAGTCGCCTTCGAGATACATGAGGCTGCTAACGAGCCGCCTGCTGTCTTCGTCGGAAAGAGGTTCTAGTCGAGTACACTCTGCTGCCTCTCCAGTACAGAGCTCGCGTAGCAGCCCGGATGCCTCCGGCGATTCGACCAGCAGATCGTCCCGCGCCGTGAGTAGGACCATCATCCTAATGCGCTCGGTGGGCGATCGCTCTAGCACGTAGCGTGCAAAGTGAAGAGCATCAGCACCCCAATGCACATCCTCCAGGCAGACGACCAGCGGTGTCTCTCGGTATACCCGTCGCAAGACCTCGAGCAGACAACTGAAACGTGCCGCCATAGATCGGAATTCATGGAACATGCCTGGGCTGTAGTCCTCTCCCAGCGAGGCAGGTGCCAGGAACTCAGTAGCAGCCTGGTGCAGTGCCCGTGACTCGATTCCGGCTGACGACAGGATGGTGGTGACGCGGTTCTGCAGCTGGTCGGCGGAAAGACCCAAACAGGACCAAGCTGCTGCTAACATGTGGCTCAGGCCGGATTCTCTGCCTCGAGACCTGTCGTGCTCTGTTCTCAAGCTCTCCGCTAGGCCCATCTCGTGGGTTCGCTCGCAAAGCCACTCTGCCAGACGGCTCTTGCCTGAGCCCGCCGATCCCTCCAGCACAACGAGGCCAGGCATCCCACGCTCGTGCACGCGTCGGAACATGCTCCACAGGAGATCGCGTTCCGAATCTCGATCCACCATGGGGACAGTGCGCAAGCCGAACAGGCGGAGGCCCGCACCAATCAGCTTGAATGGGCGCCGGGGCGGAGAGTGTGCTCTCCAGTCCAGCTGCGTCCCAGTGCTCCTCCCCGGGAACGGTACCACTGTGGTCGCCTGCAGTCGTTCGGTCTCAACACCTGTAGTGATGGCTTTATCTCGAGTCGGTGCCTGAGGTGTCAGCGACACCAACTCCACCGCGGCGTCGGCGCACCGTCTGTACCTGTTTTCAGGCTCCTTTTCCAGCAACTTCAGCACCCAGCCCTCAAAACCGTCCGGGTAGTCTGAAGGGCAATCGAGGTCCGGCGGTTGGTTTTGAAGGTGGGCCAGGCCCAGTTGCACTAGATCGCCCTGGTCAAACGGAACCCGACCAGTAGTCAGCTGGTACGCTACGCAACCCAAGGCGTACAAATCGGTCCAAGGGCCGAAATCGCGCCACTCACCCATGAATTGCTCGGGCGCCATATAGGCCGGTGTGCCCACCGCCGTGCCCTCGGCTTCCTTTGACCGGCTCTCCCTGTAAGAGAACGCTATCCCGAAATCAGTGAGTCGAATGGGAGATCCCGCCGTTCCTTCGGCCAACAGGATGTTACCTGGCTTGAGGTCACGATGGGTGATGCCACGCGCGTGAGCGTGTGCTAGGCCGTCGAGCACGGCCAAGAGGATCTCCCTTGTTGTCTGCCAGGACAGAGGATACTCCAGCGCCTCGAGCGAGCCCCGCTCGAGGTACTCCATTACCAGATAGGGGCTGCCCGTTTCGATAGCGCCGGCCGAGGTGCTGGACGCGTCCTCAGAGACCTCGCCAATGTCGAACAAGGTTATGATGCCAGGATGGTCGAGTTGAGCCACCGCCCGCACCTCGCGGCGGAACAGCGTTCGGAATTGGGCGTCCTCGGCGCCCCTCCGTCTTATCACCTTGATAGCGGCTGGGACATCCTGAGCGACATGCACGCCGCGCCAGACATCTCCCATGCCCCCCGAGGCGATCTTTTCATGCACCTCGAATGATCCCAACTCGAACCCGCTCATGCTGTCAGATCCTGACTGGAAGTAGTTGCTTCTTTCTAGTTCGCGACGCAGGATCAGACTACACCACGAACATCCCTATGTAACACCGGCGACTCGGCAAGATCCGTCAAGGCCTACAAAACAGCAATGGCAGAGCGGACGAGACCAGGTCCTGTCGAGCACGGCAGCCGTAACGTACTTTTTCCTGGGTTGGGACCCAAGGTAGAACCTGGACGTGCCCGTTGTGGGACCTACGGGCGTGTTGTCGTGCAACTGAATTGACGCCAAGGTGCAGACACTGAGAACTCAGCGACGTCTCGAGTGGATAGCAATGGTGGCTACGGCAATGAGCTGCCAAAGCGCGTCGGCCACCCAGGACTACACTGTGGTATCTCGGTTCCCACACGACACAACTGCCTACACGCAGGGGCTAGTCCATTCTGACGGAGTTCTCTACGAGAGCACTGGTCGGCTTGGCTACTCTCAGGTGCGTAGGATCGACCTGGCTACTGGTAACGTGTTGATGGCAAGAGATCTTCCGGCCAACCGTTTTGGCGAAGGCCTGGTATTGCTGGAGGGCAAGCTGTACCAGCTCACCTGGAAGAGCGGAGTCGGGTACGTGTATGATGCCGAGACCCTGGCACTGGTGGATTCGTTCAGCTACACCGGGGAAGGATGGGGTCTCAGCAGTGACGGTAGCTCGTTGATTATGAGCAACGGCTCGGGACTGCTGCGCTTTCTCAATGCGCAGACCTTTGAGGTGTTGCGCGAAGTGGCAGTGCGGCACCGAGGCTTACCGCTCACACAGATCAATGAGCTCGAATATGTAGACGGGTATCTGTATGCCAACGTGTACCAGAGCGACAGAATTGCTTCGATTGATCCGGAGAGCGGGGAGGTCTTGAGCCTATTTGATTTTGCCGGACTCCTGCCCGCAAGCGAACGTAGCCTGACCACCGACGTGCTGAATGGCATCGCATTCCGGGAGGAAACAGGCAACCTATTGCTAACCGGTAAGCTGTGGCCGGCTGTATTCGAGGTATCGATGCCGCGGCGAGAGGAATCACCTTGAGAATGCACGTTTATCCGTACGGTGGCATTGAGAGGAGGCGAGGTTGAAGATCAAGCTCAACAGCGTGGTAGTACAGGACCAAGACGACGCACTTCGGTTCTACACCCAGGTCCTTGGATTCGTGAAGAAGACCGATCTGCCGGTGGGTGAATTCAGGTGGTTGACTGTTGTATCGGCCGATGAACCCGATGGGACTGAGCTGGTGCTGGAGCCGAATGCCAATCCCGCTTCGAGGACCTATCAGGACGCTCTCTTCGGGGCCGGCATCCCGTATACGGCGTTTGCCGTCGACGATATCGAAAAAGAGCACGAGCGGCTGAAGAGCCGAGGCGTAGAATTTACTGTGGATCCGACCGACGCGGGTGACACGAAGATTGCGGTATTTGACGACACCTGCGGAAACCTGATTCAGCTCTATCAAGCGTCCTGAACGGACGGAGGCCACCGATGTCACTCAGGCAGTTCCGAACAAGTCAGTTGTTATTGATTCTTACGGCGTTTACGGCGTGTTATGGCCAGTCCGCGAGCGAGGAGATGCTATTCGAGAACGCAATTGATGATCTGACTGGTGTCTTGGCTGCAGAAGCAGTCGCCTTTGACGCAGAAGTAACTAATGACGGAACGGGATCTCTCAGGATCGTCACAGATGGTGCCACCACCGTGCGGCTCTACGAAGTCGGTGACATCGATGTCGAAGACGCTCGCCTCGTGTATCGCGCACAGCTTCGCACGGACTCGATGGAGGGACAGGTATACCTGGAAATGTGGTGTCGGTTCCCGGGAATGGGCGAGTACTTCTCGCGAGCGCTAGATACTCCGCTCCCAGCAGGAGACACCGTTCTTCTTGGAAGCCGGACAGAATCCCGATCACGTTGCGCTCAACGTCGTAATCGGCGGACCCGGTACAGTCTGGGTCGACGACGTGGTCTTGGTGAAAACGCCGCGTTGAAGGCAACTAGGAAAGGCATTCCATGAGAGTGGTATTGGCCAACGAAGATGCGTGTTCTTGATCGGCGCGGTCTTTTTCGCATGTGAAAGGTGGCGGGTGTGATCGGGACTGGCGGCGATCCGCGGCGAATTGCATTCGATACCGCGGGGAAGACCATGGTCGTAGCCAACCAAGCCGGTTGGGTCGACATCATCCATTAGTCGGGAGAGCAACATGTTACCGACGGGACAACTGAAGGCGTTTGACACCTTTTATGATTCCGCTCGCTACAACCAGATCCTGGAACCCAAGGCTACCTTGATGCTGCATATCGCGGCCGCGATGGCACTGGGCTGTTACCCGTGACTGGAACACTACCTTGGCGTGGCCAAGGACGAGGGAGTGTCCAGCATTGAGATCGGCGCGGTGCAGGCAATAGTGATGGCAGTATCAGCAGGCCGGATTCGCGCCCAATTCAACGAGGTTCGTGCGAGATGCGACGCTCAAGACGGCTCGTGAGGCCCGGCGGGTGGGCGGCACTGGCTGCAGCAATAGCCGGTCTGACCTGCCAAACGGAACTGGCCAGTCCGCCGGAAGGATACCCCGTGGCCTGGGCTCACAATAGCTGTGCACCTTGGGATGGGCCGGCGGTGGTTCTCTATCTGGGCCAGACGCTTCCCTCGGACCCGCTAAGCCCCACTTATCCTCATCTGCAGGTGTCCATCTACTCCAGACCGACTGAACTGCCCGGGCAGAGGTTTCACTGGGAAGGCAGCGCGCCCAATGAGGGATCTGCTCGGCGTTGCGTGAGCGAGTACCAGTGCCTGGTGGCGGACGCGGTAGCGGTTGAGTTCGGCAACTTTCAGGATCCCGCGGCGTACGCTGGGTCCGTAGATGTGACGATGCCGGACGGCTCGTCGGTCGCGGGCGGGTTCAGCGCCACGAAGCTGACGTACCAGCCCCTCTGCGGTTGAATCGGTCAGTATAGCGCCCGCAACTTCCTTCTTGACCCAGCACGTTCCGACCGGTACGCTCTGTGCGAGTCCTCACTCATCCTATCCAGCTCGGGAGGTCTCTCATGTCGAGGGGGATCCGGGTCCTCAGTTTGGCAATCACACTTTCTTGCCTCGGTCAGACGCTTGATGGGCCAACGCGCCTCGTTGCACAGACGGCCGCTGATGCCAACGTCTTGTATGACCAGACCCTTTATCAGGCTCTCAAGTACAGGCTGATCGGTCCGTTCCGGGGGGGGCGAGTGACGGCTGTGGCGGGAGTGCGAGGCGAAGCGCACACATTCTATATGGGTTCGACGGGCGGCGGGATCTGGAGAACCACCGACGGGGGAGAGCGCTGGACTAATGTCTCCGACGGTTACTTCGAAGCAGGGTCGATTGGATCCGTCGCGGTGGCCGAGTCGGATCCAGACATCATCTACGCGGGGACTGGTTCGTCGGCCATTCGCGGTAATGTCTCGGCTGGCGTCGGGATGTACAAATCGACGGACGGAGGCGAGACATGGCAGCACATAGGCATCCGTGACGGTGGACAGATCGGTGACCTCCAGGTTCATCCGCGCAACGCCAGCGTGGTCTATGCTGCAGTATTGGGACACGCCTTTGGGCCCAACGAGGAACGCGGTGTATTCCGGACGCGGGACGGCGGTGCCACTTGGGAGAAGGTGCTCTACATCAGTGACCGCACCGGCGCCATCGATCTGTCCATGGATGAATCCAATCCGAACGTGCTCTACGCCGCGATGTGGACAGCGGAGCGTAAGCCGTGGAACCTCGTGTCGGGCGGCGAGGAATCGGGTCTGTTCAAGACAACGAACGGTGGCGAGACCTGGACGAAGCTGGAGGTAGGCTTACCCGGACCGATGGTGGGCAAGATTGAGGTGAGTGTTTCCCGCTCCAACCCACGGCGAGTGTATGCCTTGATAGAGGCAGAAGACGGCGGTCTCTACCGGTCCGACAACGCAGGCACGACCTGGACATACGTGAACCCGGATCAGGGTTTGCGGGCGCGTCCCTGGTACTACAACCACGTCCACGCCGATCCGGTGGATCAGGACGTGGTATACGTTTCCGCCGAGGATTTTTGGAAATCGAGCGACGGGGGTGAGACATTCGAGGTAATCCAGGTGCCGCACGGCGACTGTCACGATCTCTGGATCAATCCAGATGATGCTGAAGTGATGATCGAGGGCAACGACGGTGGTGCGAACGTGAGCTATAACGGTGGAAGAAGCTGGTCCACGATCATGAACCAGCCAACCGCTGAGTTCTACCGGGTGACGGTCGACAACCAGTTCCCCTACCGCGTATATGGTGGCCAACAGGACAATTCAACGCTATCCGTGCCGAGCCGTACGGCTACCGGCGGCATCACGATTCAGAACTGGTACTCGGTTGCCGGCGGTGAAAGCGCGCACATAGCCGTTGATCCTCGCAATACGGACATAACGTACGGCGGAAGCTACGGCGGGACTCTCGAGCGGCGCGACAGGTTGAGCGGTCAGACCAGGGACATCATGCTGTACCCTGAACTCGCCCACGGTCAAGCCGCAGTGAGTCTCAAGTTCAGGGTGCAGTGGAACGCGCCGATCCGGATATCGCCGCACGATTCCGACGTGATTTACTTCGGTTCCCAATACGTGCACCGGACCACCAATGAGGGACAGACGTGGCAGATCATCAGCCCTGATCTGACCCACAACGACCCCGCGGTGCTGGGCTACTCCGGTGGCCCCATCAGCCGAGACAACACTGGAGTCGAAGTGTTCGGCACCGTGTTTGCTCTCGAGGAATCACCATTGGCTGCGGGCCTGATTTGGGCGGGAAGCGACGATGGTCGCGTACACGTAACGAGAAACGGTGGTCGGACCTGGGATGACATCACGCCGGAGGGAATCGGTGAGTGGGGCACGGTGAACATGATCGATCTGTCCCGCCATGATGCGGGTCGAGCGTTCATCGCCGTGCACCGCTATCGGCTCGACGATTTTCGACCGTACATCTATCGCACCAATGACTACGGTCGAACTTGGGATCTGCTCACCGATGGCACGAATGGCGTCCCAAACGGACACTTCGTACGCGTGGTGAGGGAAGATCCCGACCGGAGAGGTCTCCTCTACGCTGGCACCGAGTTCGGAATGTACGCCTCGTTCGACGATGGTGTGCATTGGCAGTCATTCCAACTCAACCTGCCGGTATCGCCGATCACAGACTTGGCAGTGCACCAGCGAGACTTGGTCGTGGCGACTCAGGGGCGTTCTTTCTGGATTCTCGACGACGTGACTGCGTTGCACCAGTTGAACGACCGAGTGGCTGCATCAGAGGCGTTCTTGTTCAAGCCGCGTGACACATATCGTCTGATGGGAGGGCCAGCCCGCCGCAGTGGTAACACCAACACGTTCCGTGACCGCCTGGGCGGCGGCGTGGTCGATTGGGATCAGGTGGGAGAGGACGGGCCCGTGGGAGTCATGGTCAACTATCACCTGGCGAGTGCTCCCGGTGGCGAGATCAGGCTCGATATCCTCGAGCGGAGCGGTAGCGTGATCCAGTCGTTCTCTAGCAGGGCAGAGGATGAAGGGCATCGGATTCCGGCTGAGCCCGGCATGAATCAGTTCGTTTGGGATCTGCGCTATCCCGACGCCGAGACTATCGAAAACACACTGTTCCGAGGTACGAGTCGTGGCCCCAAGGCGGTGCCCGGCACTTATCGAGTGAGACTCGCTGCTGCAGGTCTAACCCAGTCCAGGTCGTTCCAGATCCTCAAGGACCCACGTGTTGGTTCGTCGCAGCGTGATCTGGAAGATCAGTTCAACCTACTGATAGAGATCCGCGATGCAGTTACGGAGACCTATGATGCCATCAAGACGATTCGCGGTTTGAGAGATGAGGTGACACAGGCGGCTGAGGGAGCGGACGAGGAACTGACTGTGGCGGGTAACACCCTAGCGACCAAGCTGACGACGGTGGAGCATGGTCTGATCGAGCCGCGCATACAGTACAGAGAAGACTGCTGGAACTTCCCGTCTCGGTTGAATCACTTCTTGGCGTATCTGGCCGAGAAGGTTGGTACCGGTGACTACAAGCCGACGGACGCGGCCGGCGAACGCTACCGGGAATTGAGAGACATGCTCGACGATCAACTGATCCAGTTGATGGAGGTGCTCGGTACAGACCTGGCGGATTTCAACGAGATGCTGCGAGTGCGGGGTCGGCGCACGGTTGGCCCAATCCCGTAGAGCCGACGAGCACGTGATTCGAAAGTGGATATTGCGGGGGTGGCTAGCAACCACCCCCGTGCACTAGGACTCGTCCGGCACCCCACCTGAATCGGCGAGCTCGAGTACGGCCTCTACCTCTTCCATGCCTTCCAACATGTGACCCACGTTGCTGCGAATCTGGCCGGCGGCAAGCAGGTGCGTGGTGAGACCTTCGATACTCCCGACTCCGGCGGTCAAGCGCAGCAGCTCGAGTCGGATCGTCTCGAGCGCCGCGACGACGTCTGACCACTGGTGCTCGGCCTTCTCTCGAGTTTCACGGAGATCGGCGGGGAACTTCACCTTGCTGGCCCTGCCGACCGATTCTGCCTCCTTGAGCATGTTCACATACTCACGTAGCTGGTGGGCGTCGGCCTCGAGCTTGGTGACGGTAGCCCGGATGTCACCCACCTCTTTGCGTGTCTCTTTCGGGAGTGCCTCAAATAGCGCTTCGGCAGCGAGGCCGATCTGCAGCTCGGTGGGACGGTGAGTCGCACGCACTTCTGTGATTCGCTTGCGCAGTCCGACACCACTCATATTGAAGATTGCCCGACCCATTCGGCCCTGCCAGAACTTGAGTCGACGTTCGGCCTTCTTGAGGGCGCGCAGCTCCTCGTCACTTCCCGGGGCAATCGAGGCCAGGAGGGCACCGGCGCCGGAGGCGCCCCCGATTGTGAGCAGGATGGCGCCCCAGGCCTCCTCAGGTATCGAGACACCGAGCAGGTAGGCTGCGAGAAGACTACCCCACCACAGGGTCCAAGCGCCCCCCAAGCCGGCCAGCGACATCTTGCGGAGCAGCGTGCGAATCCGAGCGTACCTGCTTGGGGGGCGTTGGGGGGATTCCTCTTTGCGTTGCTCGAGGTCCTGACGCATGCCGAGCTCGAGGTCGGTGATGGTGTTTCCCGATGCGATCAACCGTCTCACGCGAGGTGGTACCAGGACTGTAGGAACGCCGATGACGAAGGCAATATATGATCCCAGCACCGCTGCAAAACTGGGGATCTGGGACATCGCGACGAACATCGGCAGCGATGCAAGCGAGGCGATCATGAAGTACGCCGGAGCGTCGCCGCCGAGATCGATTGGGTCGTACAAGAAGGTGCGTACGGCCACTGGTACCTGTTTACGTGACGCTGATACCATCTCCAGAGCTTCGGCAAACTGATCGGCTGATTCGAATCGGTCGTCTGGGTCCTTCCTGAGGCAGGTATCTATGATGCGAGTCAACCTGCGTGGTGCCGCGCCAACGGCCGTAGCGACTGCGGGCACAGGTTTACTCCGAACGTGTTCCAGGGTTTCCGTCACGCTGTCGCTCTTGAACGGCAGGTCACCCGATAGTGCATAGAATGCCACCATACCCAGAGAGTAGAGATCGCTGCGGTAATCCACTCGCTCGCCTGAGGCCTGCTCGGGGCTCATGAACTCGACCGTGCCGACTATCTCGCCCTCCTCGAGTGCCTGCGAGTCGCCCACCATGCCGGCGATGCCAAAGTCGGCAACTAGCGCGCGGCCACTGGCCTCCTCCAGCAGGATGTTGTCTGGCTTGATGTCTCGGTGGATCACTCCCTGCGAGTGGGC
>JBDHHP010000078.1:0-21657 GCA_039589275.1 Gemmatimonadota bacterium | reverse complement strand
GGAGGGATGACGCCGACCGGGACGATGCCGGTTGATCGGGTTGCGAAGCGTCGGTGGGTGATTGCGGGTGTGGCCGTGGGCGTTGCCGCAATAGTCCTGATCGCGATACTGGTTTCGCAGATAGTAGCGCCCAGCCCAATCACCATCACCACGTCGAACATCACTCGGGTGACGCGCGACGTCGGCATCGAGTTCCAGCCCGCGATCTCGCCGGACGGGGAGGAAGTGGCGTACCTCGTTGGTCCCGTCGCTAACGCGCGCCTGGTCGTGCGGAGCACCGTTGACGTTGGCGGTGGCGGTGAATCGCGCCCTGCCGAGGAGGTAGGCGGTCCCCACATCGAGCCTAGCTGGACGCCGGATGGTGCTTTTCTACGCTTCTCTGTCGAGATGGCCGGGCCCGAGTTTGGCTGGCATGAGGTGGGGAAATACGGTGGCTCCGTGCAGACTCTCCCCCGCCCGTGGCCGGCATGCTACCACGACGTCTTGTCGCCGGACGGAACGCGAGTGGTGTTCAGTCGCCTTGACAGCATCTTCGGCTATGCCGCTGATGAGGGCGAGCCGGAGTTGCTCGGCGTGCACCCGGTGGAGTCGGAACACCCGTACCCGTTTGCCTGGTCACCCGACGGGCAACTGATCGCCTACGTTGCTCCGGGTATCCTCATCAGAGATCTCCGGGTGCAGACGGGTAGGTCGTCGTCCATCTGGATCATAGATGCGGACGGTGGCGAGCCAAAGCGAGTGACGGGCGAAGGCTTCATTCACATGAGTCCGGCCTGGCTCGATGACGAGCACCTGTTGTTCGTGTCCGACCGCGACGGCCCGCGAGAGGTGTACGTCGTAGAGGTGGCAGCGTCGGGACCGCGCGGAGAACCACGGAAGGTGGCGGGGCTGTCCGGTGCCCACACGATTTCCTATTCCGTCGCCGGGAGGAAGCTGGCGTTTTCGAAGGCCACCATGCGCCAGAACATCTGGTCCTACCCCATCGATTCAGGCACCGTGTCAAAAGGCGCTGGTTACCCTGTGACCAGCGAAAACGCGCAGATCCAGGCCCACGACATCTCCGCTGACGGCCGGTGGATCGCCTACTCCTCGGACCTCGGGGGCAACGTGGACATCTACAAGGAGCCCGTAGAGGGTGGCAACCCGAGGCCGATAGCCGACAGCCCGAGCAGTGAATATGACCCCCGATGGTCACCCGATGGAACCGAGATCGCGTTCCATACGTACGTCGGTGGTGAGTCCCGTGTGATGGTGGTTTCGGCAGACGGCGGCACCCCGGTGCAGGTTGCCAGTGCCCCTTTGACTTGGCTTTCCTCATGGTCGCCGAGCGGGCTTGACCTTGCGTTCAACTCGGGTCAGGACCTGACACAGATGGAGGCGTGGGTTGTGTCGCGTGAGGCCATTGGCGGACCGTGGGGTGAGGCGAGACAGTTGACCGACTTTGGCTGCGAGCCCTCTAATTGGGCACCGGACGGCAGCGGTGTGTTGTGTACCGTGGGTGCCGGAGTTGTCCCCGAAGCGGATACTTCCCTCGTACTGGTGTCGCGGGAGGGAGAAATCTTGTGGCGCTACGATCCCTCGACAGCCGGGCTCGTAGTGCAAAACATCCATCAGGAGTTTTCCAGGGACGGCTCGATCATCTATGCACGGGGCAGGCACGAGGACGGTACGGAAGGGATTTGGGCGATTCCGGTGCAGGGCGGCGAACCGAGCCTTGTCGTTGCGTACGACCGCGCCGAGATCGTTGCAGAGCAGTGGCTCTCCGTCGGCCCCGACCGCCTCTATCTCACTGTGCAACAAAACGAGATAGACATCTGGGTGGCGGATGTGGAGGTGGAGCGGTAGGAAGGCAACAGCGCGACTACCCGCCATTCCAAGAGTTGATGAGGCCGAAGGGGTAGGGAGTAGATTGCAGATTGCAGATCGCAGGTTCTTGATTCTAGACCTTTGCCTGCCAACATGCCGTGTTGCCCTCTGCCGCCCTCGTCCACCGTCAACCGCCTTGATTCTACACGGACGAAGACGGCCTAGGACTGCTGCAGCACGAAGAGAACTCGGAGCACTGGAGGTGATCACAGTGAACGCTCACAGTTGGCGGAGACAACTCGCAGCCGCCACAGTCGCCGGGACCGTACTCTTAAATGCTTGCGCTCGAACTGAGGTGGAAAGACTCATCGAGGGATCACCCTTGCATGGCGCCAACGGCATCATCTTCGATGCTCAGGATCGCCTGCACATAGCCAGCGTGGCCGGTCGGGAGATCGTGGTAATGGATCAAGAATCTGGCGAGATCCTCGATCGGATCGGGCCGGACCGCGGTGTGGAAGGCCCCGACGACCTGATCTTCGCTGCAGATGGAACGCTTTACTGGACCTCGATCCTGACGGGCGAAGTAGGACGCCTCTCACCCGACGGTGAGAAGAGCGGGCAATCGGTGAGTCCGGGGGTCAACCCAATCACCGTCTCCGACGACGGGCGGTTGTTCGTAGCTCTCGACTTCCTCGGCGACGCCCTTTACGAGCTCGATCCCGCTCTGGAGGCACCACCGCGACTCATTACAGAGAACCTGGGTTGGATGAACGGCATGGATTGGGGCCCGGATGGCCTCCTATACGGACCGATCTGGACCGGCGGGCTGGTAGCCGGGGTGGACGTTGAAACGGGCGTCATTTCACCAGTCGCAGAGGGCTTCAGTGTTCCGGCGGCGGTCAAGTTCGACTCGCGTGGGCGCCTGCACGTATTGGACACGGAGCGCGGCGAGGTTGTGAGGGTTGATCTCGCGACCGGAGAAAGGGAGGTCCTGGCGACGGCCGTGGCCGGCGGCGACAACCTCGCGTTCGACTCGTCGGATCGTCTGTTCGTGTCGAGTTGGCTCGACGGCTCGATTGTAGAGGTGCTCTCAGATGGCTCCATCCGCACGGTGAGTCCGGGTGGTCTCATAGCGCCGGGCGGCATCGCGCTGCTTCCGTCGTTCTACAGTCAGTCCGTGTTCGTCGCCGACATCCTGTCCCTCAAGGAGATCGACGGCACTTCGACCCAGCTCAAGAGCGTTGCGCCGAGTATGAGTGGGGTCCCAGGTACTGCGAGCCCGTTTACCGTTGCCGCTGACGGCCAAAACCTGATTCTGTCATCCTGGTTCTCATCGATGGTCCAGGTGTGGAATCCAGGCACGAGCGAGGTCGTTGAAGCCCACACGTTCGAGTCCACTCCACTCAACGCGATTCGGTTTGACGGCGATCTCGTAGTGGCTGAGCTGCAGACAGGGAGTGTTGTTCGCATCACTGGTCCGAGCGAGACCGACCGCGTGACACTGGCATCCGGTCTCGGCGTGCCGGCTGGACTCGCAGCGTCGGACGGTAACCTGTGGGTCGCTGACCAAGGCGCTGGGATCATCCTCCAGCTCGTCGCGGACGGAGAAGTGTTGTCAGGCCCGCGTCCGGTAGCGACGGACCTCCAGGGTCCCGAAGGCCTCGCCGTCACAGGTGATGGAATTCTCTATGTGATCGAGGCGGGTGCAGCACGGCTGTCTCAAGTGAGGACCGCGACTGGTGAAGTGATTACCGTGGCAGACGAGCTGGCGCTGGGAGCACCAGGCATTCCGGGCATGCCGCCGACTTGGGTTTTCAACGGCGTGGCCGTGGGACCGTCCGGCGCGATCTACGTGACCGGTGACGTCGAGAACGTCGTCTACCGTATCCAACTGGGCCGTTAGGGATCCGTGTGGACTGTCTCGTCCGGCGGTACGCAATCTGGCCGTCTCCGGAGGCAGATCGTACCTTCAACAAGACCGTAGATGCCGGCCAGGTGACTGAGGTGAACCTGGGCTCGCACGGCGGAGTCAAGATCAATGCCAGGGCCCAGGTGATCGATGTCAACGGCCAAGCGGTCCGCCGACTGTACGCGGGGGGCATGAACGCCGGCGGTTTCCTAGGGCCCTACTATCCGGGTAGCGGCAAAGCCCTCAACAGCACGGTGACCTTCGGTCGCATCGCAGGTAGGAACGCCGTGGCGGAGCAGCCCTGGGTGTAGCCCTCGGGCTTTGTGCCCGCCACATCACAAATCTGTGGTGTGCGAATAGTGTGCAAACTCAGCCAAACTCAGCCAATCTTGGCGAAACTCGCCCAGATCAATGGGTTGAAGCGGGGTCGAGGCTTGGGGGGAACCGCCTCGGGTTGACGATACCCTACTTCGGTACCCCGATGAAATTCCCATACTGGGAGTCAACATTGGGATTCGGAGAGAGCCTCCGGACAGCCCCGTCGGACAGGCGATAGGCGTATGTCTGGAACCGCCCGGAGTAGTTGCAGTCGTAGATGAGGACTCTCTCATCCTTTGTCCATCTAGGGTATTCGCAGACGGTATTGGGATCCGAAGCTGTCACGCAGGTGTGGCCTGAGACAACTCTTGAGTCTACGTCAAAATCAGCATAACAGATGACGGCATCCTCGAAAGGTCTCTCAGATGCACTGTACCGCATGTAGGCCACTTTGGTCTCACTGGGCGACAGGCTCAGTTTGTGCCAGTAATACGCAGTGTTTCTCTCGATCTCCTCATATGTGCCCATCTGTCCCGGGACGGGCGTGAGCAAATAGGATCGAAAACCGTCTCCGATTCGGTCGATGAAGATCCTGCCGTCCTTCAAACCGCTGCTGGCCCATTCCGAATACTGCGGTGAAGGATCTGACAGTGAGATCTCATCCCCGGGGGAACCGTCAGGAGAGATCGTGTAGATCTTCATGAGGTCGGACGGCTCCCTCAAATACCTGGTGAAGAGCACCATGTCGGTACCATCACGCGCCCAGGTTGGATTGAAGTCGGCAAAATCCCCACTCGTCAACAGCCGGAGCCCGGAGCCGTCGGCATTCACCACGCCGATATTGGTTTTCGATATGCCGAAGCCCTCTTCGTATTCGAGCCTCCTGAAGAAGGTCAAGCTCGATCCATCTGGTGAGAACGAAGGCTTGTAGTCCGGATAACCGCTCGTCAGATAGTTGCTTTCTCCGTTGGTCGAGCTGATGGCGATCTCCAAGTTCTCCGATGAGGCCCATTGTTCGAACTCATATGGCTCGCCAGGGAATTGATCGTCGATTGCATCCGTTGGGACCGTGCCATCACTCGAACAACCGAAACCGACAAATATCGCGGGCAGAAGAGAGGCAAGCGCGGAAACGTTCTTCACGGTAGGCTAACTCCTTCTGTGGAGTCTCTTTTGACGTCCCGTCTTCATGATGCACCCAAACTGTTCAGCAATCGGGCTGCTCGATGAACGCATTAGCGTAGCATTTGAACGAGTCACTGGCTGCCAGGGCATCTGAATATCAGAGAGGCTCTCCCCAACCAACTCGATAGACTCCTCATTGATCTCACCGAGCCCCATGGCGTAGCCCATTGTCAGCTGCGCTACCTCGGGGACGTTATGACTCATCACTCGTGCCGCCGTCGCATCAGCTGCCATGATGTCCTTACTGGCCAGTATCAACCACGAGCCCAACCGGTCCCTCACATTGACGGTTCTTCCATAAGAAGCTCCCGCAGTTGGACCGTTCCCTTCAACACCTATGGAGAAGTCGGTGATAGTGAGATCGGGCTTCTTCGCAGCGACGACATCGAGAAATGCCTGCGCTATCGCTTGCGGAGTTGAATGGTCGATCCCACCTCCTCTGTCCCAGTATGAGTTGTTTATCAGCACTCCATACTCGGCGATCGAGAGGACACCTACGAAGTTCTTGAGACCCAATGTGAGTTGACTCGATGTGTGGGTCTTGGCCACCGGGATGGAGATGATCTTGTCTGCGATGGCGTAGATGTTCGAGATCAACAACCGTCCATGAGACGTAAGGGAGGGAATCTCGTAGTCACCCGGGTAGTCTGCCTCCAGGCAGGAGAGGGATACATTGCCATCGTACGCGCCATTCAGCCTGGCTGCTGCCTCAATGAGATTGGTGCTGCCATCCAGAGTGTAGGAGTACTGCCAATCATAGGTGATCTTCTGAGAGCCATCCCCGATTATGACCTCCTGTGCTCCCGCCTTGAGGCATTCCTCGGCGGTTGCTATGAGAATCTCGGGCTTGGCGCATTCACCGTTGTGGAAACACTCGCGCCAGTCGGCCAGGTTGAATGACACGAAGTTCGGCTTGATGAATACCGTTTCGTCTTCGTTCACGACTGAACCCATTCCACCGACGGCTTCAATTGCGTCTCTGGTCATGGAGTCCAGGTCGTTGCCCCTAACGGCGGCAACAGTGGCGTTTATCTGAACGTCCGGTCCAACACCTGAATCCGAACTCCCGCAGCCGCTCAGGAGGTTGCCGGAGCCGAGTGCGGCCACGCTGCCGGCACCCAGCTTCACGAATGTCCTTCGGGAGATGTCGCTCTTACCCATATCGTGTCTTGTTCCCCCAGATTGCTCTCGTGGCTGCCCTATCCCTAACACGTTTCCCAGAGCTCTGCCTACTAATCTCTCCCTTCCTTCTGTTCATCCGCATTGTGCCTGGACCTTGTGTGCCCTGCTCCTCGGTGCGCAGATAAGGCCGGTCCAAGTCGATCCAGAACCCGCTGTCTGGACTCGGGTAGATCATGGCAAGAAGTGAAGTCGCGTGCCTCCGAGCTCCAGGGGCTGAACCGGGGTGGTCTCGAATCACAAATCTGTGGTGTGCGAATAGTGTGCGAACTTCTTGAGAAGGGTCTATTTTTGCATTTCGAACTGCGGGGATCTGAGACTCTGCAGGGACGCTGGTGTGGTCTTGGCGGGGGCCCAGCGCAGGGGATCTTGCAGGCGCATAGGATCTTGTGGGAAGCGCAGTTTGGCGACTCATTAGCAGTAGACGATCCTTGAGAAGCCAAGGCGAACTCGATTTCTCGCGGTACTGTAGGATCGAGTTCACACAGATGTCCTTAGAACGTCTGTCGTTGCCCCAAGAGTGCACTACCGGGCCTGGTACCGCATTGATAGGTCGTATGCTGCTACCTGAACACCGTTGTTTGGCACCCTTCGACGATTCTTCATCGCTGCTCGACGAGCCAGCCAAGTTGCTGGCCACCGCTCAGGAACAGGGCTACCTGTATTTCCCCTGCTTGATTCCGGAAGCGCTCATTGCTCCCGTTCGAGCGCTAGCGCGCGACGCCTTCACCCGAAACGGGTGGGTCAGGGCCGACAGCACTAACCCTCCCATCATGACTGCGGTGCCTGAAGCCAGGCTCGAGGGAAGAGGTTGGGACGATCCCCGTTGGGTCGAGTTCCAGCACTATTTCAGCCGCCATCCCGACTTCTTGGCGGTCGCCGAGTCCGACAGGATCATGCATGTGCTGAACGCCATCCTGACCGAGCCCGCGTGGCTCGCTGAGACGAACTTCTGCTGGCTAAAACTGCCGGGCAGCCCCGAACACACCACACTGCCCCACCAAGATCTCTGGTACGTACCGCTCTGCGAACGGATGTGGACTGCTTGGCTCCCCCTGGTCGACACACCCTTTGAGGTTGGACCGCTAGGTGTTGTCGCTGGGTCCCACCACCGGGGCCTATGGCATCACCAGAATGCCTTTTCCGGGATTGCGGTACCCGACGACGTCGAGTGGCGCTCGAGCGAGGTGCGAGCGGGTGATGTCGTCTTCTTTGGTGCGCTTACGATCCACTGTGCCTGGTCCAATGTGTCGGACAGGAAAGCACGTGTGTCGGCGGATGTGCGATACGAGCCGCGGAGCACCGGCAGCCGCTCGGTACTCAGGCCCTCAAGCTTTTCAAGCGGTCAGGTGTAACCGGGAGCCCTGCTTCGATCCACTCGTACTCCCTCAGCGAGTCTGGCAGCGCTGAGGCCGGTTGTGCGCCTTCGGCCCGGCATTCGTTGCCTGTAGCCTCAGTCACCAAGACTCCGAAGGCGTCACCCTCGGCAGCTGACAGCTCGGGTCTGATGTAGACCGGAGAACGGCGGATGGCTATCGACCTCTCCTCACCCAAAGGGATCTGCCATGTGAGCCCGTCGCTCTTCGACTGCTCCGCCACATAGGCCACGTCGTATTGCAGTCGCACCTTCAAAGTGTCGCGCATGACCATCGGCCATACCCTCCCGCAAAACCGCAGTCGGTTGCTCGACGGGTCGAAGTCGTAGTCGGACTCAGGCACTCCGGCCTCACGCAACCGGTCCACCTGTCGCGCTAGCTTCTGCGAGCCGCCCGTGGCTGAGATCTGTCTGATGAGTCCCGGTTCGGTCACGTCTTCGCCGGCACGAAGGACCTGAGTGGCTTGGCGTCACAGCTTAGCTGCCGCCTGGAAGCGCCCCTTGTAGGCAGAGGAGCAGTAGTGGACGCTCATGAGCAGCGGCTTACTGGCCGCATACCGTTCGAATGGAGCTTGGTGCCCTTGAGTTCTGTCACCACGCGGCCTTCTAGACGTGCAAGCACATCGTGGCGGCGCCGCATGGCGGCACGAGTGACCTCCTCAGTGGGCGAGGAAGCCTCGATCATGGAACCGATCGAGGACGCTTTGAACGAACCGTGCCACCTCTGCGTGGCCCTCGCCTGTCTGGGACGACAGCCGGGCGACCACGCTTTCCATGTCGTCCTGCCGCTGGCAGGCTTGAAACACCTCCGCGTACAGGTGACCGGGTTCGTAGAGCAGGCAGTCAGCGACGTCAAAGATCACTTCTCGTCCACCCACGTTGCGCAAGGTCACTCGGGAAGCGATATCGGGTAGTCGCCGCCCCGCTATGGGTCGATCGCGCGCGGCGGCCTTGGGAAATGCGACGGTTGCCGATTGGTCCCCGACTTGGCCTAGGCCCAACCCCCAGCTTTCGAGCAGTCGCACCTTTTCGTCGAACTCTGGTGAGGCAAAGCAGTAGAACGGCGCACACAGATCACGGTGATCCCGGATGAACTCGAGCAGCTCCGGTCCATAACGGTAGTCATCCATCAGCGCCCAGTCCCACCCGATATCCGCAGCTCGCAGGCACTGTTCGGCGGTAGCGTACTTCCGGTGTAGTTCCGCGGATGGGAGGGGGACGAGCAGATTGAAATGCAGCTCAGCGCCCATCCGATGCATCAGCAGCAACGTGATGATCGTGTCATACAGGTCGTGCAGAGTCTCGAAAGGAAAACCCCAAATGAAAGACACATGAGTCTTCATGTACTCCAGGCTTAGCTTGACGACGTCAAAGGCCTCGGCGACCGTGAAGCGCTTGTGGATCCGCCCCAAGATCTCATCACTCCCCGACTCGATGCCGTAGAAGATCGTATCGCACCCGGCAAGTGCCATGGTCCGTACCACCTCCTCATCCATCCGATCTACGCGCCCGAGGCACGACCACTGCAATCCCAGGTGTCGATCATCGAGTAGGCGGCAAAAGTCGAGCACGCGTTCCCTATCCATCACGAACGTATCATCCGTCAGATGGATACGCTCGATCCCATGCTGATCTTTGAGCAACTCGATTTCGTCGACCACGTTGGCCACACTTCTATACCGAATGCCCCCGTTCCACAGTCCGGGAATCGCACAGAACGAGCACTCATACGGGCAACCCCTAGAGGACAGCACCGCTAGCGGAATGCTGTCCCACTCAGTGCGGGACGTGTAGTCTGCGAGGTTCACGTGATGGTAGGCGGGGAAGGCCAGCTCGTCGAGTGCGACAATGCGGTCGCGCGGCCCGTTGATCCGGACCGTTTGACCATCGCGATAGACGGCACCTGGAACGGCGGCCAACGAGCGTCCGTGCTGAAGACATGTGACGATATCCAGCAGCGTGCTCTCACCTTCCCCGTCCACTACGATGTCGACTTCCGGGAACAGCTCCAGAATTCGTGGCCCCAGACCACCTACACCTGGGCCACCAAGGATCACGCATTCGACATCCTGACGCAGGCGGGTATTGCGTAGGGCGGTAAGTACCAAGGGCAGCGACGAGCTGAGTGTGCTGATGCCGAGGATCGGTCCTACACCCTGCAGCCAGCTCGCAAACTGATCCGGTGCGCCAATGCCGGGGCCCTCACACACCTGGTAGTCTCGGAACTCGACCTCGACGTCGTTGGCCTCCAGGTGGGCGCAGAGATACAGTGACCCCAGTGGGACCCGAGGATGGTGCGAGCGTGTCGAGTTTACGATCGCAACGTCGGCCACGTTGCCTCGACGGGCTAGGGCTGCACGTTTGGATCCTGCAGCTTTTGGCCGATGTCCGGTCCAACGGGAACGTATGGAGGCGCAAACTTGATCAGCTGAAACACCAACCGGCCCGCCGCAACCGCCTCGAGTTCCTCCTCGGTCAGCTCGGCCGGCTCAGACCCTTGAGCCGCGTCCAGGATCTTCTTCAACTCATCATCCGTGAACTCGTAGCCGTGCTTGCGGGCGACCTCAGCTGCCACCGTCAGCCGATTGTCCGCTGCCTTGACAGCGGCGAACACCTCGTCGCGTAGTGCCGCGTCTTCGGTCATCTTAGCGAGAAAGTCGGTCAGGGATTGGGTGCTCATACGCGGCTCCAGTGTTTCTCGGGTTGTCCCAGGTAACGACCTGCCCCGCACTAAAGCTGTGCCGGCACGGGGTGCCTAGCAAGTTTAGGGGTGTCTCGCTGTCACGACCACGGAGTCGGGCAGCTCTGACAGCTTAACCACCCGAACATCCCCTAACCCGACGCCGGCGAGCCAACGCTCCAGGTCAGCAACCTGATGGACGCCACCAGACTCGGTATAGACAGCCATGTTCAATGCAAAGTACAGGCCAGTCAAAGGGCCGGAACAGTCCGGCATAAGATAGAGGTCTTTGATGACCAGCAGACCACCGGGCCTCAGAGCGGCGGCGGCCCTTCTCAACAAGTCCCTACAACAGCGATCTCCATACAAGTGAAGTACGTTGGCGAGCAGCGCCACATCGTAGCAGCGCTCTAGGACGACCTCACGAACATCGCCGGCAATCCATTCCAAACGAGGATCAGTCTGAGATACGATCGCGAGCGCGACATCCACCACTGGCGGAACGTCGATCACCGCCGAAGTATTGCCGGGATCGATCTCGAGGAACGCACGGCTATATGCGCCCAAGCCGCCTCCCAGATCCAGCAGCCGCCCCGGAGCAGGAGCGACAGACCGCCACACGATGGGTGCAACCACGCTGCTCCTGGCATCGACGTAGCTCAGATAACTCTCAAGCGTCTCGGCGCGTTCCGGAAGGTGCGTGTCGGTCCTTATCACCCGCGCCAGTCGATCCCAATCGCCACAGCTTTCACGCTTGTAGGCGGGCACGTAAGCGGCTCGGTAAAGACGGTTGGAGCCCTGCGTTTCGCGGTGCAGCACACCTTCCGCAGCCAAGACATCGAGCAAAGGCGTGAGTCGTCGCTCGTTGACCCCAAGCGCCGTCGCGACGGATGCGGCCGTCTTGCTTTCAACCGCACTGCACTCCAGCAGCAGCTCAACGACCCCCAACTCGTGAGCCGCCCGCAGTGCTGCGTTCAGTAACAGTGCGCGCTGTTCCCTCACGACATCCACGAAAATGTCCATGCGAGTCCTCGAGAGGGTGCAGGATGAGAGCCGTCACGATGGCTGACGTGCTGAATCATTGTAGGGCTGCTCTTTCCGATCGCTGTGCCGTCGAGCGCGACTGGATGAGGCTTGCCGTCACCAGCTGTGTTGCAGCCACAGCCGACCGCGCTCTACCGCACGCACCAACGTGTCAACCGGCCAGACCTCGATATCGTCGGATGTCCTAAGCCTCCGTGTGCCGCCATACACGAGAATCCGCCGAACCAGCTCCGGCAGGTCGCCAATCGCCCTGAGTCCGGAGAGCAGTGACTGTGAGTATCTCTTCTGCGACTTGACCTCGATGGCAATGAAGTCCCTGCCCCTTTTGAGCAGGAAGTCAACCTCGGTGAGCCTCGCCTGCGCCGGTGCCCAATAGAAGATGTCGTCGTACAACTCCGCCTCCTCAGCGTGACTCCTGAGGAATGTGAGTACCCAGCCTTCAAGGAGTACCCCTCGCTCTTCAGCCACCACAGTTCCCAGTTGCTTCTTGACGGCACGGACCAGCCCTGGATCGATCCAATACAACTTTGGATGCTTTCTCTCCCGCACCCGCAACCGCGCTTACTCAGGTTCTACAGCCTTGCGAGGTAAGTCAGCTTCGCGACCAACCCCCTGTTCGACAGGGCCCAGAGTCTGTCTTCTACCCCCCGTCTTTCCGTCAACACGATGAACAGATCGCTTCCCGGCCGATGGATGAAGTTCAACCGCAGGTTGGCAGAGAGAGCATTGTCCAGGCTGTTGTATTGCAGCAGAGCGTTGGTGGTGAGCTTGGTGGAGAATGCGTAACCGAATCTGAGTGAGGTGATGTTGGAGTTCAACTCGCCGTTGGGCACATCGACCCGGTTCCATTCGTGGGCCAGTTCCACTGACACCTGTTGGCTCGGCGACACCGAGACGCTTGGCTCCACTGACCATAGGGTCCCTCCATAGAACTGCTCCCAGCCACCGTGCAGCTCGCCGACCAGGGCCCGTTGGCGGCCGCTGTTGAGGAAGAACCGAATCGCCCGGGTGTCGTACCGTCCGCTCGCTATGGTAATCGAATCGGCCAACACGAAGCCTTCGTCCAGTTGGGTCTCCCCAATGTCGAGCATGGCTCTAAAGCTCTCCCCGGACTCGAACTCGGGGTCGAGGGCGATACTCACCTCCCAATCCTGCATCCTCCCGTCGCTGGTGGAGATGTACTCTCCCTCCAAGCTGGTCTCGACGACGCGGATTCCCCAGCGCCCCGGCCGGGGAGAGAGGCGGAACTCCGCCAGGGTTTGGCGGATGTCGCTGCGGGTGATGAAGCCGAGGTCAGCCCGGGCCTCGGGTCCGATGGTGAGATGCTGGACCGATGCCCCCACGAGGTCCGTCGAGTAATCCGCAGTAACGGAATAGGTATGGTCATCGCCACCGTCACCGCTGGAGAAGCTCCGGGTATAGAAGCCCTTTATGTTCAGGGTCGGCCGGAACCAGAATGAGCCGTCCACAGCCGCAACGCTATTGGACCCGTCGCCGTCACGCCTGTCTGTGACCATCAACCCAATGAAGTTGTTCTCCCCGATGTCGCGTTTTATTCGAGCCACGGAGTGGCCGGTCCTGGGCAGATCCCCGGACTCCCCTGTGATGACGCTCATGAACCCCACGGTCTGGCCTCCAACCCGACCAGTGAGCCGGGCGCCTCCGAGGATTGGTATTTCACCATCCTCTCCGATTCCGATACGACGGGAGAAGAACAGCTGGTATGGCGGAGGACCGAACCCTCCACGGAATCCCACGTCGAATATCCCGGCGTTCTCGAGGAAGAAGTCCCGCTTCTCGGGATAGAAGAGGGAGAAGCGGGTGAGGTTGACTTGCTCGTCGTCCACCTCGACCTGGGCGAAGTCGGTGTTGAGTGTCGCATCGAGCACCAGCCCCGGTGCGATCTCCGACTTCAAATCCAGGCCAATATCGGCGTCACCTTCGACCGGCGTCTGTCCGGCGTCGTCGAGTCCCTGCCGCATGCCTCCCAGAACGAAAGGCTTCAGTTCCACGTTGATCCCGGACCGTGGAAGGTCCTCCATTCCAACCAGGTCCCCCGCCCGGCTCACCCGCTGGAAGCCTTCATTGTCCCGCGACCATGCCTGCCATAGTACAGTCTCGTTCTTGCGCCGGATGGCTCTGTATACGTTGAAGCCCCACGGTTTTCCTTGTCCGTCTTCCGGATATCTCAGCGTCCGAAATGGTATGGCGAATTCCGCCGACCAGCCCTGGCCATTCCGGGTGGCTGCCACCTGCCATACCGCCCGCCAGTCCACGTTGATCTCGGCCCCCTCATCGGTGATGAGGGCATCGAACTCCGCACCATTGGGGTTCGTGGCGAAGACGAAGGCGTTGCGGCTGTCGTGGAAGGTGTCGAACAGGATAGCCACGGCATCGTCGCCGGCAAACTGGAGCCCATCGTGGTCGTTCTCCATCACACGGTCTCTCGCGAGAATCCGGCTCACCACGCGATCGGGCTCCCGATCCAAGGCCATCACGGCTACGTAGATGTTCTTTCCGTCGACTGCGATCCTGACTTCGGTGGCTTCCGTGGCCGGGGCTCCCTCATCTGGTTCCTGCTGCCGCAGGTCCCGGATGACGGCTGCCTGCTGCCAGAATGCTTCTGCGATCACCCCGTCCAGGCGAACGGTCTCCGACTGGGCGGGGGTCAGCTTTAGTGTTCGGATCTCATCGGCTCGGGTTTCCTGAGCCGGCAAGCGGTTCCCACTACATACAATCAGTAGAAGAAGAGCGAACGGCTTTCTCATCGTAGCCCTGTGGACTGCAAGAGTTGATGTTCCGGTCCTTCTGGGCCCTCGCCGCCAGTGCAGCTGCCTTAACGAGACATACGCTTGAGCGTACAACGTTGTTGAGGTGCGAACACCCACGTATCCAGCCTGGCAATCTGCAGGAGCAGTTTCTGTCGGGTCCCAACCAGGTCCCGTATGTGAGCAGATCAGCGCGGGTCAGCGCTTCGCGTCGGGGGCCCACGGATTGGACTATCCCACCCGCTCGTTCCTGGATGTTGCGATCAGGCGGGTTCGCTATTCGTCGGCCCTGTTCGACGGGGAGGAGCCGCAGGCAAGCGCGATCACTCGTAACACTCCACGGAATTCGACTACGACGTGTTTCGCAAGGACGCCGGAGTATCGTGGGTGGCTGTCGAACAGGGAATCTGATGTGACCACCAAGGACGAGTATCACGGAGCACCGGGCATTCATGCAAGCTACGGTCTACGTTCGATCGCTGTCCTCCCTTTGCCGTAGGTTGCCGTCCGGGCGTCTTCGATCACGCCGGCCCAGTTGAGTCCGAAGGCGAAATCATAGACGTTGCCCTCGGCATTGACGTAGGGTTGCATGTCGTGCGGCGTGTCTTCGCCCTGCTCCTCGACGGTCTGCATATTCGCCGGAATCTGCAGTGGTAAGAGACCCGAGGGCTCGGCCACACCGGTCAGGATGTCGAGGATAGCCTGGTCCTGCACGCCGAAGCTCACGACGATCGCGTTCGCACTCGGCTCGAATTCCGATACGACGGTCGGGTTCGACATGTTCAGGACGACGATGACCGGCTTCCCGTTCATCTTCTCACGGGCGTCGAGGACTGCTTGCAGGTCGGTGACGTTCGCGGTGGTGACCGTCTTGCCCTGGTAAGAACGGTCCGTGAACGTTTCCAGCGGATCCCCACCGGCGATGCTCGTGGCCCGCGCGTGCGTGGCTGTGTACGCGCCGTACTGAAGGCTGATCGGCACATACCCGTTGCCGCCCGCTTCCACGTCGGCTGCGTCATACCCGACACTAGATGCGGGGCTGTTGATGACAACGAGGGCTGCACCCGCCGCGCCAGGATCGTCGGTTAGGGCGAAGTACTTTCTCGCGATCTCCAGGTTGATCGGATCCTCGTACCGTGCGGGCGTGACACCTCGGAAGAAGCTCCGGCTTTCCGGCACGTAGCGCTGTGGGATGTACACAGTTGCGTCTTGTTCTAGCGGCAAGGCGTTGTCCTGATTCTTAAGCAGCACCAGGGACCTAAGTTGCGCTTCGTATCCGGCGCTCATGTACGCGGGCTGGCCCACGGTGGCAGCGGTTTCCTCCACATCAAGGTAGGGGTTCTCAAACAGGCCGGTGCGGAAGATGTTTCTCAGCAGACGGACGGCCGACGTCTCAAATCGCGCGCGCATGAACTCTTCTCCGTGTTCCTGCACGCCCATCTCGTAAGCTTCGATGACCGGGCCGGCATCGTTGTTGCCCCCGAACTGATCGGTGCCCGCCATCAAGGCTTTGTAATGCCGCGCGGCCTCGGATAGGCCTTCCACGCCCCAGGGAGTGGCGCCAAACCTGTCGAGACCCGTGTGATCGCGCGTGACACCCCAATCGGTGCAGACCACTCCATCGTAGCTGTACGTCCCACGCAGCAAGTCCGTGATCATGTATGTACTGTAGGCGTTGCCCACGTTCTCACCATGCACTGTATCCTGATTGAAGGAAATGGTGTAGTATGGCATGACCGCCGTCGCCATGGCCGTCTCGCCCTGCAGCTTGAAAGCTCCCTCTGTGAAAGGAAGCAGGTGGATATCGAAGTTGTTGCCGGGATAGACGGCATACTTCCCGAAGCCATAGTGTGCGTCGCGGCCAGCTTCGCCCGACCCACCGCCAGGCCAGTGCTTGACCATCGCATTCACGCTTTCATAGCCCCAGCCCCCTTCTATGACCGCGTCTCCTTCGGAGGTCTGAAACCCAGCCACATACGCGCGGGCCATGTCTGTCGCAAGGGCCGGATCTTCCCCGAACGTGCCGCTGAAACGGAACCAGCGGGGTTCGGTGGACAGGTCGATTTGTGGAGACAGCGCCGTCGTGATGCCAAGTGCGCGGTATTCTTTCGACGCGATTTCGCCGAACTGCCGCACAATGCTCGGGTCGAAGGTCGCGGCCAGACCGATTGAACCGGGCCACATGGAGATGTCCCCTCCGGCCCCCGCATTGTACTCCGCATCGGGCTGCCAGCGATGGCGCGGGTCCGAGCTGTTGTTCGCTGGGATCCCAAGCCCGATGCCTTCCACCAACGCTTGGACGTTGTTGTTCCAGCGCGCCGCCACCTCGGGACTTTCCACCGAAGTGATCAGCACGTGCCTCAAGTCATCGTGGGTCAGGAAGTCCTTCTGCGCGTCGGAAAGATCCCAGGCGTTCGCACCGCTCTCGACAAACGGCTTTCCATCGTAGGTACCGCCGCCAAACCGTCCGCGTGCCGCAGGAACGGCCTGGTGGGCACTGTAGAGCATGAGGCCGGCGATCTGCTGGATAGACATCTTGGAGGCCAGGTCACGCGCCCGCTCGTCGGCTGACAGGCGCCAGTCTTCATAGGGATCGAGCGCTCCGTTCTGGTTCAGGTCCTTGAAGGCGAACCTGTCAGCGGTGAGCAGGCTGACGCCCGATGTCGTCACGTACCTCAGAGTCTGACCACCCCGGTTGGCCACGGTTCTGAATGCTCCCGATTCCGTTTCGCTCCATCTGGGAGAGCTGTCGCAGCCGTTCAGCAGCGCGAGGGGTGAGACGCACAGAAGCGCGCACGCGAGAGAGCGTTGAAGCTGGTAGTTCTTCATGGTCGTTTCCTTACGCCGGATTCCCACGAAAAACCGGCAAAATGTCGTAATTTCCGTGTCCCCTAGCTCGAATGGGGTTCAGGGGGTCGCGGGTTCAGCTCAATCGCTCGCCTTAGCTCGCGATGTCGCCGCTGGAATTTCCTAGTGCGTGTTAGGTGGATGATTGCGCTCCGAGTCAGGCGTTAGCGGCCCACTGGCACTTTGGTCGGCCCACAGAGAGAGCGCCGCGCGTTGCTCCTGGGATAGGCGCGCCGCAGGGTGCAGCGCACGGTAACTTCGCAGCGGCATCTTTCCCTCCTCTACCTCTTCGCTAATCTCCTCGAGCAGTTCCGATAGCTCCTCAGCGGTCACCGCGCCCCATTCCGAGAAGTTCAACTCGTCGCGCCCCTCGTGTACGTGATCTACCACCATCCACGATGCCGGTGCGACATAGCTGTACCACGGCCAATTGGTTTCGTTCGAATGGCAGGCGTAGCACGCAGTACGCAAGATCGAATCCACTGCAGCAGGCGCGTTGACGTCTGCCAGCACCGGAGGGTTGGACCGGTCAACAGGGTAGAGCTGTATCCCCACTGCAAGGAGTGCGGCGGTAATCACCACGATCTTCACGCTGCGGTTCATGCGTTCCCTCACTCACCTAGCGGCTCGCCGCACAACTCAGTTTGCTCCCGCCGTCGGGGCAGACGTCCTACTGAGGCGTCCGCTGTGGCAGAGCGACAGCGTAGCTTGCGACGCAGCGCACGAGTACGCAAGGCGTAGACGGTAGTCCCATGCGCAATCCGCATGCGCGATCCGCCAATCTGGCCCTCCCCAACCCCAAAGCATACCTTAGCCTAGTGCCAATCGGGAGCCGCCCCCATGGCCGACCAGTTGGAACGGCTGAAAGCTGCGCTGGCCGACCGCTACACCGTCGAGCGCGAACCTAGCAGCAGCATCTCCAAACTCGGCACAGACGGAACCAATAGGCTGGAGCAAGGACCATGAGTGGATCGCACGATGAGATCTCAAGAAGGTGTTTCTTGGACCAGACGGCCAAGACCTGGCTGATGATGTGGTCGGCTGGAGCCCTACCTGTGCCGGTGTCCGCCATACACCGAGCACAGGAGCAAGAATCCTCCGGCGACATACCCTACCGGTACATTGACCAATCGACGTGCATAGGCTGCGGCAGGTGCATCCCTCTGTGTCCCATGAGCGCCATCAGCCTATCGGGCGACAAGTCCTCAATTGACCCAAGTGAATGTGCCGAGTGCGGTACGTGTACGCGGGCAGAAATCTGTCCCGCCGATGCAATCACAGCCGTGCAGCTAGGATGGCCCCGGTCGTTGCGCGAGACTTTCAGCAACCCCTTGGCGGTGCATGAGAGCACAGGCATTACGGGGCGCGGAACGGAGGGGATCAAGTCCAACGACAGCCAGAATCGCTACAGGAGAGGAGACATCGGCGTGTTCATCGAGCTGGGCCGGCCCGTCCTGGGCGCGCGGTTCACGGATGTCGAGCGTGTCGTGAAGAAGTTCAAGTCGAATGGCTACGATGTGATCCCGAACAACCCGATCACTGCGCTCATCGCCGATCGCAACACAGGAGCCCTGTCATCTGAAGTACTCAACGAGAAGATCATCTCATGCGTGTTGGAGTTTGTGATCCCCAATACCGCGGCGGATCAGCTCATGCAGATGGTTCACGAGCTTTCCAGAGAAGTGGACACCGTGTTCAGCCTGTCCGTGGCATTGCGAGCAGATGAGTCTGGCAGGTCGAACTTCAGAGACCTTTTTGGCCCCGATGTGTTCTGTCTGCCGAACGCAAAGGTGAATATCGGCATGGCCGAGAACATCGCGTGAGAGGAGGGACTATCATGACGCATACATCTCAAAGACGTGGTCTTGATCCTTCCCGGCCGGGAGAGGAACTCATCGTGCTCGCCATCACCCCAAGCGCCACCAGAAGTAGAGAAGGCATAAGGGAAGCGGTGAATGAGCTTGCCGCCAAGATGCTCGAACATGGTCGCGACCATTGGCCCCAGTGGACCGTTGATCGTCTCGCGGCGATCCCGAATGGGTCCTTTCCGGGAACCCTGGCGGTCGCGTTCACCGATGTGAAGAGAGTGGAGAACCTGCTGAACGACCTGAAGCAGGAGTGGCTGCCCAGAAACCGGGAGAAGGGGTATCCCATTTCGATCGTGCTTACCGGTCTGACCGATGACGCGCACACCATCTGTGAGAAGACGGGTTTCAAGGAGAACACGTATCTTCACAGCCTGGGGTTCTTCGGCCGTACGGAGGGGTTGCCTTCCGAGGATGAGATGTGCCTCATCACCATGTGTGGCCACGGCCTCATAGCGCGCAACCGGATAGAGGATCTCCTGGGGTCCATCCGGAGTGGCGAACTGACTCCTGAGCAGTCCGCCGCGGACATCGCTCTACCATGCACCTGCGGAATCGGCAACGAAGAGCGCGCCCGGAAGACGTTTGCGCGATTGACCAACAGAGAATAGATACCACCAAGCCGTTCCAAGAGTTGATCAGGCCGAAGGGGTACCGCCGCTTTCATTTCCTCGATCACAGGCCTGGCCTTATCATCGATAACCACCAATACCTGAGCTGCGTGTGATTGCACGGTGATGTCCTCATCCTTCAAACCAGCGGCTAACGCGACCAGACCGACGTCCTCTATCCCAGTTGACACAGAACTGCAGCCGCAGCCAGCCAGGTCTGCACATTCAGTAGTCAGAACGCCCTGGGTGAGCGAGGAAGTATGAGCCCCGACATCCCTGGTCTGGGCGGCGCCGTCAGCGCCCTCACATTTGATGTTTTCGGCACTGTCGTTGATTGGCGCACCTCGATCATCCGAGAGGGTCAGTTTCTCTCTCAGGAAAAAGGGCTCAAGGTCGACTGGGAACTGTTCGCCGACAGATGGCGTGCGGGTTACGCTCCAGCCATGAACCAAGTTCGAACCGGCGAACTGCCCTGGATGAATATCGACAGCCTACACAGGCGAACTCTGGATGATCTTGTCGAGGAGTTCGGGCTTGCCAGCTTATCGGAGTGCGAGATCGACGATCTGAACCGGGTGTGGCATCGGCTTATCCCGTGGCCGGACACAGTACTAGGGCTTGGACGCCTGCGGGAAAAGTACGTGCTAGCCACGCTCTCGAACGGAAACGTCTCTCTCCTAACAAGCATGGCCAAGAACGCGGGCCTGCCATGGGACTGTATCCTTTCGGCGGAGTTGTCGGGTCATTACAAGCCGGATTCCGAGGTCTACGAGAAGGCGGCCGATCTTCTGAGCCTGCCGCCGGAACGCGTGATGATGGTTGCGGCACACAAGAGCGACCTCAGGGGCGCGCGGGCGGCTGGCTTTCGAACCGCGTTCGTCCCGCGTCCGCTAGAGCATGGGCCGGATGTGCACGTCGACACGAGCCCTGATCCAGAGTTCGATGTCGTCGCGCAGGATTTCCTGGAGCTTGCCGACAAGCTGTAAGACTTCCGCAGCGTCCGGAAACGGTGTCAGTTTCTGTGTCAGCTAGGTCTTACAAAGTCTTACATCGAGGGGTACGAAGCACAACAAAGGACGACACGATTAAGGGTCTGGCTTCCACCGTATTGCGAGCACACGCAGTGCAGTCTCGCGGCGCTGCAGCTCTGGTGTAGCGGGATCGATTGGATCCAGGACGATCCCATTGCACCCGACCTCGCCAGCTTTCTTCCTGAGCTCCGCGATCATGTCATCCCGGTCAGGACATCCCCATCCACTGCAATCACCTTCTTGATAGGCGTCGATCTGTGCGACTCGTTGGTACTCTCCGGGAACGTCATCTGCAGTGAGGAATACCCGGACCGAATCTGGTGATACTGGTTCGTACTTGACGGTTGGGTCTAGGATCACCACGTCGGTCTTAACGCACGCTGTCCAACAGACTGCGATGCCAACAACGAAAGCACGTGACACGCACTTGAGGAGCACGGAGCTTTGCATGGTGTCACCTTTCGGGCATGACTCGGTTCGAATGCAGGCGGGCACTAAGCCACCTGGGTACTTCAACTGTCGGCAATATCAAGTATGGTAGCGTCATCCCACCGTCGTTGGGCCAGGCAACCGCCGTTGCCAGGAGCGCGATAAGGAAGCTTGCAGCACGGTACACGCGTCTGCAAGGCAAAGCCCCGAGCGCCGCGAGACGCCCGGGGCTGCCAGGCTGGACAGGGGGTGAATCGGTGGGTGGCCTGATCATCTGGCCTCCAGGACCACCTATATGCCTTCCCACAAGCGGTCGAGAATGCGGCGGTACTCTCCGAGGAGCTCCAGTGCCTCCGGCTCTAACCTAAAGTACCGGCGCAGCCGACCGCCTTCCTCAGGTGGAGCGGTTTCCAGGTGGGAGGAAAGCAGCCCCTTCTTTTCCAGCCGCCTAGTCGTTACGCGGACCGCAGCAGGTGGCACTCTGTGCTCGGTTCGCTCCTCCAACTCGACCACGATCGGTACCGAGTATGATTCGGATCCGAGGCGCAAGATGGCCAGTAGGATCTCATGCTCCCACGGGCCAAGGGACTCCTTGTCCATCGTCCCA